>JAODMI010000138.1 GCA_025464755.1 Homoserinimonas sp.
TCCCGGCGGCGATGTCAAGAATCCGCTCTCCCGCCTGCGGTGCCACTGCGCGAACGGTCGCCAGCCGCCAGATCGGCGAATTGCCCATGGACAGCAGACCGTTGGTGCGGTCGTAGTGTCGGGCGACTTCGTCGAACATCGCTGAAACCTCGGTTGGTTCCTTGCTCATATCCGCTGTGGCCACCGAAACAGTCTAGTTGGCTCGCGTAGGCTGATTTCTGTGCCCACGACCGAACGTCCGTTGCCTTCGCTCATAGTGGAAACCACCCCCATTTCTGACCCCGGCCCCCTGGTCTCGCTTCTCGATGGCGGCTCCCCCCTGTTGTGGCGTCGCCGAGGTTTTGGCCTGTCCGGTCACGGTGTCGCACTGCGCCTCGAGTTTTCCGGTGAGCACCGGATGTCTGAGGCTGCCGCCACCTGGCGGGACCTTGTGTCGCGGGCGTCAGTGACCGATCCGCTCTGCCGTCCGGGAACCGGATTGGTCGCCCTTGCCAGTTTCGCCTTCTCTGCCAGCTCCGGGCAATCGAGTGTGCTGATCGTCCCGTCCGTCATTATTGGTCGGTCTGGCGACGGATGCTGGCTCACCAGAGTCACCACGACCGCCCTTCCCGAAGCGGCCCTTCCCCGCATTAGGCCACTCGGGCAGCCGTTCAGCGCGCAACTGGTACCCGGGCGCATGTCGGCGGAACGATACACGGCAGCTGTCCAATCCGCGGTCGCGCGCATTCGTAACCACGACCTGAGCAAAGTGGTCATCGCCCGTGACCTGGTGGGAACTGCTCCGGTCGGTGCTGACATCAGGCACGTCATCGCGGCGCTCGCCGACGGATACCCCGACTGCTGGACTTTCGCAGTCGACGGCTTCATCGGCTCCAGCCCAGAAACTTTGGTCGCGGTTCGCGCAGGTTCGGTGACCGCGAGAGTGTTGGCTGGCAGCGCAGCCCGCGGTGTTGACGCCACTACCGATGCGGAGGCGGCATCCGCCCTTGCAACGTCGACCAAGGATCAGGACGAGCACGAGTTCGCGGTACAAAGCGTGCTGTCGTCGTTACGTCCACACAGCCCCGCCGTGACGGCCAGCGAGGTTCCCTTCACGCTCAAACTGCCGAATCTTTGGCACCTGGCCAGCGACATCGAGGGCACTCTCACAGACGGGTCAACCTCGCTCGACCTGTTATCGAGCCTGCATCCCACCGCGGCTGTCGCCGGCACGCCGACCGTCGATGCCCTGGCAGTCATCGAGGAGCTGGAACCATTCGACCGGGGACGGTACGCGGGGCCGGTCGGCTGGGTGGGAGCGGACGGCGACGGAGAATGGGCTATCGCGCTCCGCAGCGCCCAGTTGAGCGTGGCCGGCGGAATCACCGCCTGGGCTGGAGCCGGCGTGGTCGCCGAATCGAACCCTGAGCATGAACTTGTCGAAACCCGCATGAAGTTTCGGCCCATAGTTGAGGCATTCACGCGCGACTGAGGCACCTACACGCGGGTCAGCGGCACCTCGATGATGATTGGGCCGACAGATGCCGTCAGCGCCTGGTCAAGCTCGGTGCGGGTCGCGGCGAGCACATATTCCCAGCCGTAGGCCAGAGCAAGCGCTGACAGGTCAACGCTTTGGGGCGTCAGCAGCACACGGTCGAAGGCTGCGGGTGGCGCGGTTTTCGCAACTTCCAAACCATCGAAGATCGTTCCCCCGCAGTCGTTGGCAACGATGACCTGAATTCGCGGACGAGTCTCGCCTTGACCGAAAAGCATCGCCCCAGCATCATGCAGCAGAGCGAGGTCGCCGATCAGCACGCGCGTAATTCCGCCACTACCCAGATTCGGCTGACTAGCTCGCGCGATGCCGAGCGCTGTCGATACGGTTCCGTCGATGCCCGCCAGACCACGATTGGCGTGCACCCTGATTTTCTTGCCCGGCACGACACGGTCGGCCTCGCGGATCAGCCGTGACGCCGCCAAGACGAGGCGGTCGTGCGGCCAAGTGTGCTGCCACACCGATTCCACCAGCGAGCGGCGGGTGACCGGGGCGCGGAGGGCCGCGAGGGTTTGACGTTGGAACGCTGCGGTGACGCTGCCCTCGGCAGCATCCGGAGCATTGATTTTCGGTGCATCGTTACCCTCCTCGACCAGGGTGCGGCTGGTGTGCACCCAGCGGCCCACCCAGGAGCGGTCAGCGTACGGGGCACCAGTGACGCTCAGACCGTCGACGAAGTTGGTGACGCGATGGCCAGGGTTGTACGTTTCGGCGGCCTGGCCTCGGACCACAATCGTTTCAACCCCATCGCGCTCGATCAGTGCAGGCACCTCTCGGCTGAGGGTCGGATGCCCGAAGACGATGACGCGCCGAACGAGGCCACCGAAGTCTGCATGCTGCAGCAGGTCCCGGTAGGCCACGACGAGGTTTGGGCCGAAGCGCGCTCCACTTGACACCTCCGCCAAGAGGGGTGCCCCGAGCGCTCGCGCTACCTCCTCCGCCTGTTCGCCGGCGTTATTGCCGGCGATGACGACGGTCCCGGCCGCAGCCGTGATCACATTTGGTGGGCGGGTGCGTTTCGCTGGGGGTGAGACCACCGGCCCCGGCGAAGGGATCTGCGCAGCACAGATAGGGCCGGACAGGGGAAGGCGAAAAGCGACGTTGAGCTGCACGGGACCCGGTGCATCCGAATGCCCGCTGGCGGCCGAAATTGCTTCTTGCGCAAGCTGCCTGACCGTGTCGTTGTCGTACCCGCCATGGCTTGGCGCCTCGACGTCGCGCACGAATCGCACGGCCGCGCCGAACAGTCCATGCTGGTGCGTCGTCTGGTTAGATCCGATGCCGCGAAGTTCTGGCGGACGGTCAGCTGTCAGCAGGATGAGCGGGATACCGGAGTGGTGCGCCTCCAGTACGGCAGGGTGAAGGTTGGCCACTGCCGTTCCCGATGTGGTGATGACAACGACTGGTGTCGCCGTCTCGGCGGCGATCCCGAGCGCCAAAAATCCCGCAACTCTCTCATCTATCCGCACATGCAGGCGCAGCTGCCCGGCACGCTCGAACTCTGCCGCCCCGAGGGCAAGGGCCTGCGAGCGGGAGCCAGGGCTGAGCACGACGTCCCGAATTCCCTGACGAACGAACTCGGCGAGCAGGCTTACCGAAAAATCAGTGGCGGGACTTGCCTCGACCATCAGTCTTTCGGGTTGTCGTCGTCTAGTTCGCCGAGTTGCTCTTCCAGCTTGCGAATTCGTTCTTCCTGCTCGCGGTCGGTGCCAAGCTTGCGCAGGAAAGCTGGGTCATCATCGGGATACACCGGGCGGGACTGTGGCTTCAGGCGCCGATCTTTGCGGCCTTTGCCGATAGCAAACCACAGGATGCTTCCAATGAGCGGAAGCAGGATGACGATGATGATCCAAAGCGTTTTTGGAAGACCTCGCACACGCTGTTCGTCGGTACGCGCGCAGTCGATGAAGGTGTAGACCCACACGAAAAGGCCGATAAGGGCCAGCGGCACTGCTAAGCGGATCATGCCTAAATTCTAAGCCCGCCAAGCCGACCGAATGCTGGGCGCCGAAAAGCAGCCTCACAGGTTGCGTAACTACACTCGATTCTGTGAAGCCCTCCACCCGTCTGGCCCTCTATTCGCTCTTCAGAGTTGGCCTTTTCGCCGCCGCGCTGACCGCCCTGATGCTGCTCGGTCTCGAGCTGTGGCTGGCTGCAATTTTGGGTGCGATCGTCGCGTTCTGCGTCTCATACATTTTCTTCAAGGAGCCACGGGACGCCGTTGCTCGAGACCTGCACCACCGTCGCGCCCGTGGTCAATCAGACATTGACAATGACGTTGAGAACGACCGCCTCGACCGCGCCGAAGCCGGCATCACAATCGACCGGGGTAGCGCAACGTAAATTTGTCCCACCGAGGGAGGCTTGCGACGGTGCAGGGCTGCCTAGAAGACGATCGCGGCCGCAAGCCCGAGCCCGAAGAGCAGCGCTGTCACGCTCGCCAGGCGAAGCGCGATGACGAACTCAGACGCCACCTTGCCGGTGAGGGTGATGATCACCGCCGGGATGGCCGCGAGTAGCACGAAGTAGACGTAGAACGCCTTGTCGAAGATCAGTGTGTAGAAGTACAGGATGGCGAACGGCACCAGCAGCAGCACGGCGAAGGCGATCCGCGAGGGCATGTCTCCAAGAAGCACGGCAAGCGTGCGCTTCTTCGCGAGCTTGTCGGTTTCGGCGTCCCGGATATTGTTCACCATGAGAACGGCACACGCCAGCAGCCCGGCAGCCACTGCGGCAAGCCAGGCCTCCAGCGTGACGGCACCCACCTGCACGTACATAGTGCCGGCAGTGGCAACCAGCCCGAAGAAGACAAACACGAAAACCTCACCGAGGCCGTAGTAGCCGTATGGACGTTTACCTCCGGTGTAGAACCAGCCGGCAACGATGGCGGCCGCGCCGACAGCGAGCAGCCACCAGTAACCGGTGAGCGCCACGAGGGCGAGCCCTGCGAGCGCCGCAAACCCGAAGAACACCAGCGCGACGATGAGAACCGTGCGCGGCTTCGCTGCCCCAGATCCGGTCAGCCTGGACGGGCCGACCCGATATTTGTCGGTTCCGCGGATGCCATCAGAATAATCGTTCGCATAATTGACAGCGATCTGCAGCAGAACGGCAACGGCCAGGCAGAGGAGCGCGCGAACCCAGTGCCATTGGGCTTCGTAGAAATAAGCCACCGCCGTTCCCAGGGCGACCGGAGCGATCGCCAGTGGCAGTGTGCGCACGCGCGCACCCTCGACCCAGTCGGCGATAGTGGCCTTGCGTACCTTCGCCCGGGGAGGCACCACCGCGCCCGGACGACCGCTCTTGCCACCCTTCGGCTGCTGGCGCGCTGCCGCGGCGGTCTTGGACGGGTCGATGCGCTGTTGTTTGGGGTTGGCCACCACAGGATTCTAGGGCCCTTATGCTGGCCTGCCGGGCGTGTCGCATCCCACTTCGGGTGGACATCAATCCCGGTGAGGTGTGAAGAAGTGGCGCGGGAGGTCAGCGCTCGGCCAGCTCACGCAACGCTTGGCGGTCGGGCTTACCAGAAGCGAGTAAAGGAATTTCGGCCACCACGACCACGCGGTGTGGTCGAGCTGCCTTCCCCAGCACTACCTCCACCGCCGAACGCAGGCTGTCGAGATCCACACCGGTGGTCGCGACAACCACCGGCACTTGGCCCCATTCGGCGCTGCCGGCAGGGACTACGACGACGCTGGACACCCCCACAAAGCCGGCCACGACGTGCTCCACGGCAGCGATTGATACCTTGATACCACCTGAGATGATCACGTCATCCAGCCGCCCCGTGACCGTTAACACACCATCGATCACCGTTCCGGTGTCTCCGGTGCGGTACCAGCGCTGCCCGTCGCTCTCCTGAAACCTCGCCTCCGTTTTTTGGGGGTCGCCCAGGTAACCGTCCGCCAACGTCGGACCATTCAGCTCAATTTCTCCATCGCTGACGCGAACCCCGACACCAGAAAGCGGGACGCCATCATAAACACAGCCGCCGGACGTTTCACTGGACCCGTAAGTGCAAGTGACGTTCAAACCGAGCTCAAGCGACCTGGCGAGCAGCGAATCCGGCATGGACTGACCGCCGACGAGAATGCGATCGAAACTGCGTAGCGTCTCAAGCACATCATCTTCCTGCAACAACCGCGATAACTGCGCGGGAACCAAAGCGGTGAACCGTCGCTCGCCATCCATCGTTCCCGCCGCTACGGCAAAGGCGAACGGGTCGAAACGACCAGCGGCCACAAGCGCCGGTTCCGTTCCGCTCGCCAGAGACCGCACGAGAACGTTCACCCCGGCAATGTAATGCGCGGGCAAAGCCAACAGCCACTGGCCTGGCCCGCCAAGAGCTGATTCGGATGCCGCGGCGCTGGCCAGCAACGCATCAGCACTCAGCATCACCCGCTTGGGTTTCCCCGTCGAGCCGCTGGTCTCAATGATGAGCGCGACCCGCTGCTGCACCGCCGCTGGCACGTCAGTGGGCACGCCGACATGCGGCAGAATTGCTGGCCCGCCGGCGAGGGCACCGGCTAACGTTTGCATGACCGCTGCAGGGTCGGACGCATCAACAATTCGCAGTTCGCGCATGGTGGTCCTAGTACTGCCAGGGGTAGGGAGCCCAATCCGGCTCGCGTTTCTGTAAGAACGAGTCGCGACCTTCGACGGCCTCATCCGTCCCATACGCCAGGCGGGTTGCTTCTCCTGCGAACACCTGCTGCCCGACCATGCCATCATCGACCGCGTTGAAAGCAAACTTGAGCATTCGGATTGCGGTCGGCGACTTGGTAAGGATTTCGTTAGCCCACGCGTACGCGACCGACTCCAGCTCGGCGTGAGGCACGACGGCGTTGATCGCCCCCGTCTCCAATGCCCGCTGAGCACTGTACTCCTGAGCGAGAAAGAAGACTTCTCGGGCGAACTTCTGCCCCACTTGACGAGCAAAGTATGCGCTTCCGTAGCCGCCGTCAAAGGAGCCAACGTCGGCATCCGTCTGCTTGAACCGTCCATGCTCTGCCGAGGCGAGGGTGAGGTCACAGACGACGTGCAAGGAATGCCCACCGCCAGCCGCCCAGCCGGGCACAACGGCGATCACGACCTTGGGCATGAAACGGATGAGGCGCTGAACCTCAAGAATGTGCAACCGGCCCACTCCGCCGCCACCACTGGTTACACCACCTTTGCTGTCAGCGCTTGTCGAGACGTCACCGTCGGCATACTGGTACCCGTCGCGACCCCGAATGCGCTGATCCCCTCCGCTGCAAAATGCCCAGCCGCCGTCCTTGGCACTGGGTCCGTTGCCGGTAAGCAGCACAACGCCGATGCGCGGGTTTTGCCGAGCATCATCCAGCGCCCGGTACAGCTCATCAACTGTGTGCGGGCGAAATGCGTTCCGCACCTCTGGACGGTTGAACGCAACACGCGCTACCCGTCCCGCTGTGTCGTGATGGTAGGTGATATCCGTCAGTTCACTGAAGCCGGGGGCCTGCCGCCAAACGCTCGGGTCAAATATTTCGGAAACCATGGGGCAAGCCTACGGCGCTGCTACGCCAACAAGCGGAGGATGAAAATGAGCACAAGCGGGTTCGCGGCCACGGCGAGCACCATCGCGGCGACCCCGGAACGGCGCCCGAGATTGGCGATGACAGCGACCAGTCCGGCCAGGAACGCCAGCACCGTCAAAGCAATCGTCACATAGGCAAGTGCTGTCGCCAGCTGCCATGCCTGAGCCACCGCATTGCCCATGGCGAGGGCCAGTAGCACCGCAGCGGCAAGGGCGATCCCGACGGCGGTCACCCCGAGCACGGATCGGCGTTTCCCCGTTACCGGGGCCGCAGGCGGATCCGGCTCCATAACTTCCATCGGCTCCGTGGTCATAACGAGAGCTTAACCGGCGAAGGGCGAGAGACTGGGTGCATGCGCCCATCCCTGCAGGAACTAGTGAATACCGCTCGTGTCGTCTCGCTGCCGATGACGACACGCTTTCGCGGCGTCGAGGCGCGCGAGGCGCTGCTGATGCGCGGGCCCCTCGGCTGGACAGAGTTTTCGCCGTTCACAGAGTATGAGGATGCCGAAGCAAGCGTCTGGCTGGCCGGCGCCATCGACTTCGGATGGGTGAAGCAACCGCGACTGTTCCGCGACACGATCAGAGTAAACGCCACCGTCCCAGCGGTAACGGCCGCGGAGGTTTCTCGCGTTCTCGAAGCATTCCCGGGGTGTCGCACGGCCAAAGTGAAAGTGGCTGAACCCGGCCAGACGCTGGCGGAGGATGTCGCCAGAGTCGAGGCGGTACGCCGTTTCCTTGGGCCGGAGGGCCGCATCCGTCTGGATGCAAACGGCGCCTGGACTGTCGATGAGGCCGAGCACGCAATACATGCCATGGCCGCATGCGATCTGGAATATGTCGAGCAACCGTGCTCCAGCGTTGACGAGCTGGCTGAGATCCGCAAGCGCGTCACATATATGGACATTCCTATCGCCGCCGATGAGAGCGTGCGCAAGGCCGCCGACCCGCTCGCGGTTGCCCGGGCGGGGGCGGCCAACATCCTGGTGCTCAAAGCCCAACCGCTTGGCGGTGTCGCCGCTGCGCTTCGCATTGTGTCGGATGCCGGCCTGCTGACAGTCATCTCCAGCGCCCTCGACACCAGCGTCGGTATTTCTATGGGAGCACACCTGGCCGCCGCCATTCCGGACCTCGCCTTCGACTGTGGTCTCGGAACGGCTGCGCTGCTGGCGTCGGACGTTACGGAGCAGCCGCTGCTCCCCGTCAATGGGGCGATTCCGGTACGCCGGGTGGAGGTGAGCGAGCGTCTGCTCGAACAGAACGCGGCCAGCGCAGAGCGCACCCAGTGGTGGTTGACGCGTCTCACCCGCTGCCACGCCCTGCTATAGCCGTTCTAGCCGAGGACGCGTTGCCGGTCGAGCCTTCCGGCACCGACAATGTCGGCAAGCTCACGCAGCGTCAAACTACAGACCGCTGTAAGAGTGCAGCCCTTTGAAGAAAAGGTTCACCACGGTGTAGTTGAACATCACCGACGAGAATCCGATTATTGCCAGCCATGCCGAGCGGGCGCCCCGCCAGCCGCGAGTCGCGCGCGCATGAATATACCCGGCGTAAATGACCCAGATGATGAACGTCCACACCTCTTTGGTGTCCCAGCCCCAGTACCGGCCCCAGGCACGCTCCGCCCAGATGGAGCCGGCAATGAGGGTGAAGGTCCAGAACACGAAACCGACGACGTTCACGAAATAAGAGTGATTCTCGAGCCTGACAGCATCCGGCAACGTCTTCAACAAGGTGAGAGACTTCTTGCCGCTTTCGCGTCGCGCCTGCAACAGCTGCACAAATGCCAGCGCAGCGCCGATAACGAAGAACGCTGTACCAAGCGCGGCCACGAAAACGTGGATGATCAGCCAGTACGAGTCAAGCGCCGGCGGCAGCGGCTTAACCGGCACATAGTAGTTGGTGGTTCCCACACCCAAAGAAATGAGGGCGAAGGCGGTGACGACAGCTCCGACGAACTTCAGGTTCTGCCAGAACTGGATGAAGATGAAAACTCCGACAACGATGGCGGATGATGTGAGCGAGAACTCGAACATGTTCGCCCAGGGAACGAACCCCTGCGCGAAGCCGCGGAACACGGCCCCGGCGACGTGCAAAGCCCAGCCGAGAATGACGAGCGCGAACGCGATGCGTTCGAACGGCCGGCGTCGGGACCCCACCAGTTCGCCTTTGCTCGCCGAGCGCTTGGCCAGGTCGAGCGTAAACATGATGAACGACAGTACATACACCGCCATCGCCGAATAGATGGCGACCTGTGAGTAGGAGTCGAGCGTTGCGATCACTGAGACAGCTTAAGGCCGAGTTGCTGAGCATGACGTTCAGCTAACGAAGCTACGGCGGCTTCAAGGCCGGGATCGTCTCCACGAGCTAGGCCCGCATATTCCAATCGGATGCCACCTTCGGCCCGTTCGACGGCTTTGATCCACACTCGGCGCCTCGGAATGAACAGCGACGTCAGCAGTCCTAGCACGGAGGCGACGGCGAAAAATAGCACCCACCCCTGCGATGGGTCGTGGTGAATATCGAACGATGCGAAGCGCGGGACACTGTCCGCCTGCCCACTGGTCGGGCTATTTCCGCTGGTCGGGTCAGAAGCGTCCTCGAACGTCACCGTGCCAATGCCGCCCGGCAGCTCAACTGCTTCACCCGGTCGCAGCTGGATGGCGTCCGCTTCAGCGTGCCCGCCAGCCACCTGCGTCATGCCGTCTGTGTCGAGCGAGTACACCGAACGTGGCACCCCATCGTCGATGCCCAGGTCGCCGGTGTACACGTTCAAACTCAACACGGGGTCTCGCAAGTCAGGGAACGTCGATGTTAGGGCGCCAGTCTCCAGCGCCTCAGCGGTGGGGTAGAAAAAGCCGATCATCCCGATCTGTTCCGGGAGAGCATCCGGAACCTTGATGACGCCAAGCGAGGTGAGGTTAGCGTCTTGCGGCAGGAAGGGCACAGAATCGGTGAAGGCGACGTTACCGTCGGCATCGGTGACGGTAATGCGCGGAGCGTACCCGTTGCCGAGGAGGAAAGTGTCTGAACCGAGCACGTGCAAGGGGTGATTGACTTTCACCTGGTCTTGATAGCTCTTCTCACCGGGGATGTGCACGGTGACGTCTGCGGTGAAGTCAATAGGGAAGCCGTAGGCGTTGAAGTTTGCACGTTCGTAGACGACACGGAAGTCGTCGAGCACCAGGCGATAAGGGGGCATCACACGCTCGTCGAAGAACCGACCCGGGTTGAACGAGGAGTAGTCGTTCAACACATTGACGAACGGCTGCCCCTCAACGACCACTTTTTGGCCGTTATAGGAAAATCCACCACCGATACCCACGGAGGCGAGCACACCTATGAGCGCCGTGTGGAAAACCAGGTTGCCGGTCTCGCGCAAGTAACCGCGTTCAGCCGACACCGACAGGTCGCCCGGGGCTCCGGCGGCGCGTGCACCTTCGAACGTGCGCACCCGGTAGCCGCTTCTGCGCAGAAGCGCCCGGGCGGATTCTACGGCCGTGGCAGCATCCGTTTCAGTCGCCTCGATCGAGGTGTAGCCGCTCAGGCGATCCAGTCGCGCCGGCGTGCGCGGCGGTTTGGTGCGGAGCGCCTTCATGTGGTGCATGGTTCGCGGAATGACGCAGCCGATAAGGGAGAGAAAAAGGAGCAGGTAAATGCTCGAGAACCAGACCGAGGTGTACACGTCGAAGGCTTGCACCGTGTCGAGGATCGGCGCCAGATCGGGGTTGTCTTCGAAATACTGCACGACGCCGTTTGGGTCGGCGCTGCGCTGCGGTACGAGCGAACCCGGCACCGCAGCAATGGCCAGCAGCAGCAGCAGGAACAGTGCGGTGCGCATGCTGGTGAGCTGGCGCCAGAAAAACCGCAGGTATCCTCCTACCGTCAGGCGAGGTTGCGCGATTCCGCTTTCGCGCTGCTCGGGGGCGGGCGCGTCAATGTGGTCAGATGGCCGGCTCAAAGCCTTCGATCACCGATCCCAGGTTGGAGATGAATGTGGTCCACAAGCCGCTGACCATCGCGAGGCCGACGAGAATCAGCAGTGCACCGCCGATGATGTTGACCAGCCGGATGTTGCGCCTCAACCAGGCCACGGACCCGGTGACCCAGTTCAGGCCGAGCGCCACCAATAGGAACGGGATACCCAGGCCCAGGCAGTATGCGATGCCGAGGCTGGCCGCTCGCCAAGGAGATCCGCTGTCCAGGCTGAGCGAGAATACGGCGATCAGAGTGGGGCCCATACACGGTGCCCATCCCAGCCCGAAGACGATACCGAGTAGCGGCGCCCCGCCGAGGCCAGTCGCCACCCGCCATTGCGGTTTGACGGTGCGTTGCAGGAAGGTGAACAGGCCAATGAACACCAGCCCCATCATGATGATGATGACACCGGCCACACGAGTGATCAGGTCGAGCCACGGCACCAGCAGGAGCCCGGCCACACCAAACAGAATATTGAAGCTGACGAAGACCAGGCTGAAACCGAGGATGAATAAACCCACGCCCAACAGCAGCCTGCCTCGTCCTCGCTTCCCCGGGTCACTGGCGAACCCGCCGACGTACCCGAGATAGCCGGGAACCAGCGGCAAGACGCACGGGGAAGCGAAGGAAACAAGCCCAGCTAAAAGGGCGATGGGCAGAGCGACCAGCACATTGCCGCCCGCGACAATCTCACCGACCGAACCCACTACATCTCCTCGGCGACAAGTTCACGGATGATCGTGTCGAGGCTCGACGGCGCCTCGATCATGCCGAGAAAACGAGCGGCGACCCGACCCTTCTTGTCTAAGACGAGCGTGGTGGGCACGGCGCTCGGCGGAACGTCGCCCGCGAACGCGAGCCGAACACTTCCCGTGTCGGCATCGATTACGGAGGGGTAGGTGATGTCGAACTTGCGCGCGAAAGCCAGCGCGGTGTCCGGTTGGTCGTAAATGTTGACGCCCAAGAAACTGGCACCTGCACCGCTGTACTTGGCGTTCAGCTCCTGTAGGTCTGGAGCTTCAAGCCGGCAGGGCGCACAGGCGGCATACCAAAAATTGACGACAAGGACGTCCCCTGCATAGTCCTCGTTAGAGACGACCAGCCCCGCGTCCGTCGTTCCCTCGAACACCACCGGCTCACCGCGCTGTTCCGCAGCGACCTCGGTAATCGTTCCATCTCCAGAGATGTAGTTCTTGCTGCTGCCATCGCGGTACTGCTCCGCCAGCGGATCGCTGGCGCATCCGGCCAGAAGAAAAATCATGGACAGAGCCAGCGCTCCCGCCCTTATGGGCAGCCTCACACTGCACCAAAGTCGACGGACTGCGCCAACAGCTCCGCGGCCGGATCGTGATAGTCGACCTCGATGAACTTCGGGCCGGCCGAAGACGGATCACGGAGCGCGAGCGTGGTGATGCTCGACAGGCTGCAGCGGCGTTTACGGGGATCGTGGTACAGCTTGCGGCCGCTCAAGAAGCGCTGCACCATCACGATCGGCATCTGATGGCTGACCATAACCACTTCACCATGATCAACCGAGTTCCAGGCGTCTTCGATGACGGCCAGCATTCGATCGGCAACGCTGACGAACGGTTCACCCCAGCTCGGCTTGAGCGGATTGAGAATCCACGGCCAGGACTGCGGCTTGGTTATCACCTGAGGCCCGAACTCAAATTTTTGGCCCTCGAACTTGTTATGGGGCTCGATGAGGCGCTCATCAGTGGTGATATCCAGACCGAACGCGTCCGCCCACGGCTGGGCCGATTCTTGCGCGCGTTGCAGGGGTGAGGCGTACAGTGCGGTCACCGGATGCCCCCGCAGGGAGGTTGCGGCGGACGCCGCCATCCGATTCCCGAGCTCCGACAGGTGGTAACCCGGAATGCGGCCGTACAAGATTCCCGAAGGGTTATGAACCTCGCCGTGTCGTACGAGATGGATCCTGGATGCGGGCACCCCTCCAGTGTAAGTCGGCGTTGCTGGGAGCCTCTTCCGCCGGTAGGTAAACTTGAGCGGTGATCGAACGCACCCTTATTAAGAACCTGGCCGCAGCATCCGATGGACCCGTGCGCGTGTCTGGCTGGGTGGAGACGGTGCGCGACCAGAAAAAGGTGCAGTTCGTCGTGCTCCGCGACGAGTCCGGTGCCGTGCAGCTGGTGCACCCCCGAATTTTCAATGACGACGGCACTGCCGCTGAAGACTCCGTCGCTGCAGAGATTTCCAACCTCAGCCAGGGCACATTCCTTACCGCCAGCGGCGAACTCAAGCACGACGAACGAGTCAAGTTGGGGGGCGTAGAAATTAAGCTTGCCGGGCTGGAGATTGCTTCGCGTGCTATCCCAGAAACCCCCATCGCCGATGACTCTGGTGTCGACAAGCGCATGGACTGGCGTTTCCTCGACCTGCGGGTGCCCAAAAACAACCTGATTTTTCGCATCCAAACCACATTCGAGCACGCCCTTCGCACTTACTGGGTCGAGAACGATTTCATCGACCTGCACACCCCGAAACTTCTGCCTAGCGCCAGCGAATCACGCGCCGAACTGTTCGAGGTTGAGTACTTCGACACCAAGGCCTACCTGGCACAGAGCCCACAATTTTTTAAGCAAATGGCGCAGCCGGCCGGCTTTGGCAAAATCTTCGAGATCGGCCCGGCATTCCGCGCAGACCCGTCATTCACCAGTCGCCACGCGACCGAGTTCACCAGTGTCGACGCAGAAATTAGCTGGATTGACAGTCACGCAGACGTCATGAAACTGCACGAAGACCTTATGGTCGCGGGTTTCACGGCGGTGAAAGCCAAACACGGCGAAGAAATTCAAGCGCTGTTCGGCCTGGAAGTGACCGTGCCTTCGACGCCTTTCCCCCGCATCCCGCTCGCTGAGGCTAAGCGGATCGTGGCCGAGCGCGGTTACGAGGTTCCGCGCCACGACGACGACATGGACCCTGAGGGTGAGCGTCAGATCGCCGCCTACGTCAAGGAGACCTACGGTCACGAATTCGTCTTCCTCACGGACTATGCATCGAGCATCCGCCCCTTCTATCACATGCGGAATGCGCACGACGCTGGGCTTACAAACAGCTATGATCTCATCTTCAACGGGGTGGAAATCTCCACCGGGGCCCAGCGTGAGCACCGTGTCGACGTGCTCATCGAGCAGGCGCGGGAGAAGGGCCTCGATCCCGAAGAACTCGACTTCTACCTGGACTTCTTCCGTTACGGCGTGCCGCCGCACGGCGGCTTCGGCATGGGGCTCTCCCGCGTGCTGATGCTGATGTTGCACCTGCCGAACCTGCGTGAGGCGACCTACCTTTTCCGCGGCCCGACGCGTCTGACGCCGTAACAACCCATCGCCCAAGGGCTGGCCGCTTCGCGGTTGCGTACCCTGCGGCGATTGTGCGCTCATGTCATGAATGCCCCCGCTCGCGCGGGGGCATTCATGACTAACGGGTTCAGTCGCTTTGGCGGTTAGAGCGCCAGGTTACACACCCGGCTGAGAGCCTAGGCGGGCGGCTCATCCTTGCCCGCCTCTTCCAAGGCATCGGCTTCTTCTTTGGTGGCGTGAACGGCGCCGTCGGCGTGCTCTGGGGGCCCGTAGACCGTGTAGAGCACGAGTGGGTTGGGTCCACTGTTGACGAGATTGTGATGCAGCCCGGCCGGGACGACGACCAGGTCACCCTGCGCCACCTTTTTAGTCTGCCCAGAGATAGTGGCCTCCCCCGTTCCGCTGACGATGGTGAGGATTTGGTCTGTTTCTGGGTGCGTCTCCGCGCCGATCTCGCCGTCAACCGGAATGGTCATAATAACGAGCTGGGTATTCTCCCCAGTCCACAGCACGCGCCGGAAGTCGGCGCTCTTCTCGGCTTCGGTTGCGATGGTGAAACTCACAATGTTTGTCATGGTTCTGGATGCTACCCCCGCACCGCCGGAAGCGCTCGTAAAGCGTTCGCTGGTACCGTGAGAGTATGAGCAACAACAGCGCAGTCGAGGCCGGCGAGGCCCTTCTTACCATTCTCCGCAAGCACATCGACCTGGTCGCTACCGGTAAGGGTGAGGATGACGCAGCCGAAGAACTTGACCGCAGCCTATGGGAAGCGGTCGGCGAGTACGGCGATGCGCTAGACGAGTTGTATGGCGAAGCCGAAGAGCCGAACGATGAGGATGAGGCTGGCGAGCTGACGTTCACGGTGCGTACACGGTACGACTACACGGTTATTGACGAGAAAGCATTCCTGGCGACAAGTGACGGCATAGGTGGTGCCGTCGGCGAGCTCCTCAAACAGGCAGGCAAGCCCATTCCCGCGCTCGATGTCCCATCCCTTGAGGCAGGCAGCGGCCTGGTGACGGTGCACCTCAACGATGAGCCGCTAACAGCAGAGGATTTCGAAACGGCGGAAGAGCCAACCGATTTGTTGCTAGTGGCTCCAGAAGAGACGCTGGCCTTCGTGCTCGACGAGCCCGTCTACGACTCACGCGCCGAGGCTGAGGCCGCCGCCAAACTCACAAACTAGCTTTCGTTACAGCGCCAACAGGGCGGCCCGCAGTCGTGCGGGGTCGACCCGCCAGATGTTGTGCACTCGGCCGTTGAGCAGCAGCACCGGCACTTCTTCTGCATACCGGTCGTGTAAGTCTGCATCATCCAAAATCGACCGTTCTTCGACGGTGATCTGCGGTGCTGATGTCTCACCAGAGAGTTCTTCGACGACGCCCGCGACGACATCTCGTGCCGTGTCACACAAATGACACCCTGGCTTGGCGATCAACGTAAGAGTGGCATTGGGCACGCCCCCAGCTTAAGCAACAAAAAGCGCCACACCGAAACGGTATGACGCTGGTTGTTCGCTGTCGCGACTACTTCTTATTGCGACGCTGGTGGCGGGTCTTGCGAAGCAGCTTGCGGTGCTTCTTCTTCGCCATACGCTTACGACGCTTCTTGATTACAGAACCCATACGTACCTCATGTCTACTGGCTTCACTGATTCTTGAACGGACTACCGGGTCCGTTCAGGAGCCGCGGGAAAAATTGCCTTCGAACAGTGTACTCGATACGGTGGCCGGCAGATTCGCGGCCCTCCATGACTATCCCGCGTCTGAGATGTGGGTCTCGATCGCGGCTGCTACGGCTGACTCTGGCACGCGGAAAGATCGCCCGAACCGGATGGCGGGCAGTTCGCCTGAGTGCACCAACCTGTAGACGGTCATCTTCGACACGCGCATCATGTCCGCAACTTCGGCCACTGTGAGGAATCGAACCTCAGATAGATCGCGTGCCATGTTCATCCTCTTGTCCCGCACAGGGAACACTGTCGCGCACCCCGAGGCGGTGTGTTACTGGAGTGCTAAATCGTAACCCTAGGGGTAGATGTGACTCGATGTCCACCAACTAGTCGCGACGCAGTTTCTTCCTGATGGGGGAAATCACCCTGCGATCCACCTCATGCTGGGCGTCCTCGAGCTTGGAGCGTGCCTGGTGGGTGGCATCGGCCACCGCACGGCCAACCGCCGTACCCGTCTCTCCCGGGTGCTGCAACGACTCACCGGCGCGGCGGAAAGAAGCCGGAAGCGGGGTTCCAGCCCAGGGGGCGAAGACTGCAGTCGACGCGTCATCCGTGGTGTCGAAATCGGCGCTGAGGAAAGGTATGAGCCAATCCTCGAGAGCCTCCAGCGGCGTCGCGTCGAGGCTGTAGTAGCGGTGTTGTCCCAGCTCGCGGACATTGACGAGCCCGTTATCGCGCAGCACTTTAAGGTGCTTGGAGACCGTCGGCTGGCTGAGCCCCAACTTCGTCACCAACTCGCCAACACTGATGTCGCCGGCAGCCGATTCAGATGCGACGTAACGCTCCAGAAGCGCATGCAGAATGTCACGACGCGTCGGATCCGCAACCACGTCAAAGATGTCAGCCATGGCAACAGGGTAACGGCCCTCGACGGGGAGTACCATGTCAAGCTGATACGGGCGCCGCCCGCGGACGACACGCTGAAGGGGACCGATGGGCACGAAGTCCGCCAACCGGAAGCCTGGCGCCGGGCGCATCCGCGATTTCGTCGACGACTTCGCCGCAGTTTCTCCGGCAAGATTCGCCATCCTGATCTTCACGTCGCTAATCGTCATTCTGACGCTAGTGCTCTCGCTGCCCATCGCCACAGCTGGCCGCTCCAACACTCCGCTCGCTGACGCACTCTTCACCGCCGTATCCACA
>JAODMI010000140.1 GCA_025464755.1 Homoserinimonas sp.
ATCATTCGACGCCACGATCGTCACCGCTGAGGACCCCAATGAATCAAGCATCGAAGCAGTAATCGATGTCGCCTCCGTGAACACGAACCAGGCCGACCGCGACAACCACTTGCGCGCGAGCGACTTCTTTAAGGTCGATGAGTTCCCCACCATGACGTTCCGTTCGACCGAAGTGGTCGCCACCGGCGAGGACTTCACTGTGCAAGGCAACCTCACCCTCCGCGGCGTGACAAAGCCGGTGACCCTCAAAGGCGAGTTCGGCGGCGTGATTACCGACGGTTACGGCCAGACCAAAGCAGCGGCAAGCGCCAGCACGAAGATCAACCGCCACGACTTCGGTGTTGCCTGGAATGCAGCACTCGAGGCGGGCGGAATGACGCTCGGTGACGACGTGACGATCAATCTTGACCTTCAGGTCATACTGCAGAAGTAGTACCTGATCGTATCCCGGGCGTCAGAATCACTGTGCAGGCTGCACGAAACTGGTTCTGGCGCCCTTCGCGTGCACAACCGCTTGCCTGCTTAGGGATGCTGCACGGGCTCGGATCGAGCGCGCTCAACCGGCTCCAGCTGGAACGTCGAATGTTCGACATCGAAATGCTCGGAAAGGCAGTCGTTCAGAGCGTCGAGCAGGTTGGCGGTCTCACCGCGTGAGAATACAGACGCCTCGACGACCACGTGCGCTGAGAACACATTCTGCCCGGGCGTAACGCTCCACACATGCACGTCGTGCACGCCAACCACGCCCGGCTTCGCCAAGACGTGTTCGCGGATCATGGCGACATCCGTGCCTTTGGGGGTGCCCTGGCTGAGAATCAGCACAACCTCCCGTAAGAGGAGAATCGCCCGCGGCACAATCAGGACTGCGATAAAGACAGATGCGATGGGATCGGCAAGCAGGAAACCGGTCGACGCGATGGCCACAGCCGCCACAATGACGGCCACGGAGCCCACGAGATCACCCAGCACCTCCAGGTAGGCACCGCGCATGTTGATTGAGGCGCCGACTCCACCCCGCAGCACCAGCAGTGCCACAACATTGGCGATAGCACCGATGATGGCAACCACCAACATGGGGGTGCTCTGGATGGACTGTGTTGTCAGGGTCAGGAATCGCTCGAACGCTTCTACAAGGATGAAGACGACGACACCCAAAAGGATGGCGGCGTTGATAAAAGCCGCGAAAACTTCCACGCGCCGATGGCCGAAGGTTCGCGCGTCACTGGCATGCCTGGATCCCACCACGTTCGCCGCGAGTGCCACCAGAAGCCCGGTCAGGTCAGAAAGCATATGGCCGGCATCTGCCAAAAGCGCCAACGAGCCAGAAATGGTTGCCCCGACAATTTCAATGACCAGTACTACCGCCGTGATGGCGATCGCGATGCCTAGGCGCACCCGATTGGCGCCGGCCGCGTGATCGTGGCCGTGACCGTGTCTGCCGTGCGCTGCCTCGCTCATCGCTCTAACTCTAAAACGCCCGCAGCCAGGCTGAACACACACTCCGACGAGCCGGCGCGGGAGTAGCGTAGATACTCGTGAAAGCCTCCACCGATAAGCCCTGGGTCTCGCAGTACGCCACCGGCGTACCATCCGAGATTGTTTTGCCCACGCACTCGTTGTCCCACATGGTCGAAGTCTCGGCGCGTCGGTTCGGGCGCAAGGTTGCACTGGAGTTCTTCGGCGCCGAGACGACATACCGCGACCTGGGCGAGCAGATTCGGCGGGCGGCCGAAGGGCTGCGTCGATTGGGCGTAAAGAAAGGCGACCGTGTCGCCTTAGTGCTTCCCAACTGCCCACAGCACATCGTGGCGTTCTACGCAGTCTTGCGTCTCGGTGCCATTGCTGTAGAGCACAACCCGCTCTACACCGATCGGGAGATGCGCCATCAATTTGAGGAC
The DNA here is from genome assembly GCA_025464755.1 of Homoserinimonas sp. Lineage (GTDB taxonomy): Bacteria > Actinomycetota > Actinomycetes > Actinomycetales > Microbacteriaceae > RYN-87. Next base: position 1,899 of record JAODMI010000140.1, read on the forward strand.
CACGGTGCTCGTGTGGTCATCGCCTGGGACAAAGTCTGCGCACGCCTTGCCTCCCTCCCCACCGACCTCAAAGTCGACAGCATCGTGTCTGTGGATATCACGCGCGCGATGCCGTGGGCAACACGGTTCCAACTGCGCTTACCAATACCCAAGGCACGTAAGGCACGGGCCGCGCTGACATCGCCGACCCACGCCACAATGACTTGGGAGAAGTTGATTGGGGGCAAACAACTGCCGAAGTCCCACCCGCGACCGGACGTCAACGATCTAGCCGTGCTTCAGTACACCAGCGGCACGACCGGCGCGCCCAAAGGTGCCATGCTCACGCACTCGAACCTTGGCTCGAACGCCGCGCAAGGACGCGCCTGGGTGCCTGGACTGAAGGCGGGCAGAGAGACAATCTACGCCGTACTTCCGATATTCCACGCATACGGCCTGACGCTCTGCCTCACCTTTGCCATGAGTATTGGCGCCAGACTCGTGCTTTTCCCGAAGTTTGATGAAGACCTTGTGCTGGCCGCAGCCCGCAAACATCCGCCAACATTCTTCCCGGCGGTACCGCCCATCTATGCGCGTCTGGCCGCCGCCGCACAGAAGAAGCGAGCGAGCCTAAAAAGCGTGCGGTTCGCCATTTCGGGGGCAATGACGCTACCTGTAGCAACGGTCGAGCTGTGGGAACAGGCAACCGGGGGTCTGCTCGTGGAGGGATACGGTCTCACCGAGACATCCCCTGTCGTGCTCGGAAACCCCATGGGTATCACCCGTCGGCCCGGAACTGTTGGCGTGCCATTTCCCAGCACAGAGATGCGAGTCGTCAACCCTGATGCGCCTGATGAAGACGTCGAAGCAGGAGAGAAGGGCGAGCTGCTTGTGCGAGGCCCGCAGGTTTTCCAGGGTTATTGGAAGCGGCCAACAGAGAGCAGCGCCGTACTGCTTGCAGACGGCTGGTTTCGCACCGGCGACATAGTAACGGTCGACCCGGATGGGTTCGTTACAATTGTCGACCGCATCAAGGAGCTCATCATCACCGGCGGCTTCAACGTGTCGCCCTCGGAAGTTGAGGACGTCATCCGTCAGGTCCCCGGAATCACGGATGCCGCGGTCGTTGGTATTCCCCGCACTGACGGGAGCGAAGACGTTGTCGCCGCGGTTACTCTGCAGACTGGTACCACTCTCGACGAAGCCATGATCCGCGAGTATTGTCGCAATAATCTCGCCGCCTACAAGGTGCCCCGTCGCGTGGTTGCCATGGCGGAACTGCCCACCTCGCTGATCGGCAAAGTCTTGCGTCGGGTCGTACGGGAGTCTCTCCTCACAGAGTCGCCATAGAAACCTCGGCAGTCCATTGATGCCAAACTCTGGTGGAGGCGCACCCTAAGCCGACTTGGGTCTCGCCTTCCGGGGATCCTTTGCCGCCGATTTACTTGCTTTCTTATCTGGCGTCGATGCAGCAGAAGCAGACTTCGCTGCTGCTGGTTTCTTAGCCGGTGCCTTCGTAGCAGCGGCCTTCGCATCGGTCTTCTCGTTTGAGCCTGACTGCGGTGCGGCCGCTTTTACGCCGCGACTCTTCTCCACGCTCCGACGCAGTGCCTCCATCAGGTCGAGCACTTCTCCCCCACCGTCTTTGTGTGGCACTTCACCAAACGTGGCTTCCGTGTCGACCGCGTCACCGTGCGCAAGCTTCGCGTCGATGAGCTCCCGCAGCTGCTCCTGATAATCGTCCGTGAACTTCTCCGGCGAGAAGTCCGACTCGAAAGATTTAACGAGCGCAGCAGACATGTCCAACTCCTTGGACTGCAGACGTACCTTCTCGTCCAGAGCGGGGAACGAGGCCTCACGCACTTCGTCGTCCCAAAGGAGCGTCTGCAACATCAGGACGTCCCCTCGCACACGCAGAGCTCCCAGACGCGTCTTCTGCCGCAAGGCGAAATGCACGATTGCCGTGCGGTCGGTTTCTTCCAGGGTGCGCCGAAGCAGCACATAAGCCTTAGACGACGCGGAGTCCGGTTCGAGGAAGTAGCTGCGGTCGAACATGATGGGATCCAATTGGTCTGAAGGCACGAACTCAACCACGTCAATTTCACGGCTCCTTTCCTCAGGGAGCGCCTTGAAGTCATCGTCTGTGAGGATGACGGTTCGTTCCCCGTCGTCATACGCCTTATCGATATTGCCGTAGTCCACAATCTGTCCGCAGATTTCGCAGCGCCGCTGATAACGGATGCGACCGCCGTCGGCATCGTGAACCTGGTGCAGCGAGATGTCGTGATCTTCCGTCGCGCTGTATACCTTAACGGGCACATTGACCAGTCCGAACGTGATTGCGCCCTTCCAAATGGCTCTCATGTTTCAATCATCGCCGCATTCGCCTTCAAAAGTCCCCTTCGGGGGGCAATATGGATCATGGCATCGGAGGAACAATTCGTCACCGTCGATGGTCAGCGACTGAAACTGACCAGTCTGGACAAAGTGTTGTATCCCGAGACGGGAACCACCAAAGCCGACGTCTTGGATTACTACTCACGTATCGCCGACGTGATGATTCCCCACACGGCGAACCGGCCCGCAACGCGAAAGCGCTGGGTAAATGGAGTCGGTACGGCCGCCAAACCCGGAGACATGTTCTTTCAGAAGAACCTCGACGAGTCGACGCCGTCCTGGATTGCCCGACGGGAGCTCCACCACAAGAATCATGTCAATGAATACCCGCTGGTTAACGACCGTGCAACGCTCGCGTGGCTCGGTCAGATCGCCGCATTGGAAATCCATGTGCCGCAGTGGCAGTTCGGTCGCACCGGCGTGCAAAAGTACCCCGACCGGCTAGTGCTTGACCTTGACCCAGGCGAAGGTGCCGGTTTGCAGGAGTGCGCTGAAGTCGCCCGTCTTGCACGGGAGATCCTGCAGCACATGGGTTTGGATCCTCTGCCCGTTACCAGCGGAAGTAAAGGCATTCATCTGTACGCCGCACTGGATGGTAAACAGGACTCGAATGCGGTCTCAGCCGTCGCCCACGAACTGGCTCGTGCCCTCGAAGCCGACCATCCCGACCTCATCGTCAGCGATATGAAGAAGGAGCTACGGCACGGTAAGGTCCTCGTGGATTGGAGCCAGAACAACGCTGCCAAGACCACCGTAGCCCCATACTCGTTACGAGGCAGGCTGCGCCCCACCGTGGCCGCCCCGCGAACGTGGCGCGAGCTGGCATCCTCCAATCTGACGCACCTCGACTACACAGAGGTGCTCGCGCGGGTGAAGCGCCGCGGCGACCCACTGGCGTCTCTGGCCGCCGGGCACACCGAGGCTTGTGCAACCAGTGACGGGAGCCGGGCCCTGTACGACACCTCGCAAATAGGTGAGAGCCGCTTAGCCAAATACCGGAGCATGCGCGACCCGTCGAAAACGGCAGAGCCGATGGGCGCCAAACCAGCAGCCGCTGTTAAAGGCGGAGATCCCTCGTTCGTCATCCAGGAGCACCATGCCCGTCGGCTTCATTACGACTTCCGCCTCGAACATGACGGTGTTCTGGTGAGCTGGGCCTTACCCAAAGGCGTGCCGACAGACCCGGGGCAAAACCACCTGGCTGTGCAGACGGAAGACCATCCCCTTGAGTACGGCACCTTCGAAGGAAAAATCCCAGAAGGAGAGTACGGTGCCGGTGATGTGACGATTTGGGATGCCGGGACGTACCAGCTCGAAAAGTGGCGAGACGGTGAAGAAGTTATCGCCACCATTCACGGAGAGAAACATGGAACGCACCGGTACGCACTCATTCACACCGGAGGGGCTGAGGAAAAATCGAGCAACAACTGGCTGATTCATGTGATGAACGACAAGGACGCGAAGACCTCCCCGCGCAAGACGGTCGGCCCGTCGCCTCGAACGAAGTCGATCTCTCCCATGCTGGCAACTGCTGGTGAGGCAACCGCACTCAACCAAGATGCGGCCTGGGCTTACGAAATGAAGTGGGACGGCATTCGCGCGATAGCCATCGTAGAGGCGGGTACAGCCCGCTTCATCAGCCGGAACGGCATCGACATCACCGTCAGCTACCCCGATTTGGCAGAAGTCTCGCGCGCTGTTGACAGGCGTGCGACCCTCGACGGTGAGATCGTGGCGGTTAACAAGCAAGGGCGGCCTGACTTCGGTCTGCTCCAGACCCGCATGAGATTGACCAAAAGTGCGGATGTCGAGCGGGCCTCCGAGACCACTCCTGTGCACTTCATGGTGTTTGACATTGTGCACTGGGACGGGAAATCGACGACCCAACTCGACTACGACCGTAGACGTGCCCTCCTCATGGAGGTGGTGACAGAGACGGCACGTATCCAGGTTCCGCCGGCGTTCGACGGAGGCATCGATGAAGCGCTTCGCAGCAGCTCAGAGTTGGGACTGGAAGGCATCATGGCAAAGCGGCGGGACGGCAGATATATGCCCGGTCGGCGCTCCAGCGGTTGGATCAAAATCAAGCACCACCGTAGCCAGGAGGTGGTCGTTGCCGGTTGGCGACCTGGCAAGGGGCGGCGCTCCCATGGAGTTGGGTCGCTGCTGCTTGCCATCCCAGAAGGAGACAAGCTGAGGTATGTCGGACGGGTGGGAACAGGCTTCACCGATCGCGCGCTCGATGAATTGTTACCACGTCTGCAAAAAATGGAGCGAAAAACGAACCCGCTGGTTGGAGTACCAAGTGCTGATGCGCGTGACGCGCACTGGGTGACGCCGTCCCTCGTCGGCGAAGTGCAGTTCGCCGAGTGGACAGTAACGGGACGATTGCGTCAACCCGCATGGCGCGGGTGGCGGCCAGACAAAGAGATCACGGACGTCACCCGTGAGAAGTAATCACGCGGAAACCACGCTCACGAAAACCGATGCCGAAGCGCTGCTCATCGGAGCCGTCTCACAGAGATTCTCCTCAGTCCAGGCCAGGGCCACATTCTCGCGAGAGGTGTGTGATTCTTCGTTACCCTGGCCTGTCCCGGTGGCCTGATCCGTCCGGCCCGATCCGGACGTTAGGGCCACGGTACCCCTCAAACGGGGGTCAAGACAAGTGGGAACTTTCTGGGAATGTGAGATGAACTCCGGCGGTACGGTGGCCCGCATGACTGATACAAACGATGCCGACCCGACAACGATGCACCACACCGAGGGCTACCCGGAGCAGGAGCAAGAGCAACCTGGACTGACGCCAGAGATGAGCTCCGAACCGGACAATGGCGAAAGTTCCTACCGTGGAACAGGCAAGTTATCGGGCAAGCGAGCGCTGATCACGGGCGGTGATTCGGGTATAGGACGTGCGGTTGCAATCGCCTTCGCTCGCGAAGGGGCCGATGTCGCTATCTCCTACCTCCCTGAAGAGCAGGAAGATGCCGAAGCCACCCGCGATTGGGTTGAGAAGGCGGGGCAACGTGCGCTCTTGCTGCCCGGCGATGTTCGTGAAGAAGCTCACAGTATTTCCCTAGTCGAAGAGACGGTGAAGCAACTCGGTGGTCTCGACATCCTGATTCTCAATGCCGGCTATCAGGAAAATCGCGAGGGCCTGGAAAACATCCCCACGGAGGAGTTCGACCGTGTCTTCAAGACCAATCTGTACTCGATGATGTGGATCGCCCGGACAGCAATTCCCCACCTGCGCCCGGGATCATCCATCATCACCACCTCTTCCATTCAAGCCTTCAATCCGGCGCCGCACCTCATCGACTACGCCATGACCAAGGCAGCACAGGTCGCCTTCACAAAGGCGCTAGCCCAGCAGCTGGGCGACAAGGGCGTACGTGTTAACGCGGTGGCTCCAGGACCGATCTGGACGCCCCTGATCCCCGGCACATCGTGGCCGGAATCTCTGCCGTCGTTTGGGCAGGACACCCCCCTCGGCCGGCCGGGACAACCAGCCGAGCTGGCCCCTGCCTACGTCTATCTGGCGTCAACCGACGCCAGCTATGTGTCGGGTGCCGTCATTCCTGTAACCGGAGGGAAGGGCCTCTGACCATGCCACCGCAACGCGAGGACCCACGGCTCAACGATCCAGAGTTGTACGAAAAGCTGCGTCAGGATGGCGCCAGCAAACAAAAAGCAGCACGCATCTCAAACGCTGCTGCCAAAGCTGGTCGGTCGTCGATCGGAAAAAAGGGCGGGAGATCTGGCTCCTACGATGACTGGACGGTAGTAGAGCTGAAGAGCAAGGCGAAAGAAATTGGGCTCACCGGGTACTCGCGCAAGAACAAACCGCAACTTATCGAGGCTCTCCGGGGCAGCTAATCGAAACCTCGCTGCCTAAGCGAAAGTCGCCTCCAGCGCCGATGCAAGGTCAGCGAGAAGATCATCCACGTCTTCTAAGCCCACAGATAAACGCAAATGCCCAAACTCTTGGAACTGCGACGGGTACGCGGCTACGCGCGGTCCAGAGCTGTCAACGTGCACGATCAGTGACTCGTCGTGCCCGAGCGAGACTGCCGATGTAATAACGCGAAGATGGGAGACGAACCGGTTCTGAGCTTCCTTCCCACCATCGACAGCAAAGGCGAGCATGCCGCCGAAGCCACCCATCAATTGTCGTGCCGCTACCTCATGTTGAGGATGCGACGCAAGCCCCGGGTATGCGACATAGGCCACCCGGGGGTCGTCTCGAAGATACTCGGCCACGGCCAGCGCCGACGCACAGTGCTGCCGAATGCGCAGCGGCAGCGTGACTGAGCCCCTCATGATGAGCCAGGCGTTGAATGGACTGATCACGCCCCCCACATCAACCATCGCGTCAAGCTTGATCCTGCGGATAAGCTCCGCGCTTCCCACTACCGCGCCGCCCATCGCGTCGCCATGGCCATTGATGTACTTCGTCAGGGAGTGAACCACAAGGTCAGCCCCATGCTCAAGCGGCCGGAACAACGGGGGCGGCGTGAAAGTGTTGTCGACGCAGAGAAGGGCGCCCGCTCTGTGGGCGATGGCGGCAACCGCCGCGACATCCGTCACTTTGGTGGTTGGATTGGCGACCGTCTCGATGTGTACCAGACGAGTTTCGGGGCGGATCGCCGCGCTCACCGCTTCGAGATCTGTCCCATCGACAAAGGTGGCCTGAATCCCATATTTTTCAGGCAAAAGCTCTGTGAAGAGGCGGAAGACCGCTTCGTAGGTGACATCTGCCACGACGACGTGGTCGCCACTTCTCAGGACTGTGAAGAATACGGCGTGCAGGGCAGCCACGCCGCTGGCCAGAGCTACAGCATCTTCTCCACCTTCGAGAACAGCGAGCTTGCGCTGCAGCCCCTGCTGGTTTGTGCCGGAGTTGCGAGTGTAGATAGGAACATCAGTGCCCGACCAGCTGAGAGTGGACGGGTCTTCGGGCAACGCGTAGGAGTTTGCCATCACGATGGGCGTGCGCAAGGCGCCCGACCCCGCATCGACCTCATTGCCGGCATGGACAGCCTGCGTGGCAAAGGCAAGCTGATCGGGATGCTGCTTATCTGGCCGCGTGCTCATTTGACCAACCTACCCATCCAGGGCATAGCTGCACGCGCACGCGCACAATCTAGACTCACTTTTTATGCCCCTCGACAGCCACCTTCCCGTTCTTGATGCTGAGCAGGAGCGATTAAGCCAACGCCTGTCCGACTTGAAACCAGGAAGCCGCGGTCTCTACGTTTATGGCTCCGTCGGCCGGGGTAAGACCTGGCTGTGCGATGCCTTCTTCGAATCCCTTCCCGGCGACTCGAAGCGCCGAATGCATTTCCACGAATTCTTCCGCGCCCTGCATGAGAGCGTCTGGCTCAATAGGACGGCGGGTGCACGGGCACACGCGCCGGTTGAAAGCGCCATCGGACGGCTCGTTGACGGTGTGGACCTGCTCTACTTTGACGAGTTCCATGTGCATGACTCCGGCGATGCCGCACTTATTACGCGAGTGCTGGAGCACCTATTCAGCAACGGGGTCACCCTATTGGCGACATCAAACTACGCGCCACAAGCGCTGCTGCCTGACCCGAACTTCCACGACCTGATCCAGCCCTGCGTCGACCTCATCGAGCAGAATCTCGACATCGTCTCATTGGCCGGAAATCTGGACTACCGGCGAACTGTGGGGCAGGCAGCCGGTACCGGCTTTGCCAGCGGCACGTGGAGCACCAGCAGCAGCCTTAACGTACCCGATCCCGCAGAGTACACCACGTTGACTTCCGGAGGCCATTCCTTCACCGCGAAGCGCGCAGCCGACCGACAACTATGGTTTCGGTTTGCGGATTTGTGCGAGGCCGACAGTGCAGTAGGTGACTACCTGGCCTGGGCATCCGCCTTTGACGTCTGGGTCATTGAAAGCGTTCCTCGGATGGGTGAGACGACGATGCAAGCTCGGCAACGCTTCGCCAATGTCGTAGACGTACTGTCCGACCAGGATGTAACCCTGCACCTGCTGAGCGAACATACCCTGCAAGAAGCCATCGCCGGAGACAATCTGCCCGTTGACTTCCTGCGCACCGCAAGCCGATTGGCGCTACTTCACGTCATAGAGTGAAGGGTGTGACCATAAGCACCCCCCGTCCCTGGTTGAGCAGTTACGCCGCCGGAGTTCCCCACGACATCGAGCTTCCCACCGGCTCGCTGCTGGATATCGTCGAAGGATCGGTGAGGGACTATCCAGATCACGTCGCTCTAGAATTTTTCGGAGCTACCACCACCTACCACGAACTGGGTGCTCAGATAGCGCGGGCAGCCGAGGGCCTTCGTGTGCTCGGCGTCAAGGCCGGCGACCCGGTGGCCCTGGTCCTACCCAACTGCCCGCAACATATCGTCGCTTTCTACGCCGTACTGCGTTTGGGAGCCATCGTCGTCGAGCACAACCCGCTGTACACCCCCCGAGAGTTGCGGCACCAGTTCGAGGATCACGGTGCACAACTCGTGATCGCGTGGGACAAAGTGGTCGACACCATCCAGGACTTCCCTTCAGACGTTGCGGTGCAGGCGATCGTGTCGGTCGACGTCACACGGGCAATGCCTTTTGTCACTCGTGCCATGCTTCGAATGCCGATCAGTAAAGCCCGTGAGGCGCGCAGAACCTTGACCACATCCGTACGAGGGACTACGAAATGGGGTGACCTGATTAAGGCAGCCCCGGTCAGCGACGCCACCCCAAGGCCGAGCCGCGACGACGTGGCGGTCATCCAGTACACGAGCGGAACCACCGGACAGCCGAAAGGTGCAACACTCACCCACCTGAATCTCAGCACCAACGCGGCGCAGGCCCGCGCGTGGGTACCAACGATTCCTGTGGGCACGGCAGTCGTGTACGCGGTGCTGCCGATGTTCCACGCCTATGGGTTGACGCTGTGCCTCACGTTCGCCATGAGCATGGGCGCTCGGCTCGTACTATTTCCCAAGTTCGACCCAGATCTGGTCTTGAAGGTAATGCGTCGGCGCCCGCCCACTTTTCTTCCCGCGGTCCCGCCAATCTACGAAAAATTGGCCGCTGCCGCCGCAGACAAGGGCGTTTCACTCGACGGCGTACAGATCGCTATCTCCGGAGCGATGCCGTTGACTGCCGCCCTGGTCAAACCGTGGGAAGCGGCAACCAACGGATACCTCGTCGAGGGCTATGGTCTTTCGGAGACATCCCCCGTGCTGATGGCCAACCCAGTCGCCCCCACGCGGCGCGCAGGGACGGTCGGGCTACCCCTGCCCAACACGGAGGTCCGCGTTGTGGACCCTGACAACCCTGCCGTCGACCGGCCGTCCGGCGCCGAGGGCGAGCTTATCGTGCGGGGCCCGCAGGTAATGAGCGGCTACTGGAAGAAGCCGGATGAAACGAACGCCGTGTTCCTGCCAGCCAGCGACGGCGGGGCGCCATGGTTTCGCACCGGCGACATCGTCACCGTCGATGACGACGGGTTCGTGCGTATCGTCGATCGGATCAAAGAACTTATTATCACCGGCGGCTTCAACGTGTCACCAAGCGAGGTGGAAGAGACACTGCGACAGCATCCGGATGTCGAGGATGCGGCCGTCGTCGGACTTCCGAGCACTCACAGCGGCGAGGACGTCGTCGCCGCTGTGGTGCTGAAGGTGGGCGCAAAGCTCGATGCCGAGGGCATCCGCACCTTCACACGAGGGCAGCTCACAGCGTACAAAGTTCCGCGTCGGATCGTAGCGGTCGCTAAGCTTCCGAAGTCGCTGATCGGCAAGACGTTGCGTCGAGTGGTGCGTGACACCCTGATCGCAGACCTAGACGATGGCGGAGGGTCAAAATAATCCATGAGATATGTGATCGCGATTGACCAGGGAACCACCAGTTCGCGCGCCATCGTCTTCGACCACGCCGGCACCGTCATCAGTGTCGGCCAGAAGGAACACGCGCAACTCCTGCCCCGTGCCGGATGGGTCGAGCATGACCCGAGGGAAATTTGGGGAAACGTTCGGGAGGTGATCGGCCAGGCACTGTCCCGGGCTAGCCTGACCCGGCACGACATTGCAGCCATCGGTATCACCAACCAGCGCGAAACCACTGTCGTGTGGGACAAGACCACCGGCACCCCCGTCTACAACGCGATCGTGTGGCAAGACACGCGCACCCAACCCATCGTGGACCGGCTGGCGCTGGACGGAGGGGTTAACCGTTTCGCACAAACTACGGGCCTGCCGCTCAGCACCTACTTCGCCGGGACAAAGATCGCCTGGATCCTTGAGAACGTCGAGGGCACACGTGAACGCGCCGAAGCGGGAGAGTTGCTTTTCGGCACCACCGACACCTGGGTGCTGTGGAATCTTACGGGTGGAGTGCGCGGCGGGGTTCATGTGACGGATGTCACCAACGCCAGCCGTACAATGTTCCTCGACCTTCAGACGCTCACCTGGGATGACGACATCCTGCACGCGTTCAACGTACCGAAATCCATGCTTCCGGAGGTGCGCTCTTCATCAGAAGTGTACGGAACCGCTCACTCCTCGAGTTTGCTGAGAGAGGTGCCCATCTCGGGAATCCTCGGCGACCAGCAGGCAGCAACGTTTGGACAGGTTGCTTTCGAAGCGGGCGATGCGAAGAACACCTATGGCACAGGCAACTTTCTCGTCTTCAACACCGGCACCGAAATTGTGCGAAGCGAACACGGTCTGCTCACCACCATCGCATACAAGCTGGGGGAAGGCGAGACGCACTACGCACTGGAGGGATCCATCGCTGTGACAGGGTCGCTGATCCAATGGCTGCGCGACAACCTAGGCATCATCGGGTCGGCCGCCGAGGTCGAGGCGCTCAGCCTCACCGTCGACGACAACGGAGGGGCGTATTTCGTTCCCGCATTTTCCGGTCTGTTTGCGCCGCATTGGAGGGCGGATGCCCGAGGCGCGCTCGTGGGCCTCACCCGCTTCGTCAACAAAGGGCATATTGCTCGGGCGGCCCTAGAGTCGATTGCCTTCCAAACACGAGAGGTGTTAGATGCGGTCAACGCCGATTCTGCTGTACCGCTCACCGAACTTAAGGTTGACGGCGGAGCGACCGCCAACGACACGATGCTGCAGTTTCAGGCCGACATCCTGAACGTCACAGTCGTACGCCCGGTGGTCGGCGAGACAACGGCCCTGGGGGCAGCCTATGCAGCGGGCTTGGCCGTCGGCTTCTGGAATGACCTTGATGACCTGCGAGCCAACTGGCACGAGGACCGCCGCTGGGAACCGGAGATGGACGCGGACGTGCGCGATCGACTTAACCGCAATTGGAATAAGGCGGTCACAAAGACCCTGGGCTGGGTCGACGCGGATGTGACGTGAGGTTAGCGGTCTGCGCGCTTCAGCACGTGCGCCGGAATGGCAATGGACACTGAAACCGTGAGAATACCGCCGGCAAACATCGCCAACTCGAACCCGTCTACTTCTGTCGCGTAGCCCATGAGCACAATTCCCCCGACGAACAGTGCGAAGGACACGATGAAGGCGAGGATGTTCATGCCTTCGACCTTACCAAAGACGATGCACCGAGCCGGTCACTTTGATGCTCCAAAACTGGCCGGTTCGGCTTCAGCCGTCACAAAGTCGATGAGTTCTTCCACCCGCCCAAGCAACACCGGCTCCAGATCGGCATACGTCTTGACCGTACCAAGGATGCGCTGCCAGGCACGCGCAATATCAGCCTGATCAGCATGTGGCCATCCCAAGGCTTCACAGATACCGTGCTTCCACTCCACAGATCTGGGGACTTGCGGCCAGACAGACAGCCCCACTCGAGCAGGTTTCACCGCCTGCCAGATGTCTACGAACGGATGCCCAACCACCAGAACGTGAGAACCGAACGGTCCGCGGGAGACGGTCTCCGCAATTCGGCTCTCCTTGGAGCCCGCAATCAGATGATCCACCAGCACCCCAACACGCCGGTCCGGGCCGGGAGCGAACTTCTTGATGATGGCGTCGAGGTCGTCTACTCCTTCCAGGTATTCCACCACGACACCCTCCACTCGTAGATCGTGACCCCAAACCCGTTCCACAAGTTCTGCGTCATGGCGGCCTTCAACGAATATGCGGCTGGCGCGAGCAACACGGGCCTGATGATCGGCCACCGCCAGCGAGCCAGAAGCGGACCTCAGGGCGCCTGCGCGGGTAGCGGCGGGCGCCTGAAGCACGACAGGCTTTCCTTCCAGGAGGAAACCTGGACCCAGCGGAAAAACGCGCACCTGACCGTGGAAATCTTCAAGATGGACCAGTTTGCCCTCTACTCGGATAACGGCTCCACAAAACCCCGTGTTGGTCCATTCGATAACCAGGTCCTTGCTGGCCTCCACGGACGGAACCGGAGCCGGTCCGCGTTGCCTTGCGAAACCGGCAAGGACATCGGTTCCGTAGCGGTCTGGCCCAAAGCGCTCATCCATCATTCACTGAGATTAGGCGGCACGAACAGGATCGGGCGCCTCCCACGCGGGCACGACGAATGACGCCTGCGCACAGTGCACCTTGTTCAAGAATCTCCCATGAAACTTTCGGGCAGCGTGGGTAGCGTGGCGACTCCCGACCACGTTTTCCCATCAAAGGAGCACGGCACATGGCACAGGTAATTGAGACAGTCGACGTCGACGTCCCCGTCACAACGGCGTACAACCAATGGACTCAGTTCGAGTCCTTCCCCCGCTTCCTCAGTTTCGTAAAGTCCATCACCCAAGTGGATGACGTCAATACCCATTGGAAGGTGAACATCGGCGGCGTGGAGCGTGAATTCGACGCCAGGATCACGGAACAGCTTCCCGACGAGCGCGTCGCCTGGAACAGCACGGGCGGCGATGACAATCATGCTGGAGTCGTCACGTTTCATAAGCTCTCGCCCAGCACCACACGGGTAACAGTGCAGCTCGATTGGACTCCCACAGGCGTTGCCGAAAAGGTCGGCGCTGCTGTCGGCGTCGATGACCACGCCATTAAGAACGACCTCAAAAACTTCAAGGAGTTCATTGAGAGCACAGGTCACGAAACCGGAGCCTGGCGCGGCGAGGTGCAGAACTAAACCGCAGACAGCACGCACGGCAGCCGCATGCACCTTCGCGTTGCGTGCGGCTGCCGTGGTGTGGCCCCCACGACCCTTTACATGTGCCGCACGTTAGTCATCTACTTGTACCTGGCGCACTTGCGGCTTATGCGGGGTCATCAAGCTACTCGGTTGCCACGACCCGCAAGACCCGGCAACGCGCTCTAGAAAAGGGTGGGCTGAGACATCCGTGCAGCAGCCGCCGAGGGTTGCAGTTCCTCGGCAATCAGCGAAGACAGAGCCCGCGTTGACCCTGAGTTGCCGCGCCCGAGCGCGCTAGAGCGAATTCCGCCGGTGGCCGCATCTTCTTGGCCGCGAAGGAGTCGGTAATGTCGGATCATGGGCTTGACTCGTTCGGCGAGCCAGCTGCGGTACTCGCTCGGCGCATATGCACCTCGCGAATACATTTCTGCGTACCTGTCGACCAGCTCAGGATGTTCCCGCTCCAGCCACAGCATGAACCACTCTTTGACGCCCGGGCGCAAGTGCAGCGCGGAGTACACGACCGACGTTGCGCCTGAGTCCCTTATCTGCCGGAACGCCTCATCGAGGTGCTCTCGTGTGTCCGTCAGGTAAGGGAGCACCGGCATGAGAAAGACGGCACATTCCAACCCTGCGTCACGCACCGCCTTGACCGTCGCCAGTCGCGCTTTCGCCGTCGGGGTTCCTGGCTCGATGGATTGTTGCAGCTCGTCGTCGTAAATAGCGATCGACATCGCAACATCGACCGGAACGTGTTCGCGCGCCTCGACCAGCAGCGGGATATCGCGCCGCAGGAGGGTGCCCTTGGTGAGAATGGACAGGGGCGTGCCTGAGTCGGCCAGAGCAGCAATGATGCCGGGCATCAGGCGATAACGCCCTTCGGCCCTTTGATATGGATCGGTGTTCGTACCCAGCGCGACCGGCGCACGGGTCCAGGTTGGCTTGGACAGCTCCTTCGACAGGATGTCTGCGACATTGACTTTGACGATGATCTGGGTGTCGAAATCTGCACCAGCGTCCAGATCAAGGTAGTTATGGGTTGGCCGCGCGAAGCAGTAGGTGCACCGGTGCAGGCACCCGCGCATGGGGTTGATTGTCCAGCCGAACGGCATCTTGCTTTGGCCAGGAACCCTGTTGAGCGCAGTTTTCGCAAGCACCTCATAGAACGTGACACCATCGAACTCCGGCGTCGTTGTGGTGCGCACAAGGTTATTGAGCCTAGCTAGCCCGGGAAGAGCATTGACCTTCTCGCCGTTTAGTTGTTGGCCACTCCATCGCATACTGCCATTCGAACATACCTTCTATGCCCGCACAAGCCGCCCAGGCCGTTAATCGTAACTAAGCCTGTTTCACATCGGCTGCGGCAGGGTCAAGCGGGTGCGAGATCTCGTCTCGCGGCATCCGGAAGATGAC
>JAODMI010000163.1 GCA_025464755.1 Homoserinimonas sp.
AGCGGCACGAGCACCGGCGCCTCTACATCAAACCCGGACTCACAGGCATGTGGCAGATAAATGGGCGGTCCAACCTCGACTGGGACGAGAGCGTGCGACTGGACCTTTTCTACGTCGAGAACTGGTCTCTCACTGGCGACCTTATGATCATGTGGCGCACGCTGCGGGTTTTGAGACAGCATTCCGGGGCATATTAACCGCACCGCCGCAGCCCAGGTGAGCTGGGACTGCACGTGCTCGCAGCACGAGAGCAACAAAGACCTTTACACCCGTTGGGAAATCGCGCTGTTTCTCAGCGCGCGAACCTGCTGCAGCCGCGCAGTGAGAACACGAGTGACAAACATCCGCTCGAATCCGCTTAGGCCATTCGACGCCACCGCCACATCATTCTGAAAGTCCGCAAGAGTCGACAAAAAATCTGT
This sequence comes from Homoserinimonas sp., assembly GCA_025464755.1. Classification (GTDB taxonomy): domain Bacteria; phylum Actinomycetota; class Actinomycetes; order Actinomycetales; family Microbacteriaceae; genus RYN-87. The sequence continues at coordinate 423 of JAODMI010000163.1, forward strand.
ATGACTTAAGGACTCATCGATGGCAAGCACATTAAGCCGCGGGTACCCCCTGCCGAGTAGATTTTGCGTCAGGCTGCGGTAGGTATTAGCTACAAGCGGATTTGCCCAGGATGACCGACGCCACGAACTGGACGCGGTCATTTGCGTACCATGCAACCGGTAAGCCAACGAAGGAAACGAGAGTCGGCGAAGGCTCACCCCAGCCAGATGCAACCGCATCCACAGGTCGTAGTCCTCGGCGGGAACGTCCCTATAACCTCCAACGTTGTCAATGCAGAGGCGGTCGGCCATCATCGTCGCGTGAGTAACAGGATTGGTCAATACCAGGTGAAGTGGAAACGCCCGCGAGCTTATGGTGACTGGCGGGTGCAGGCTAACGCGGCCGCGAGGTGGCCGCCATTCGACCACGGTAGTGAAGACCACTCCGCGCTGCAATTCCAAAGCACCGCCCTGTTGGCGAAACCGCCATGGGAAACTTATGTCATCCGCGTCCATGGGCGCGACCAGATCGCTGTCGGTTGCTGCGAGCAGGCGGTTTCGCGCATCAACAACACCGACGGGCATGGCGCTGTCGATAATCTTGAGTCGGCGGTCAGAGAATTGTGCGAGCACTGCAGACGTGTCATCTGTGCTGGCATCGTTGAAGACCACCAGTTCGCTATCCTTCGGAAGAGCAGTCAACGTCGATGCAACTGCGCTATGAATGGTTTTCGCTCCGTTGAAAACCGGAAGAAGTACACTGAGTTTCGGCATAAACGATCGATCCTCCCAGACACCTATAAACCGCGACCGCGTCGGTTGACCGTTCGAACGAGCCAGGATGCGGGCAGGACGCCGGTCGAGATGGCGTAAGCCGCGTATGCCCGCAGCTGTCCCCTGTTATGACGGAGAGCAGACGTTGCCCAACTGCGTGCCTGGCGGCGACGACCCAGTGCCGCTAACGCGAACGCTACCTGACCCTCAATCCGTGAGGTACCAATAGGCGTGCGAGTGAATTCGGGGTGCTTCTGCAGCAAGTAACTGAGACCATCCACGATTGCCTCCCACCGTCCGGAGAAAAAAGAAGTGCGGTTCCAGTGGATGAGCACCAGCGGCTCCATGACGCTAAGCACATGACCGAGCCTGCTAACCCGCAGGAGGAGGTCATAATCCTCGCCGTAACTTGCTGGCAGGTCTTCATCGACGAGCCCAAGCTCCCCCAACAGGTCGTCTTTACGAAGCAGGAAAGATGAAGGATGGATCTCGGTGATGCGCGATTCAAGAAAGTCGGCAAATTCTGCTCGCGCCGGGGGCAGCCGGTCGTGCCATGGGCCCGAGGTCTGCACGCGCATGCCTGTCGCGACTAAGCGTGCATCCGGCTCCATCGCCCACGCGTCAACTTGCCGCCCCAGCTTGCTGGGCATCCATTCGTCATCGTCATCGCAGAAAGCGACCAGGTCGTGGCGTGCGGCGAGAATGCCGGAATTACGACCACCGGCAAGGCCAGGCTTTCGCGTGTTCGAAATCGTGCGCAGCTGCCGGGCATCCGGCACGTCAAGGTCAGTAAGCGCATCCAGCTCGATTTGGTCGTAAACGACAATCACTTCAATGCGCCCCAAATACTCCTGCCTCAGTATCGAGCGCACCGCATCACGCAGCATCTGTGGTCGGCCTCGAGTAGCGATGACGACACTGACTGTCGGCTGAACGGACACAGGATTCACTGGCGGGCCCCCCGGATTCGGTACGGTGTGCGGCGATAAGTGTCGCGGTGAAAGGTTTCGCTGGGCCCAGCGATTACCGGGCCGGTCGACCTCAGCGCGAATCCGGCTAACACCATGGCAATAGGCATACCTGTTGTCAGAACGCCGTAATACGTCGACTCAACGAGAATCACCAACATCACTGTGTTGCAGGCCAAGCCCATTGCGTCCGTATATCGGCGGGTGCGAACAAACAACCAAACGAGCCAGCCCATGAACAGCGCTGCGCCGGGAAAACCGTGGGAAAACATGACCGTCCACAAATGACCTTGCGTACCTACAGACGGCGCACCCGCTGTCTCAGATGGACGCGGCGACCCATAGCCGAACAGTGGGGATTCCGCGGTACGTTCAAACGCCTCCGCATAGAGGTGCGCTCGGTCCTCGGTGGTGCTGCTGATTTCCAGACGATCGTCGAGCCGCTCGCCGACGGGGAGGGCCGAGTAGACAAGGGCGATGACTGCCACGAGAGCCAACAACGCGGTGACAGAGCGAACTCTCCCCTTCATTGTGAGGCGCACAGCCACATAAGCCAGAGCGATCCCAAGCCCGAGAAACATGCCCCGATTCAACGTCAACAGGGCGGGAACCAACGAGATAGGGACAGCGAGAACCAGCCACCAGAACTTGCGTTCCCTTCTGACCATTACCAGATATGCCAGGACGATCGGGGTAAGCAGGGAATAGGCGTTCCCCCAACCATTCGTGTAAAGAAAAGGCGCACTCGGACGTGGGTCAAGCACGAGTGCAGATTGCGGGTCGAATTGCGTTGCCCGGCGAATCACCATCTCTTGGACAAGCTCGTTGGACAGCAACGCATCTGGCAGCACATATGCCAACGGCGTTGTGATAGCAAACAGTGGGGCCAAAATCCCGAGGTACCCGCCGGCGATAACGGCAAGCCAGAAAGCTGTAAACATACCGGCGATGTAGCGAGCACTCAGACGCTCGCGTCCGTTGTAGACATACAGGAAGAAAATTGTCACCGCTGAGTACATCAGGGCGCGATAGGCGAAGCCGACGAGCCGTCCGCTGTTATCGACACCGATTACAGAGAAGGCCATCCAGGTAAGAAACAGCAGCCACAGGCCGAAACCGCGGGGGGCTTGGATGCGGCCGCTGCGAATCATCAGTGCAAGCATCACTGCCGCGGCAAGCGGAAACGCTAACTCGCCCACGCCGGAGAACCACCATAAAGGAACGCCGACAAACGTCAGTGTGAGCGGCCAGGTGGGCAAGTCGTGGGTAACCTGTCGCGGCGCTCGCATACGGGCACCCATAGCCGCGGGCGAAGCAACACGACCCGCAATTGGACGTGTTGCAGCCGGGGACATGTCACAAGAATCTCGAACAAGGCCTGCCGACGCAAGCTATTCCCGAGAAATTATCGCTTTGCCTACCCAAAGCACCGACGCGAGAGCTAGCATTCGATGGTTCCCAAACCTGATTAGCACTCAAGAACTTCCCAAACCGTGCGAACAGAAATGACCAACTGATGACCCCTGCACCCGAAACAGATCCCATCGGTCTTGACCACTACGCAGGAGTACTGCGCTTTCACCTTCGAACAATTGCAGCGTGTGCACTCCTTGGCCTTGGTGCCGGCACTGTCTACCTCGCCGTCGTCGGACAAACCTTCACTGCATCGACGGATGTAAATATCAATGTCATATCCACCGACCCTTTCAACGCACAGCGTTCGGCTTCCGGCCTGCTGGATGGCGTCACGGAGGCGAAGATTGCAAGCTCACACGTAGTTGCGCTGGCCGCCGCTGATGAGCTCCGCGGCGACTTCTCCGCTGAAAAGTTGCGGCAAGGAACAGAAGTGAACGTCGTCTCGGATGCCACCATCATCCGGATCAGTTATTCAGCGAACACCATCGAGGAGGCTCGCTCAGGAGCCGACGCCCTCAGCAGCGCATACGTGTCCTACCGCGCCACCCAGGCAGGTGAACGGTTGGGCGGCGTCATCGATCGCATCGAAGATCGCCTCAGCGACTTGCGGGAGGAGCTTACTGACGCAAACGCCCGAGCGGCCGGCAGTCGATCTGGAAGCACCGAATCGAACCAGGCTGCGAGCGACCGGGATTTGATCACCATTGAGATTGACAGTCTGTTGTCCCAGAAAAACGCGCTGGAGCTGATCGATACCTCCGGCGGGTCGCTGCTCAGCACCGCTGCCGAAAACGAAGTGACGGCTGAGCCGCGGCCTCTCGTCGCGCTGGTGGGCGGATCGCTGGCAGGAGTCGCGCTGGGCATTCTCGTGGCCTTCCTGTTGTATGCGGTCAGACGTCGAGTGGCAAGTGTCACCGACCTTGAACGCTTGACCGGAACCCGAGTGTTGGCCAACGTCACCTCGAAAGACGCCACGGTACCCGCCCATGGAGAAACCTTGAACGAACTCCGGGCAGCGCGGGAACGCATTTACGCATCGCTTGACGCCAATTCCACCGTGATTGTCATGTTCGACGATTCTCTGGGCGTTGATGGAAGCGATATCCCAGTCAATCTTGCAGCGGCCTTCGCCCATGACGGACAATCCATCCATCTGCTGGCACCGGGAATGAGCGACAAACTGCAAGCGCTCGTCTGCCGCAACCTGAGTTTGGAGCTCTTGGCCACCAGCCCGGCGGGATCCAGTTATCACTCCACCGGCTCACCACCGTTTCAGTTGCATATCCCCGACGTGACAGAAACTGATTCGGAGCCGGACGGGCTGATCACGAGTTTCATTTATGACCGCGTGGCCGAAGCCGATCCCGAGGCCCTAATACTGCTGGCGCTCCCTCCCCATGCCCCACACTCAAGTCGAATTGCTGCTGGCCGGCTCGCCGATGCGCTCTGCATGGTCGTTGCTATAGGCCACAGCCGGACCACAGACATTGAGGCGATCCTGGACGAGCCGCCCCTGCGTGAGACTGCATTCCTTGGCGCCATAGCTGTTCCACGAGGACGCCGCCTGGTCGCCGAACGGTTCACATCAGCGCGTGAATCATCCCTCTCAGCACCCGTCCCGCAGGTCCAGAGGATGGTCGAAGAACCTGACCACGATGACGCAGGAGAGCAACATCTTGCAGCCGAGTCATCTGCGACAGCTGGCCGGACATCCGGGCGATGACAACGAACACCCGCTCGGTGCGAGGCGTCCTTCTAGGAGTTCCTATTGACGCCTTGTCAAGAGCGGAGATACTGGACCTCCTCATGGTGTGGACGGAGGAGCCTGGCACGCACGTGGCGGTCGGAATCAACGCCAACGTCTGCAACCTCGCTGCAAGGAATGATGCATTTACGGCACACATCCGTGCGGCTGATCTTGCCTACGCCGACGGACAGTCGGTGGTCTGGGCGGCCAATGCACTCGGCATTCGTATTCCAGAGCGCGTGGCCACCACCGATCTCATTTATCCCCTCGCCGAGTCATGCGCCGCCCGCGGCAAAACAATGTTTTTATTCGGCTCGGCACCTGGCGTAGCCGAACGAGCTGGAGAGGAATTGCGCAACCACAACCCCGCTCTTCGAATCGCGACGAGCCACGGCTTCCTCACGTCACAAAACCCGAGCGAGCTGCTGGCGCAAATACACGCGCACCATACCGACGTGCTTCTTGTCGGCTTGGGCGATCCGCTGCAGCAGGCGTGGATTGCCCAACATCGGACCACACTGGATGTGCCCGTCATCGTGAGCTGCGGTGGACTGTTCGACTGGACGAGCGGATCGCAACGACGAGCTCCGAATTGGATGATTTCGGCGGGACTTGAATGGCTATGGCGGCTCTGGCTTGAGCCCACGAGGCTCGGAAAACGATATTTGGTCGGAAATCCGATTTTCGTAGCGCGATTTATACGCGCATTCGCCCAGTATCTACTTTCGCGTCCGACCCGATGGCGGTAACAGAGACAGCATCACGGGAGGCACGCAACCTCGCCCGGGGCGGACTGCTGAGTTTTGTTGGAGCCAGCGTGAGCGCGCTGGCAGGCTTTTTCCTGACCGTGGTTCTCGCCCGCAGTCTCGGGGATTCAGGCACAGGCATTGTGCTTCAGGCAATCGCCGTTTTCTCCATAGTTCTCAGCTTGGCGCGGGCCGGCATGGATTCCGTAGCAATCTGGCTTCTTCCCCGCCTTGTGCACAGCGACACCGACCAATTGCGCGGCGCGCTGTCTTTCATGCTGGTGACGGTGTCCGTCGCCGGCAGCATACTGGGCGCAACCCTTGTGGTGGGCGCTGCAAATGTGGCCAGAAATGGTGATGAGAACGGTAAGCAGCTGGCCGAGGCGCTGGCTGCCATAGGCTGGCTACTTCCGGTTGCAGCCCTGGCTTTGGTTGCTCTTGGAGCCACCCGAGGCCTGGGCGCAGTGTTACCGCATGTTGTAATCAACAGCCTCGCCCTTCCCCTCATCCGACTCATCTGTGTGGCCACATTGGCAGCAGCGGGAGCTTCGGTGGCAGCCATCGCGTTGGGCTGGGCAGCCCCCGTAGGAGTCGCCTTCGTTGCTGTCATCCTCGTCGTGCGCTTCCAGGTTGCCAGGACCGAACTGGTGATCGGTTCACGCGGAAACTGGTGGCCAGACACCGGAATGCGCAGGAGGATTGCTGCATTTGCACTGCCACGCACCCTTTCGTCTGGCCTTGAACAAGCCATCCTCTGGCTAGACGTACTTATTGTGGGTTTCATCGCCGGCTCTGCCGCCGCGGGAATCTACGGGACGGCAAGTCGATTGATCGCCGCGGGCTTGATCGTCGACACCGCACTCAGGATTGTTGTGTCGCCACGATTTAGTGCGCTGTTGCATTCGGGTGAGCTGGCAAAAGTGGAGGCCCTTTACCGCACCGCAGCGCGATGGTTGGTGCTTTTCGGTGCACCCATTTATCTAGTTCTGGGCTTGTATGCGCCTGTAATTCTTCGCTGGTTCGGTCCCGAGTTTGTGGAGGGAGCGCCAGCTCTAACCGTGCTGTGCCTTGGGGCCGTCATCACGTTCATGGCCGGGAACATCCACTCCATGCTGCTGATGAGCGGACGTAGCGGCTGGGCGGCTTTCAACAAGTGCGTGGTGCTCATGATAAATGTCGCCGGCAACGTGGTGCTCGTACCGACCATGGGAATCATCGGGGCGGCATTGAGTTGGGCAGTGAGCATGCTGATCGACGCCGTGTTAGCGAGTATCGAGGTGCGCCGCTTGCTAGGCGTCACAGTCGAGCTCAAGGCAGTTATGTACGCATTAGCAATTCCCGTACTGACCATTGGGATGCCTGGTGCGATCTGCCTGCTCCTTTGGGGACCAGGTCACGCAACCCTGCTGCTCACTCTCGCCGTCGGTGCAGTGCTCTACACCCTCTGGTGCGGAATCGACGCGCGCCGCCTGCAGCTGGCAGACGTCGCTATTTTCGCCCGAAAGCGGTAACTGTCTCTGCCTCCACCACTGTGACTGGACGCAACGCGCTTTATCGAGCTATGCTCACTCCATATACCCGAAACATGCTCGGTTTACGTCCTATGGCTAGTACCCTGAGTTACCCAATGCATCACCCAATGCATCACCCGATGGCTGCCCGATTTACCCGCTCCCTTAATGACAGATCACCCGATGAGACCATTCGGCCCCACAGTAGAGCACACCTCACCTTCAGCAATGCGCAGTTTCGGACTACACCGGCTCAATGCCAGGGTTGCAACAGCATTGGTGTTGAGCAGCAGCGCAGCTCTGGTGCTTACTCTTCTCGGCGGTTCCCCTGCCCGGGCTGCGGACGCGACGATACCTACGCCAGACGGGCTCTCTGCAATGACGGCGGCGGCGTCGTGTTGGGAAATTAAAGAACTGGAGCCGACCGCGCCGAGCGGGATCTATTGGCTCGCCACTGCGCAGTTGGGGGCACCCGACCGCTTCTACTGTGATCAGTCGACCAACGGAGGCGGATGGCTGCTCATTGGCCGCGGCCGTGAGGCGTGGTCCACCTCAAACGAAGGGACAGGAACGTCCGCGCAGGTGAGAGAGGAGATTGCCGGGCAGGCCGCTTTTTCCCCTCGCCAGCTCTCATCTCATGTGATCGGCGCCTTGCTCAACGGCGCCGACGTTGGTTCTTTATCCGACGGCATCCGACTGCGCCGCGCGACGAACGTGGAGGGCACCGCCTGGCAAGAGGTGAGTTTCACCATCACCAGTCCGCGCGCAGCTTGGTCCTGGATGTTCGACAACGAGCAGCGGGTGGGGCAGTGGGATGTCGGCGGCGTTACAGGCAGCGGCGGAACCACCAACAGTTTCGGGTCAGGAACCACTGTGAACCGGGTGCAAACCACGATGGGCGCGACCCAGGGCTGGGTTGACGGCTTCGGATTCGGGACCGCATCCCGCGGCACAACGAGCGCCAGCAGCTACATCTGGGCGCCGAACACGACATCGGGCAATCCCCGTCCCTTCACGCAGGTCTTTCTTCGACCACGACTGATGAGCTCGGGCACGTTCTCTGATCTGCCCGACAGTGGAACGCCTAAAAAGGTCGGTATCGCAATGGCTCAAAGCCTTGCCGAGCGGACGGTTTGGGGTGTTGCGGGTGTCGGCGCAGGCCCCACAAGCATCGAAGGCAGCAACGAGGTCTCGGCCTTCGCAGAGGCGAACGGCGTCATGTACGTGGGCGGCAACTTCACTCGCGTCCAAAAAACCTCATCAGGTGGCAGCCAAGAGGCGCAAGCCTATCTGGCCGCTTTCAACGTCATAACAGGGCAACTTATAACGACGTTTAGACCCACCTTCAACAATCAGATCAAGGCGCTCGCAGCACTGCCTGACGGCCGTATCGCAGCCGGTGGTTATTTCACGTCAGTGAATGGGGCTGCACGGGCGGGCCTGGTCGTTTTGGATCCCCTTACCGGTGCCACTGATGCTCGCTTTACTGGCCACCTTGTGAACAGGTTGAGCGGCGGAGGTGTTGTTGTGCGAGCGCTCGACGTTCACGACAACTGGCTATACGCCGGCGGAAGCTTCACGCATAGCCTCGGCGGGGCAAGCAGCGCGGAAGCCTACACACGCGCCGGCGCGCGGTTCTCTGTAGGTGACGGCACCCCGGACCGTTCCTGGAATCCGGAATTCAATGGCACAGCGATATCGCTCGACGCGTCGTCCCGGGGTGATCGGGTTTACTTCGCCGGTTACTTCACCCAATCTCGCGCCTCAACAGCGTTGAAAGCGGCTGCCATCACAACGTCAACGGGAGTGGTCATTCCGTGGACTATCGCCTTCTCAAACGGCATCACCGGAGCCAACTACCAGCAGACAGTTAAGGAAGTCGGCGATCACGTGTGGCTTGGTGGAGCCCAACATATGTTCTTCAGCTTCGACCGAACGACGTTGGCAGAGCTGAGCACCAACATCACCAAGCAGGGCGGCGACTTCCAGGCGTCGACGACTAATGGAACGGTTGTATACGGCGGCTGCCACTGCTACGGCAGTGTTTACGTTGGCGCACGAACATGGCCGAGCGTCGGGCATGCATGGTCCAGGGCGGAAAGAATCAATTCGGTTGGAGCATGGGATGCTTCTACCGGCCAATATCTCGCGCAGTTCAGCCCCACTATCGGCACTCGAAGCGGCGGCGGCGGCTGGGCCCTATTTTCTGATTCGCGAGGCGTTCTCTGGGCAGGTGGCGACTACAGCCTTTCCCATACCGCCGGCTATGCGCAGCAGTGGTCTGGCGGCTTCGTAAGGTTCGCTCCAGCAGACAGTTCAGAGCCCACCACACCATCCGCACTGTCAGTGGTATCGACAGACAACGGAGTGAGGTTGAGTTGGACGGGCTCGACTGATGATCGAGGTGGGGTGACGTATCACGTGCTCCGGCAAGACCGCGTTGTTGCAACAACGACAGCGACAACACTCACCTTGCCTGGCGCACCGGCAGGAACACGCTACTTCGTTCGAGCCGCGGACGGCGCCGACAACTGGTCTGCAAGCACGACGAGCGCCGTCGCAAGTCCCGCTTCAGCCCCTGCCGACCCCTCGCTAATCGAAACGGCTAGCTTATGGAAATACTGGTACGAGGCAACTGCTCCGGCGACCGCCTGGAAGAGCACGACGTTTGACGATTCGGCATGGTCTGCAGGCGCGGCACCCCTCGGCTATGGGCACAAAAATCTGGGAACCACTTTGATTTCCGCCGCCCCCAAGCCGGTGACGTCGTATTACCGGAAGTCTTTCGTCGTCTCCGATGCGTCCTCTCTGGCCAGCGTAAATCTGACAACGCGCGCGGATGATGGTGTGGTCGTTTACGTGAATGGTACGGAAGTGCTGCGCCGCAACATGGATGCCGGCATAGTGGGCAACGCGACGTATGCCAACGTCGCCCCGGGGGCGGCCACTGCGGTGGCCAATCCGATCGCTGTCGTGGTACCAGGTTCGGCCTTCGTCGACGGGACAAATGTCATCGCGGCTGAAGTGCATTCCAACTACCGTACGACCCCGAGCCACAGTTTCGAGCTGACCGCGACGGGGAACACCGGCGTGCAACCCATCAGCCCGCAAGAACCCGTTGCTCCAACCCCTCCGGCCGTGGAAGAACCAGGCATACCTGGAGAGCCCGAGCAGCCGGCAACCGCGGCCCTCATCCCCTCCGCAAGCGCATGGGCATACTGGTACAGCGTCACCCCTCCGGCGGCCGGGTGGTCTGCCGTTTCCTATCCCGACACGTCGTGGGCGGTGGGGGTCTCACCCCTTGGGTATGGGCAAGCTGGTGTGCAGACAACGCTCTCCATCCCTGGCACCATCCCCGTCACGTCGTATTACCGCAGAGCATTTACCATCGCGGACGCGAATCTCATTACGGCCGCCAGCATCACGACCCGTGCTGACGATGGCGTCGTCGTTTACGTCAACGGCGTCGAAGTCATGCGCCGCAATCTGCATGCCGACGCGATAACACACACAACATACGCGAACACGGCGGTCGGGGCCGCGGCTGCAGCGAATCCCATCACAGCCGAGTTCCCCGTCAGCTTGCTGGCATCCGGCAACAACGTCATCACGGCCGAGGTGCACTCCAACTATCGGAACACGCCCAGCCACAGCTTCGATTTGACGGCAACTGCGACTTGGGGGTAGCTAAACCATGATCACGCATGAAATTCGGCCGGTAGGCGCCCCGTGATGACCGGGCAGCTGAACACGATCCCGGAGCGCCATTTCAGCACAGCTCTGTCTGCCCTCGACCACGCTCAGAAGCCGGGAGGCGGGGTGCCTGCATACACGCGGTGGGTGAATCGCAGGCTCGCCAGGTATGCCGCAGCAGCAGCATACTCTTGGGGCTGGTCACCCAACATGGTGACGCTCGCCAGCGCTGTCGTCTCCCTCTCGGCCCTCACGCTGATCGTCGGCGTCGAGCCAACCCCACTTTTGGGCATCACGGTGGCTGCCCTTCTGGCGCTCGGGTATCTTCTGGATTCCGCGGACGGGCAGGTTGCGCGGCTGGGCGGGCGTGGCAGCAAGCAAGGCGAATGGCTTGACCACGTTGTCGATGCCGTAAGAACGCCCGCAATTCACCTCGCCGTCCTAGTCGGCCTGTGGCGGTTCACCCCGGAGAGCGCTTGGCCGCTGGTGATAGCCCTGGCTTATGTGCTCGTCAGCGGTGGCCAATTTATGAGCCAAATCCTGGCGGAGCAGCTCTCGGGGGAGGGCAACCGGCCACCGTTTACGGGTGGGGTGCCCCAATCAGTCCTGCTCATCCCCACAGACATGGGCACCCTGTGCTGGATCTTCCTGGTTTGGGGTTTCCCTCCCGCGTTCGTCATCGTCTACGCCGCCATGTTCGTCGCGAACGCGGTGCACACCGCCATCTCTATGCGACGCAAATATTTGCGGTTGGCTAGAACCGGCGAGCCCTGGGAAGTGAAAGTGGTGACCTCATGATCGTTGGCTATACCGCAGGGGTTTTCGACATGTTCCACGTTGGCCATGTGCGACTGCTGGAACGAGCAAGCCGCAAGTGCGATGAGCTCATGGTCGGGGTGACAACCGACGACCTCTCCCTCACTTTCAAGGGCAAGAGCCCAATAGTCCCTTACGAGGAGCGCCGTGAAATCGTGGCGGCAATGAGTTGTGTCGACCGCGTGATCCCCCAAGCTAGCGTTGACAAGATGCTGGTATGGCAGGAGTGGGGTTTTGACCGCCTCTTCGCCGGTGACGATAAGAGGTCAGAACCGGAGTGGAAACGCTGGGACGCCGAATTTCCCAGGCTTGGCGTTGAGATCATCTACTTTCCGTACACCAAGGTCACCTCGAGCACGTACCTGCGTGCGTCGCTCGAGGCCATCCACGGATCCGTGTGAACAGCAGGAGCCGTGGTTTAGAGTCGTGGCATGGATGCTCTGGTAAGCGCCCGCGTCGACAGCTGGCTTTGGGCGGTGCGCCAGTACAAGACTCGGTCTTTGGCCACTGCAGCGTGTCGCGCCGGACACGTACGTGTCAACGGTGAACGCGTTAAGGCTGCTCAGGGTGTGCGGATTGGTGATGAGGTACGGGTACGCGTCGCCGGGTTTGACCGCATCCTCATCGTGCAGAAAATTATCACCAAGCGCGTTGGGGCACCGGATGCCGCGGCGGCGGCTTTCGACAAGACTCCCCCGCCGCCCCCCAGAGAGGAAACGGCTGTTGTCGCCGTCCGTGACCGTGGAGCAGGAAGACCCACTAAGCGTGAACGTCGGGAAATGGAGCGGCTACGGGGTCATTGATTGGACGGGTACCAATAGCGGTACATTTGCGAGGTGGGTGTACGCATTGAGAAAATTGAGCTTCCCGGTATCGGTGTTCGTCACGATGTCTTAACTTCGAGCGGTCGCCGCCTGAGTGTTGTCTCACACCGTGGCGGAGAACGCGACCTCGCAGTATATGACCTTGACGATCCGGATGCCTGCCGCGAGTCGATAGTCCTGTCCGACGATGAGGCTGCAGCTCTTGCCGACTTGCTGGGAAGGTCGATAACGTTCAGTCAATTGTCTGGCTTAACCTCGCATACGGCGGGCGTCTTCACGGAGCAACTGCTCCTTCCGGCAGACTCCCCCTATGTGAACCGGCCGCTCGGCGACACAAAGACGCGGACCCGCACGGGTGTCTCCATTGTCGCGATCGTTCGCGGCCGTAATGTCATCGCTTCACCACCGCCGGCTTTCATCCTGGAACCCGGCGACACAATCGTTGCCGTGGGTACGCGTGATGGTCTGGCGTCGCTCGGCCGTTTGCTCTCAGACGATACCCGCTAGTCGGCGCTGGCCATGCATGAGACCACCCTGCTTCTTGTTGAGGTGGGCGCGCTCCTCCTCGGCTTGAGTCTCCTCGGCCGGTTGGCCGCCCGGTTCGGAATCTCTCCGATCCCGCTTTACCTCGTGACCGGGCTTGCCTTCGGCTCCGGCGGGCTGTTCCCCCTGGAAGCAAGCGATGAGTTCTTTCACATCGGCTCAGAGATCGGCGTCATCCTGCTCCTGGCCATGCTGGGCCTGGAATACTCCGCGAGCGAGTTGGTCGGCAACCTCAAGTCGTCCAAGGTCGCCGGCCTTTGGGACGCCCTGCTGAACGCGGCTCCGGGCGCGATTTTCGCTTTTCTTCTGGGTTGGGGGCCGGTGGCTGCTCTCGCTATGGCGGGGGTGACCTGGGTGTCCTCCTCCGGCGTTATCGCAAAAGTGCTGCGCGACCTCGGACGGCTTGGCAACCGGGAGACTCCCACGATCCTCGCCATCCTGGTGCTTGAGGACCTGGCCATGGCGTTCTACCTTCCCGTGCTCTCTGCGCTGGTCATCGGCGCCAGCATTGTGCAGGGAGCCACCAGTCTTGCGGTGGCGGTGGCAGCGGTGCTGGTCATCCTGTATCTGGCTTTACGCCACGGCCACCGGATTTCCAAAATTTTCGCCGCCGATCACGCCGAGTCGCTGCTGCTCGGGGTTCTCGGCCTCATCATGCTGGTGGCCGGTCTTGCTGCGATGGTCAATGTCTCGACGGCGGTTGGAGCCTTCCTGGTGGGAATCGCCATCTCGGGACCGGTTGCGCACCTCGCCGCACGAGCGCTGACTCCACTTCGAGACCTTTTTGCTGCGGTGTTCTTCGTTTTCTTCGGGTTGTCAACGAACCCGGCGGATATCGTTCCGGTACTGCTGCCTGCGCTCGCACTGGCCGTTGTCACTATGGGCACGAAAGTTGCGACAGGCTACCTGGCTGCGAAGCGCGCCGGTATCGCCATCCCGGGACGGTGGCGCACCGGCTTTGCCCTGACTCCCCGCGGTGAGTTCTCGATCGTCATCGCAGGCCTCGCCGTAACGGCGGGCGTTGAGCCGACATTGGCACCGGTTGCAACGGCTTACGTTTTGATTACAGTGATCGCGGGCCCGTTCTTGGCACGCCTGCCAGACAGCGCTCGGTTCAAGTCTGCGGTAAGAGCGAGCGCCCTTAGGCGGTCGTCCGCAACGCCGAACATAACGCCCACGCCTGTGTGATCGTCTCCGCCTACACCGGTGTGCGCGCGGGAAAGACCTGCGGGTGGTTCCCCGCAAGCGTCTCCATCACGCGAATGACCTGTCGGCTGTAGCCATACTCGTTGTCGTACCAGATGTACAGAATCAGGTTCGTGCCGGTGCTGATAGTCGCCAGCCCGTCGACGATGCCGGCCCGGCTGCTACCGACGAAGTCCGTTGATACGATCTCCGGCGAGTCCACGTAGTCAATCTGCTGGCGTAAAACCGAGTTCAGCGACAGCTCACGGATATACGCGTTGACCTCGGGCTTTGTGGTTGCCCGCTCAAGGTTGAGGTTGAGGATGGCCATCGAAACGTTCGGGGTTGGAACGCGGATGGAGTTTCCCGTCAACTTCCCTGTCAACTCAGGAAGAGCCTTAGCGACTGCTTTGGCTGCTCCTGTTTCGGTAAGCACCATGTTGAGAGCTGCCGAGCGACCGCGGCGATCTCCGGAGTGGAAGTTGTCGATCAAGTTTTGGTCGTTGGTGAACGAGTGCACCGTCTCTACATGGCCCCCAACGATGCCGTAGGCGTCATTGATCGCTTTCAGCACCGGCGTGATGGCATTGGTGGTGCATGAGGCGGCGGACAGGATGCGGTCTTCATCGGTGATCGTGTCGTGGTTGATTCCGTGCACGATGTTTTTCAGGGACCCTTTGCCTGGTGCGGTGAGCAGCACGCGGGAGGCACCCGGGCTGACGAGATGCTGCGCCAAACCGTCGGCATCTCGCCATTTACCGGTGTTGTCCACGACGATGGCGTTATTAATTCCATACGCCGTGTAGTCCACTTCGCTGGGGCCGCTGGAGTAGATGATCTGAATCAACGTACCATTGGCCAGGATGGTGTTCTTGGTTTCGTCGACGGAGATCGTGCCCTCGAAGGGACCGTGTACCGAATCTCGGCGAAGCAGGCTGGCTCGTTTCACCAGATCATCTTCGGAACCCTTGCGCACGACGACTGCCCGCAGTCTTAGGCCACCGCCGCGACCGGCATGTGCGATAAGGATTCGTGCCAGAAGCCGGCCGATGCGGCCGAACCCGTACAACACGACGTCGACCGGTTCAGCGGCAGGCTTGTCGGATGCACCAACGACTGGTGCCAGCTCGCGCCGGAGAAACTTCATGAGGTCGGTGTCGGCACCACTGGCTTTGTATCGTTCCAGCAGACTGGCCACATCGATTGAAGCTGGCCCAAGGTCAAGCTCGGTGAGCGCCTTCACGACTGGCAGTGTTTCCTCGACGGCGAGCTCGAGATCGTCGCCCTGTCTTGTCAGGCGGTGCGCCTTCAGTACTCCCGTTGCCGACTTGTTTATCAGCCGGCGCCCGTGGATGGAGGTGACGACCTGGTGGTCGCGGTACAAGCTTCCCACCAGTGGAATCATCACCTCGGCCAACGCTTCGCGGGCAATCCATTGTTCCAACTGCATGCCGGACTCGTGGCCCATCACGTCCCTTTCCCGGAGCCCGTCATACGGGCTCTCCCCCTGACCACTGTACCGGCGGCGAAGTCTCGACAGGCTCGGCCAGCGCGGAGGGGTTCACCGCCGAAGTCTCTTAAGCGGCGGAAGCAAGCCCCTATATATCCCCGACATCGTGCGTACGCTGTCGGGAAAAGCTGCGAGAGAGGAACCCTATGAAGCGTTCACGACCGGGCAAACGACCAACACTCACGCGCAATGTCGCGCCAGGTGTCCACCGTCTCGAACACGCACACGTCAATTGCTACCTGGTCGAGGAGGGGCGCAGCATCACAATCATTGACGCAGCCTTCCCCTCGACGTGGCGCCACCTTGTGGAGTCCCTGCGAGTGCTTGGCCACACGTCCAGCGACGTCGAAGCGGTCGTGCTGACTCATGCACACTTCGATCATGTAGGTTTCGCTTCGCGAGCAGCCGCAGAACTCACGGTTCCGGTCTGGGTGCATGAAGGGGATCGCCACCTGGCCGCTCATCCGTATAGCTATGCCCGAGAACGCACGCCATTCGGCTATCCCCTGCGTTACCCGGCGGCCATTCCTGTGCTCGCCGCGATGACCGCTGCCGGAGCACTTTTCGTGCCCGGCGTGCACGATGTCATTGCCATACCGTCTACCGGAACTTTGGATGTCCCTGGCCGCCCCTCGATCGTGTTCAGCCCCGGACATACCTACGGTCACTGTGCGCTGCACTTCCCCGAGCGGGACGCTCTTCTGACGGGCGACGCACTTGTCACCCTCGACCCGTACAAGGCCACCTACGGACCGCAGATAATCGCCGGCGCGGCCACCGCCGACTCGGGCATGGCCTTGACCTCTCTTCGGGCACTCGCGGAAACGGATGCCACCGTGGTGTTGCCCGGGCATGGCGAACCCTGGAGTGCCGGTATACGATCTGCCGTTGCCGCAGCGCTGACCTCTGGAGCGTCGTAGCGGCGAAGCGGCGCGGCGCGGCGGTCTCGTGTCACAACTGAGCGTGGGCGCACGCCCCGCAACAGGCGATCCCCCCAACGATCATGGCCAGCCAGCGCTCACGGCCTTCCCGCGATTACGATGAACGACCGGGGTGCGACCACCCTTCTACCCGGCGCCGTGCTTGCCTCAGGTTCAGCAACTGCCGGGAATGACAGCACGATGTCACCTGCGGGCACCGGAACAGTGCGCGGGCTGTCGCTGAAGTTTATGGCGAGAGCGCTTGGTCCACGGTGCATCACCAGCCACCGTTCGTCCTCATCGTAATCAACGCTGCTCAGAGTCATCCGCGGATCGACGAAATCCGCGTGGGTGCGCCGAATCGTGGCCAGGTCGCCGTAAAGCTTCACCAGTCGGGCATGATCATCCTGGTGTCTCTCATCCCACCGGAGCTTCGCGCTGGCGAACGTCGCGGGGTCCTGGGGGTCAGGAACAACATCCGGATCCCATCCCATGCGTGCGAACTCAGCGATGCGACCTTCTGCGGTGGCCTTACCGAGATCGGGTTCCGGGTGGGAGGTGAAGAACGGCCACGGCGTCGAGGCTCCCCACTCTTCGCCCATAAAAAGCATGGGAGTGAAGGGGCCGAGAAGCGTGACGGCAGCGGCGATCCCAAGCTGTCCGATATCCAGATGGCTGGTCAGTCGATCCCCGATTGCACGGTTGCCTATTTGGTCATGGTTTTGGGACGCGACAACCAGTCGCCAGGCAGGCATCCGCTCGATGTCGATGGGCCGCCCGTGCACCCGTTCACGGAAGCTCGAGTATGTGCCGTCATGAAAGAATCCCCGCTCGAGAACCTTTGCGAGTGCCGCCAGCGGCTCGAAATCCGCATAATAACCGGTGGTTTCTCGCGTGAGCGCTACATGCACGGCGTGGTGGAAGTCATCGCTCCACTGTGCGTCGAGTCCGTAGCCATGCGCTTCTCGTGGCGTGATCAGTCGCGGGTCGTTCAAGTCCGATTCGGCGATGAGGGTGAGCGGTCGCCCCACCGCGGCGCCGAGCGCGGCCACCTCTTGCGCCATCTGCTCCAGCAAGTGTGTGGCGCGATGATCAACGAGGGCGTGAACAGCATCAAGCCTCAGCCCATCGACGTGGTAATCACGCAGCCATAGGAGAGCGTTGTCGATGATGTACCGGCGCACCTCATCCGAGTCGGGACCGTCGAGGTTGACCGAGGAACCCCACGTGTTTCCCGGTCCATCTGTGAGATAGGGGCCGAACTCCGGCAGGTAATTGCCGCTGGGGCCCAAATGGTTGTACACCACGTCCTGGATGACACCGATGCCTGCTGCGTGGCAAGCATCTACGAATCGCTGATAGCCGGCCGGACCACCGTAAGTTTCTTGTACTGCGAACCAGAGCACACCGTCGTAGCCCCAGTTGTGGGTTCCGTTAAACGCGTTGACCGGGAGCAGTTCAACGAAATCGACGCCAATGGAAGACAGATGATCCAGACATTCCGCCGCCGCGTCGAAGGTCCCCTCCATGGTGAAGGTTCCGATGTGAAGTTCGTAAATGATGCTGCCGGCTAGCGGACGACCGGTCCATGTCCTGTCATGCCATTGGTGTGCACCCGGGTCGAAGGTGCGGGACAGGGCATGGACGCCTTCGGGCTGACGCAGCGACCGCGGGTCGGGAAACGGGCCCTTGCCATCCACCGCGAAGCCGTAGTCGATGTCGGCGCTGAGAGAGTCTCCCAGCCACCATCCCCCATCGTGACGCGTCATCGGGCGAGACGCGTCGCTCGTTACGAGCTCAACGGCCTTAGCCTTTGGCGCCCAAACCGTTATGGCGCGATTGACTTCTTTATCGTCCATGGCGCGTTCCTTCCGCCGGCACCAGGAGGGCAACCGGATAGCGCCGCAGTATGTCGGCGACCTGCACAGTTCCGCCACGGTGATGCTCACCAGTCATTGCATCCACGAAATCGCGTCCGGGGGTCATGATCGTCGTGTCACCCCATCCGCCACCCATAGCCAGTCCAATCGGCAGGCGGGTAGCGACGGTGATGACCTCTCCACGGTCGAAGGCGACGACATGCCTCGCCCCTGAACCGAACGCCGGTACCGGGAGGTAGCGAGAAAACCAGCTCGGGTGCTCCCTCCTCTGCCGCAACGCCCGCGAAGTTACCAACAGTTTCGCTGCACCAACCTCATCAACAGGTGGCAGCCATCCGTCATCTATGCGTGACAGCAGCTCGCGACGCGTGCCGAAGTCGACCGGCCGTCGATTGTCAGGGTCGACCAGCGATGTCTCCCAAAGCTCGCTTCCTTGATAGACGTCCGGAACGCCCGGAGCGGTGATCTGAATGAGCTTGGCGGCCAGCGAGTTCGACCATCCAGGCGGCCTGACCCGCTGAACAAAGCGCTCCACAATGCTACGGGTGATGTCATCATCGAAAACAGAGTCGATCAGGTCATGCAGAGCAGTCTCAAACTTCTGGTTCGGTGCTGTCCACTGCGTGGAGGTGCCCGCTTCGCGCGCAGCCTTTTCAGCGTACGAGTGCAAGCGGTCCCGGGATGCCGGCCACGCTCCGACGATGGCTTCCCACAGGAGCCGTTCGAACGGCGGATCGCCAAGGTGCACACGGTCGCGCAGCCTCGCCAGAGTCGTCTCCCACTCGTGCGGAATCTCGGCGATCACCGAAATTCGTGCCCGCACATCTTCCCCACGCTTGGTGTCATGCGTCGATAACGTCGTCAGCGATGCCGGCAGGGTGGACTGGCGTCGCTGTTGCCTCGCGTGAAACTCGGCGACATCAATAGCAAATTCTGCCGGGTCGGCGCCTACCTCGTTGAGCGACGTCAACCGGCTGAAACGGTAAAATGCCGTGTCTTCGACACCCTTGGCCATCACCATGCCGGAGGTCTGCTGGAAACGGATGGCTGCCGGGTGCGTCGGGTCGGCGAGCACCGGCAGCAGAGCGTCGAGGCTTTCCCCCAGTTCCGGCCGGCGCGCCTCTGCAAGTCTCGCCGCTTCATGCAAATGCTCGATACCGAAGGGGAGATAACTGCGGTAGACGGGGAAGCAGGCCAGGAGTTCGGCGATGGTGTCATCCGCGCGTGCAACCCCAGATGTGAGGCGGGCGAGCCGCAAAACCTCTGATCTGAGGATCCCATCAGCAACTCGCCGCTTGTTCTGGTAGACCATCTCCGACCAGACCGAATCCATGGATCCTGTGCCCCCGTGCAGCTTAGCCTCCAGCGCGTCCAGGACAGCGCGGCCCTGCGGGTCGACAAGCACCCGGTCGATGTCGCCAAGCGCGTCGTAACCTGTCGTGCCCGCCGTGACCCAGCTCGGCGGCATGGAC
Organism: Homoserinimonas sp.; assembly: GCA_025464755.1. Lineage (GTDB taxonomy): Bacteria > Actinomycetota > Actinomycetes > Actinomycetales > Microbacteriaceae > RYN-87. The sequence goes on from JAODMI010000163.1 coordinate 20,407, forward strand.
TCCGCACCCTCGAGAATCTTCTCGACCAGAACATATATGCCACCGGTAGTTTTATGCAGGTCATCGAGATAACGTCCGGGATCAGCCAGCCCGTCCGGATGGTCAACCCGGAGCCCGTGCACAAGCCCCTCGCGAACCCAGCGCAAAATCTCCGCATGGGATTCTTCGAAGACCCACGGAACTTCGACGCGCAAGCCCGCCAGCGTGTTGACAGCGAAAAAGCGACGGTAGTTCAGTTCCGCGTCTGCACGGCGCCAGTTGACCAGTTCATAATGTTGCGCAGCATGCACCTGGCGTGGATCCAGAGCCTCAGTCCCCGGTGCGATGGGGAAGCGGTTGTCGTAATAATGCAGCTCGCCATCAACAATCTTCAGTTGGTTGAGCTCATCGTCGCCGTCACCCAGTATCGGTAGGCGCACTTTTCCGCCGGCGGCCGCCCAATCAACGTCGAAAGCTTCCGCATAGCGCGACTCCTGCCCGCACCTGAGAAGGTCCCACCACCAGGCATTGTTGGCTGGGCTGGCAATCCCCATGTGGTTCGGGACGATATCTACGAGGATTCCGCGCCCGGAGGCGCTCGCAACATCCGCCAGCCGCTGCAGTCCGCCAGCACCTCCACGGTGCGGATCGACAACGGAGTGGTCAACGACGTCATAGCCGTGGTCGGATCCCGCTTCAGCTTTGAGCAGCGGCGATAGGTAGAGCCAGTCGGCGCCAAGCGACCCAATGTAGTCGACGACATCGGCTGCATCCTTCAGGGTGAAACTGGGTCGGATCTGCAGCCGATAGGTGGAGAGGGGAAGCCTCATGCGTCCACCGCCGACGGAGTCTGCGCTCCCGTCAGGACAGCGAGCGATGCCGCTACGGAATGGTCGGGTTCTGTCGCCCGCGCCTCAAACGCGCGCATCACGACCATGGACCGCGCCGTGACAGATTGCTGGGCACCGGCGGGCCGCGCAATGGCATCGGCTCCCTCCCCCGCGGTATCCACGACAATCTCCCATTCGGCGGAATACTCTTCAGGCGGCAGCACGAACTCAACATCCTCGTCCCCAGCATTGAATAGGAGGAGAAAGTTGACGTCGACGAGCCGCTGTCCACGCGCGTCTCGCTCACCGATCCCCTGACCGTTGAAGAACACGCCGACTGTCCTGGCAAGCCCTTCGTCCCAGTCATCCGGGTGCATCTCCTGGCCATCAGTGCCAAGCCATGCGAGGTCGGGCAGAGGTTCGCCCTCGCCCCGACTCACAGGACGACCATCGAAGAAACGGCTGCGCCGAAAGATTGGATGTTCCTTGCGCAGTCGCGATACAGCCGCCGTGAACTCGATCAACGGGACATCCGCCTGATCCCAGTGAACCCAGGTTAGCTCCGAGTCCTGTGCGTAGCCGTTGTTGTTCCCCTGCTGGGTGCGGCCGAGTTCGTCACCATGCAAAATCATCGGTACACCCTGCGAAAGCAGGAGCGTCGCTATTAGGTTTCTTTGCTGTCGAGCCCGCAGTACAAGCACGGCCGGGTCATCCGTGTGGCCCTCCACTCCGCAGTTCCAGGACCGGTTGTGCGATTCGCCGTCGTTGTTGTTCTCCCCATTCGCTTCGTTGTGCTTCTCGTTGTAGGAGACGAGGTCGCGCAGCGTGAATCCGTCATGGGCAGTGACAAAGTTGACGGAGGCACGTGGCCGGCGACCAGAAGCCTCATACAGGTCAGCCGATCCAGTCAGTCGCGCAGCAAACTCGCCCAGGGCGGACGGCTCTCCGCGCCAGAAATCCCTCACCGTGTCGCGATACTTGCCGTTCCACTCCGTCCACTGCGGCGGAAACTTGCCGACCTGGTAACCGCCTGGCCCAATATCCCACGGCTCGGCGATCAGCTTCACCTGTTGCACTACCGGGTCCTGCTGCACCAGTTCGAAAAATGACGAGAGCCTGTCCACGTCGTAGAACTCGCGGGCGAGCGTGGCGGCCAGATCGAAGCGGAAACCATCGACATGCATCTCAGTAACCCAGTACCGCAACGAATCCATGATCAGCTGCAGCGAGTGCGGTTGCCGCACGTTGAGGCTGTTTCCCGTTCCGGTGTAGTCGGTGTAGTACCTTTTGTCATCCTCTTCCAGACGGTAGTACGCCTCATTGTCGATGCCACGAAACGACAGCGTCGGCCCCAAGTGGTTGCCTTCAGCTGTGTGGTTGTAAACGACGTCGAGTATGACCTCGATACCTGCGCTGTGCAGGTCGCGCACCATGGCCTTGAACTCTTGCACCTGTTGGCCGGACTCGTGCGTGGCTGAGTATTCGCTATGGGGTGCGAAGAAACCGATCGTGTTGTAGCCCCAGTAGTTATTGAGGCCTTTCTCTTGCAGGGTGCTGTCATTGACGAACTGATGCACCGGCATAAGCTCGATTGCCGTGATTCCAAGTTTTTGCAGATGCTCGATGATCGCCGGGTGAGCGATACCCGCGTAGGTTCCACGCATCGCCTCGGGGATGTGTTCGTTGAGCTGGGTTAGCCCTTTGACGTGGGCTTCGTAAATGACAGTCTGACTGTATGGCGTTCGCGGGTGTCGATCTCCGCTCCAATCAAAATACGGGTTAGTAACCACGCTCAACATGGTGTGCGGGGCGGAATCCTCGTCGTTACGGGAATCTGGGTCTCCAAAGTCGTAGGAGAACAGAGCTTGGCTCCAGTCGATGGAACCGTGGGTGGCTTTGGCATACGGGTCGATCAATAATTTGTTCGGGTTGGCGCGTTTACCGTCAGCCGGTGCATACGGACCGTGAACGCGGTAGCCGTAGCGTTGTCCGGGCTGCACCTCTGGCACATAGCAATGCCAGACGTACGCGTCGACCTCGGTGACCTCGAGTCGCGTCTCATTGCGGTCCTCATCGAACAGGCACAACTCGACGCGTTCCGCCGCTTCGCTAAAAATGGCGAAGTTGGTGCCGCTTCCGTCATAGGTTGCGCCGAGCGGGTGAGCCGATCCTGGCCAGGTTTCCATGCAGCTCCTCAGGTGGGGGGCAAAGATTTACTTGTCCTTTTACGCTAATCGCTCTGTGCCGAGGATGCTCGCCCCTTTTCTTTCTTTCCCCTCCCGGCTAGGGAACCCACGGCCGCCAGCTCGACCTTCGCGGACAGGAAGCCACCACAGGCGACAAGCGTGATACCCGGGCAGGGCTGGCATCACCCACCCGCCGTTGTGACCGTCATTCTCAGCAAACCGAACGGCCCAGCTAATACACGAAAATCGGCAGGAACGCACGGTGGTGAGCGTGCACCAGCGCCAAAAACAACACGAGATCGAAAAGCAGGTGCACAGAGACAACATAGGTCAGCGATTTGGTCAGCTTGAAGGTGTAACCCTGAAGCAGTGCGAACGGGAAGGTGAGCAGCGGACCCCAGCTCTGGTATCCAATCTCCCAAAGGAACGACGAGAAGATGACAGCCTGCAGCAAGTTGGCCAGCCAGTCCGGAAAATGCTGTCGCAGCAACGTGAACGTCGTGCAGATGAAAAAAAGTTCGTCCCAGATGCCGACGGCGTTAACACCGAGGAAGAGCCGCCAAAAAATGGTGGGATCGGATGCGTCGGGCCAGTTCGTGTAAACCCCTGTGCTGATCAGATAGAAGGGCAGGATGAAGTATCCGAGAGCGACGACCCCGATGAGGTAGAGCTTGGCTGCCAGCGGCCACGGCCGACCCGTTAAGACGGGAAAGCGGATGATGTGGTCTCGGTAGCCAAACCGCGAAATCAGGTAGGGGACCACTGCGGCGAGCGCCAAAACCGTTCCCATTGCGACCATGTGCCCGATGCTCAGGTCGGCGTTCAGCGGGACCAGGCTGATGATGACCAAACCTGCGGCGATCAACGCCAGATGGCGAAGCAACTGGCGGTCGACAACGGCGGCGGCGAGCATGCTGACGGTGAGAACCGAATACCCAAGCAAGTCTGACTCCACGCCGAAAAGGAACACCGCCGATATGGAGAGAAGAGCGGCAGGCAGAAGTTTCCAGCTCAATGCCTGCCGGGGAGGGGACGGTGCGAGAATCTGCGTCACTCTCCCAGCTTGCCACCCCCCGGGCGTCAGCGGGAGTGGTGTGCCGACCGCGGAATTGTCAAGCAATGGAAATAGCGGAAAGCGCTCGCTAGCGTGTGGGGAACTGTCGGTCTCGACGAACTCGACCAGCGACTCGTTGAACGAAGATGGAGGTCCCGTGCATTCAACCACGATGGCAACCGGTGAAGGCATGCCCACTAATGCACATCGTCACGTCGGCCAATTTCGCCCGGCTCATCACCATCACGGCTACAGGACATCTGCGCAGTCGCCCTCTTACGGTTCAGAAGGCCACCTGCACGGGCGGTCTGTGGCGCTTGCCCCAGGTTTCGAGTCAGACGGTGCGGGACATCCGCCTGCACCCACAAGTGAATGTTTCCTTCACGTTTTCGAGGGAAAAGATCACCCGACGGTGGCCTCCGCCAAGATGTGTGCAGAGGCGGCAGAGTTCTGGCCGAGCCACTCCCCTGGTGTTGCCGCGGCGTTCACCGTGGCTGAAGCCGCCGCCAACGGGGGCCAGCCAAATGTTGCGGCAAACAAGTCCGCCAATCTGTAAGGAAACGTGTCGTGGCCGAACGTACCGTGTCGGACGTCATTGTCGACCGGCTGAACGAGTGGGGCGTTGCCCGCATCTTCGGCTACAGCGGAGACGGCATCAACGGTTTCCTGGCCGCCCTGCAGAGAGCGGATGTCGCACCGCAGTTCGTGCAGGCCCGTCATGAAGAGAACGCCGCATTCATGGCGGTCGGGCACGCGAAGTACACCGGAGCGGTCGGCGTGGTCACATCGACACAAGGCCCAGGAGCTGTACACCTGCTCAACGGGTTGTATGACGCCAAGCTCGACAGCGTGCCCGTCGTGGCCATCGTCGGCCAGCAAAGCCGCACGGTGCTGGGTTCCGCCTACATGCAGGAAATCAACCTGTCGACGCTATTTTCTGATGTAGCCGCCCAGTTCTGTCAGCTGGTTTCCTCGCCAGAGCAGATACCCATGGTCATCGATCGTGCCTTTCGTACTGCTGTGACTACGCGCTCGCCGTCTGTTGTCATCATTCCCCACGATGTGCAGAAGGCGGTCATGCCGACGCTCGGTGCGGAGCACGGCATTGTCATCACCGCTGCAGGGACAGCTTCCTCACGCGTGATCGCGAACGAAGACGACCTGACCGCCGCCGCGCGCGTTCTCAACGCAGGCAGTCGAGTAGCGTTCCTGGTCGGCCAGGGCGCACGTCAGGCCGAGGAACAGGTGGTGCGGCTCGCCGAGAAGCTCGGTGCGGGCATCACCACCAGTTTGCTGGGCAAGCCTTACATCGATGAAACGCTTCCGTTTTCCGTCGGCACGATGGGGCATCTGGGCACCACGGCGAGTGCCCACCTGTTAGCAAACTGCGACACCTTGCTGATCGTCGGCTCCAACGACCCATGGACTGAGTTCTACCCACCTCCCGGTCAAGCGCGGGCGGTGCAAATCGATATTGATGGCCGCAAGGTGGGTAACCGTTATCCCATTGAGGTGGGGCTGGTTGGCGATGCAGCGGCGACGCTCACCGCGTTGATCGACGCCGTCACTGAGGCATCCGACCGATCCTGGCGCAGTGAAGTAGAAAGTCACGTGCGCGACTGGCATGCCATAGCCGAAAAGCGCGCCCTTGTGCCGGCGACGCCCATCAACCCCGAGCTGGTTGTGCGCGAACTTAGTGCACAGCTGCCCTCCAACACGCAGATTGCTCTCGACGTGGGAAGCATCGTCTACTGGTACGCCCGACAACTGGTACTGCCCCCCGGCGTTCCGGCACACGTGTCGGGGACGCTAGCCAGTATGGGGTGCGGTGTCCCCTATGGGATCGCCGCCAAACTCGCCTCTCCGGAGCGGCCGGTCGTTGTGCTGACGGGCGATGGCGGCATGCAAATGTCCGGGGTGGCCGAGCTCATCACGGTCAGCACCCTGTGGCGGCGCTGGGAAGATCCACGCTTCGTCATTTGCGTGCTCAATAATCGGGACCTCGCTGAGGTCAGCTGGGAGCAACGCGAAATGGAGGGGGAACCGCGCTTCGCCGCCACTCAAGACCTGCCGGACATCCCCTACGCTGATTATGCGAAACTGCTGGGGCTGAACGGTGAGCGGGTCGAGCGCCCCGAGCAACTGGCATCCGCGTGGAAGCGTGCGTTGGGTGCGGATCGGCCGTACGTGCTTGATGTGGTGACCGATGCCTCAACCCCCCTGCTCCCACCATTTCCGGCCGGCGCAGCAAAGCTGCAGAACATGCGCGTCGCTATCGGCAATGAGGGCGCGTCAGGACGCCAGGCGCGTCACCTGCTCGATGAGTACGCCTCGCATGAGGGGGCCTAGCAGTGCGCATCGTCATCACCGGAGCCACCGGCAATACAGGCATCGCGTTACTCCGCCGACTGCAGCGTGAGCATGTTGAGATCGTTGGCATCGTTCGACGGCTTCCAGATGATGCTCCGCCGTTCGCCGGTGTCGAATGGCATTCCATCGATGTTGGTCGTCCAGACTCCGTAGCGCGCCTTGGTCGTGCCATGACGGGCGCGGACGCGGTGATCCATCTGGCCTGGCACATGCAGCCCAGTCACCACGAGCCCGAGCGTGTGCTTGCCCGCACCAACATCGATGGCACAAGGAACGTGCTGACTGCAGCTGCAACGGCGGGCGTCGGGCAGGTTGTGGTCGCATCATCCGTCGCTGCCTACAGTGTGGGTCCGAAGCAGCATTCGGTGGACGAATCGTGGCCGACGGGTGGTTTGCACACCTCGCAATACAGCAGGCACAAGGCGATGATCGAGCGGATGTTGGACCGCTTTCAACGGGAAAACCCAGGAATCCGCGTGAGCCGGCTACGCCCCGGGTTGATCTTCCAGGGTGAAGCGGGCCGCGTCTTGGCAGATCGCTTCTTCAAGCCGGGGCTTCCCGTCCGACTGTTTCGCCGGGTGCCGTTGCCTGTGCTCCCGGTCCCGGCTCGACTCATCGTGCAGGCCGTTCATGCTGATGACGTCGCAGACGCATATTGGCGCGTCGTCAGCCAGGCAGGGGTGGGCGCCTTCAACGTCGCGGCAGTCACTGTGCTCGATTCGGATGCCTTCGCCCACGCGTTCCGGGCGTCACACCACGTGACGTTGTCGAGGAAGCTGCTGCGGTCCTTGGTTTACCTCAGCTGGAATTTGCGGCTGCATCGCATGGATCCCGGTTGGCTCGATCTTGCAACGTTCGGCCCCCTCATGTCGACTGAGCGTATTCGGCGCGAATTGGCTTGGTCGGAAACGGTTTCCGCACCGGACGCGCTGACCGAACTCGTGCAAGGGATGGCGCATGGCAGCAGCGTTCCCGCCTCTCCGCAGCTCCGGGCGGGACCATGAGAGTTTCGCTGTCTAGCCTCTTGGGGACCGCACTCGAAGGCGTTTTCGCGGCCATCCTGCTGGTGCGGAGACCGCGCCCGATACACCCTCACGGGGTGGTTTTGGGTGGCATAATCCGATGGCTTCCCCATGCCGCGCCGTCCGGGGTCGCCTGGATCGACTGTCCCGTGGCGGAGGGTCTGGTCGTTACCGCGCGCGCGTCACGCTCGATTGGGTTGCCCCCTCCGTTACCTGACATCATCGGGTTGTCGTTCCAGTTTTCGGCGGCACATGGCGTTGCCGATATCGAGTTGGCATCCACCGGTTTCGGCGTACCTTCCCGATTTTGGCTCGCGCCGCAGCGCTCACCGTCGCGGGCCCACCTCAGCACACTGTTTCCGTACCGTTCACTTCACGGCCCAGTGCTGATCGGCGCTCGGACCGTTTCACCGGTGACCTTGCCTGTTCACATCGACGAGCTGGCCATCGCCCTCGAGCATCTGGAATGGAAGCTTCGGCTTTTCCATGCGACGCCGACCGGTAAATGGCGGCCTTTCGCCGAGATGACGTTGCGGCGGGAGCCAGGCAGTGTGGATACCGACCTGCGGTTCAATGCAGTGCGCAACTGTATACCTGGCGCCGAAAGCTATGAGTGGGCGCG
>JAODMI010000016.1 GCA_025464755.1 Homoserinimonas sp.
TGGTCGACTCCCAGTTCGGCCAGTACCTTCAGTTTCGAGATGAGCCAGCAGAAGCGGTCAACTATCTCGTCTGGAACATACGAGGTGTGGCTGCTGCCAACGCGCCGTGCTCGCTGTAGTGGTAACCGTCGCGGTCGTGTATTTAGTCGGGAAACGCCTGAGGGACACCCGACTCAGCGCTACTTTGCAAGGATGTCGGCGACGTGGTTGCCGATCATGCCGCCGAACCAGCGGCATGGGTCCTTGTCAGCGTCCGCCGCCCCGCTTGTAGTTTCCCGTTGCTTTGGTTAGCAGCAATTGCTCCTGCTGGTCATCGACCTTGGCGAGCGACTTCAGTAGCGCGGCAGCACGCGGACCGCCGAGCGTCATGACTGTGCGCCCGCCGCGGCTGATCATCAGCTCGCCAGATTTCGTTTCGCGGTAGGTGAACGGGTCCTCGGTCAATCGGCCACGGGCGTCCGCTTCACCACTCTTCTTAGCCATCGACTAGGTCAGCGCCTTGGTGTGCCACACGGTCTTCGTCTCGGTGAAGAAGGTGATGCGATCGATGGAGGGAGCAGGAACTCCGACCTCAGGCTGCAGCACCCTCTTGAGGGTGTCAGCGGCCGCAATCTGAAGGTCGACCCACTCGGTATCGCCGGCTCCGGCGAGGTCGAGGGCATTGATATCTGCGTGGCTTGCCAGCCACGGGGCGATTTCGGCAGCAGAACCGGTGAGCACGTTGACCACTCCCCCGGGTACGTCACTCGTTGCGAGAACCTCGCTGAGGCTGATAGCGCTCAGCGGGAAACGTTCACTGGCCACGACGACAACAGTGTTGCCGCTTACCAGGGCCGGTGCGACGACGCTTACAAGCCCAAGCAGAGATGACTCCTGCGGGGCGATGATCGCAACAACACCGGTCGCTTCAGGGGTAGATATGTTGAAGTAGGGGCCGCTGACCGGATTTGCGTTGCCGGCGACCTGAACATACTTGTCTGCCCAGCCTGCGTACCACACCCAAACATCGATTGCTGCGTCAACTTGCTGCTCGGCAGCCGCCCGGCTGCGACCCTCGGTGGAGGCAATCTCCTCAACAAACTGTGCCCGGCGACCTTCGAGGAGTTCGGCAATTCGGTACAGCACCTGCCCACGGTTGTAGCCAGTTGCACCGGCCCAACCGCTGGACGCTGCCCGGGCGGCCACGACGGCGTCGCGGGCATCTTTGCGGGATGCTTTTGCGGCGTTGGCGAGAAACCCACCCTGAGCAGTCTTCACGTCGTATACCCGCCCTGATTCGCTTCGGGGAAATTTGCCTCCGATGTAGAGCTTGTAGGTCTTCGGCACGCTCAGGCGCGACATTACTTGACTCCCTTGGTGATGGACTTCTTGATCCGCTGGCCCGTGACAGGCTGGACAGCAGCGCTGCCGGACTGCAGGTATGCGGTAAGGCCCTGCTTGCCGCCCTCGCGACCGTAACCGGACTCCTTGTACCCGCCGAAGGGGCTAGCCGGATCAAACTGATTGAACGTGTTCGCCCACACGACACCGGCGCGCAGCTTGTCGGCGACGGCGAGAATCTTGCTTCCTTTGTCGCTCCATATTCCTGCTGAGAGACCGTACGGCGTGTTGTTTGCCTTAGCGATTGCTTCTGCCGGAGTACGGAACGTCAGCACAGATAACACCGGTCCGAATATCTCGTCCCGTGCGATCCTGTGGCTCGTAGACACATTGGTGAAGATGGTGGGTGCAAACCAGAAGCCTTTATCTGGCAGCGTGCATTCTGGCGACCACCGTACGGCACCTTCTTCTTCACCTATTGCGCTCAGTTGGCGGATGCGGTCCAGCTGAACGCGGGAGTTGATGGCGCCGACATCCGTGTTCTTGTCCAACGGGTTACCCACCCGAAGCGTCGATAAGCGTTCCTTTAACCGCTCCACAACCTGGTCGTGCACGTTCTCCTGCACCAGAAGCCGTGAGCCGGCGCAACAAACCTGGCCCTGGTTGAAGAAGATGCCGTTAACAATCCCTTCTATCGCCTGGTCGATCGGGGCGTCGTCGAAGACAATATTTGCCGCCTTGCCACCCAGCTCAAGGGTGAGCTTCTTGCCCGTGCCTGCCGTGGACTTGGCGATGGCGCGACCTACCGCGGTCGAGCCAGTGAACGCGACCTTGTTGACGTCGGGATGATTGACCAGCGCAGCACCCGTGTCACCGGCACCCGTGATGATGTTGACCACACCGACAGGCAGATCGGCTTGCTGCAAAATCTCCGCGAAAATCAATGCCGTCAACGGAGTGGTTTCGGCTGGCTTAAGGACAACGGTATTTCCTGCGGCGAGCGCGGGAGCAATCTTCCACGCCAGCATGAGCAACGGAAAGTTCCAGGGGATAACCTGCGCGGCGACACCTAGGGCACGAGGGTTAGGCCCGATGCCTACGTGATCGAGCTTGTCTGCCCAGCCGGCGTAGTAGAAGAACCAGGCGGCGACGAGGGGGACGTCGACGTCTCTGCTCTCCTTAATCGTCTTGCAGTTGTCGAGGCTTTCGGCGACCGCGAGCTCGCGAGCGCGCTCCTGCACGAGCCGGGCAATGCGGAACAGGTACTTACCCCGATCCGCCCCCGACAGGCGCGACCATACGGTGTCGTATGCGCGGCGGGCAGAAGCTACGGCAAGGTCGACGTCGACCGCAGTGGCGTTCGAAATTTCAGCTATTGACGCCTCAGTTGCGGGTGAAATTGTTTGGAAGGGAGTGCCGTGCCCCTGCACGAATTCACCGCCGATGAAAAGCCCGTAGCTCTTGCGGAGGTTGAGGATGGCCGTTGACTCTGGGGCCGGGGCGTATTCAAGAAAATTCATGTGGTCCCTAATCGATTGTCACGTAGGCGGGAGCGGAGTACCAGCCAGTGGTCATCTTCTGTCGTTGTAGCAACACGTCATTGAGCAGGCTGGAGGCTCCGAAGCGGAAGAGGTGTGGCTGCAGCCACTCTTCGCCGACAGTTTCGGCAACGGTGACCACATATTTGATGGCGTCCTTGGAGGTGCGGATGCCGCCAGCAGGCTTAACACCGATTTTTTCGCCGGTGAGTCGGTACCAATCCCCGACGACCTGCAGCATCAGCAGCGTGACGGGCAGGGTCGCGGCGGGCGATACTTTTCCGGTCGACGTCTTG
>JAODMI010000017.1 GCA_025464755.1 Homoserinimonas sp.
CCGGAATATTCGGTGTTCTCACTTTCGTGGCAGCGGCCATCTGGCTCGGCACCAAGTTCTCCCTTGTCCCGAGCGTCCTCATGGGTGAACGCGCCACCCTCCGCGGCGCCATCGCACGTTCCTGGGCCCTCACCGGCGGGCATTTCTGGAGAACGTTCGGCATCCTCCTGCTCGTCGCGGTGATATTGGGCGTTGTTTCACAGATCGTCTCCGCGCCGTTCAGTCTGCTGGCGCCCATGCTCTCTTTCGTCCTTGATCCAAACGGTTCAGGTGCGCCGGTCGCTGTCGTCACCCTGATCGCGGTGAACCTGCTCGGGCTCATCATCATCGTGGTGTTCTCTGCCATCTCCATGGTCATCCAATCTGCCGTGGGCGCCCTCATCTACATCGACTTGCGCATGCGCAAGGAGGGCCTGGACCTTGAACTTGCGCGTTATGTGGAGCGGGCCCAAATGGGTACCACTGATGCCGCGGCGGACCCGTACCTGAGAGCTGACCGCACCTTTTCAGCACCGCTTCCTCCTGCAAGCGACTCAGCCTGAACATGATTAGCGGGGCCATCAGGGACGTTCCCGTCGACCCGGATGCGGATGAGGCGCGTCGCTGGGTAGCGGAAGAACTCTCGGACCCCCGCTATGAAGCCGCGCGTCTCACCTGGTTCGACCGCGCGTCAAGCGCGTTTTGGGACTGGCTCACCTCACTCTCGCTGGAAGGCGTGGATGGCCCTGCAGGCCTGGTGCTCTTGCTTGTCGGGTTGGCTGTGGTTGCTGTGCTGGTGGTTGCCTTTCTCATCTTCGGCCTGCCAGCTTTGAACCGCCGCAGCGCGGTGACGGCGTCACTGTTTGGGGTGCAGGATGCCCGATCATCTGGAGAACTGCGAGGTGCGGCTGAGGCTGCGGCCGGTGCTCACGACTGGACTCTGGCGATCGAGGAACGCTTCCGGGCTCTGGCCCGAGCATTGACAGAGCGCACCGTGGTCGTCACCACTCCGGGTACGACCGCGCACGGCTTCGCCATGCGCGCAGCGCACTCCTTCCCCGAGTGGACGGATGAGCTGCTCGCGGCAGCCAACAACTTCGATGGTGTTCGCTATCTGGGCCGGGACGGTACCGAGGCCGGGTACCGTCGGCTTTCCGACCTGGACGCCGCAATTCAGGGCACCCGGCCAAACCTCGTCGACGACTCAGCATCCGAGGGCGTGAACGGATGACCGTTTTGACCCCCACCGTGCGCACCTGGGTACGCACGTCGCTGTTCTGGATTTTCGCCATAGCCGTCGCCCTGCTGATCGCTGTCGCGGTTATGGTCACCCGTGGCGCCGCTGGATCAGGGGGCGCACCCCTGTCGCCGACCAATGCCGGCCCGGTCGGCAGCATGGCTGTGGCTGAGGTCCTCCGCGACCAGGGAGTGACCGTGGTCGTCGCGGCAACGATCACCGACGCGCTAAAAGCTCTCGCCCGCTCGGATGAGGCAACCTTGCTACTGCACGACTCCGGCCAGTTTCTGGCACGCAATCAACTGACCGAGGTGACGGCAGCCGCCACGCATACCGTGCTGGTTGAGCCGGGTTTCACCCAATTGCGAGCGCTCGCTCCTGTGGTGAAGTCGGCCGGGCAGGTCAGCGGAGTGCTGCAGGCCGACTGCAACGTTCCGGCGGTGGTGAATGCAGGTACGGTCACCGGCGGCGGCAGCGGGTACCGGGTCGATGACGGCACTGAAGGTTTCGCCGCATGTTTGGGCAGCGGCGACGAGCGCGTCTCCCTAGTTCAGTTTGCACAAGACGGCCGCACGATGAGCGTCGTGGGGACGGTGGACGCCCTCAGTAACGAACACATCGCAGCCAACGGGAACGCAGCGTTCGCTCTCACCCTCCTCGGCGCCACCGATACGCTCGTGTGGTACCAGCCGACCACCGCCGATTTGCACGCGGAAAACGCTCCGACGGTCGGCGAGTTGACACCCGATTGGGTCAGTTCGGTCATCGCGTTGTTGTTACTGGTATTCGTTGCTGCTGCCGTGTGGCGTGGGCGGCGGATGGGGCCGCTCATCATCGAGAACCTTCCTGTCACGGTCCCCGCCAGCGAGACCCTGGAAGGCCGGGCGCGGCTTTACCAACAGGCGTCCGCTCGGTTACGCGCACTAGACGCTCTGCGCATCGGTTCGCTTGAGCGCATCGCGCGCATGTCTGGGCTGGCCAGCACGGCCACCGTGGACGAGGTGGTACTTGCCGCTGCCGCCCTGACCGGTCGTGATGCAGGAATGGTCAAAGACCTACTTGTGGATGCCATTCCGGTTTCCGACCGCGACCTGATTCGACTGTCAGATCAACTGCTCGAGTTCGAACGTGCCGCCGCGCATGCCACTCGGCCGGCCTGAAACTTGTGAAGCCAAGGAGAATGGACCCATGACTGAACTGCACTCCGGCCTGTCACCCGCGCACACCGACGCTCCCGACCTGCGTGGCGCATTCGCGCGGGTGCGATCGGAGGTGGGTAAGGCGGTCGTCGGGCAGGACGGTGCGGTCACGGGGCTCATCATCGCCTTGCTCGCTGGGGGTCATGTGCTACTTGAAGGTGTTCCCGGCGTTGCGAAGACGCTTCTGGTTCGCACTCTCAGCAGGACGCTGCAGCTAGATACCAAGCGAATCCAGTTCACGCCTGATCTTATGCCGGGCGATGTTACCGGCTCGCTGGTCTACGACGCACGCTCCGGAGAGTTCGACTTCCGGGCAGGACCCGTGTTCACCAACATCCTGCTGGCAGATGAAATCAACCGCACACCTCCTAAAACACAGTCGGCACTGCTGGAGGCCATGGAGGAGCGCCAGATCAGCGTTGACGGAGCGACTCGGATGCTGCCCGTTCCATTCATGGTTGCCGCGACTATGAACCCGATCGAATACGAAGGCACGTACACGCTACCGGAGGCGCAACTCGACCGGTTCCTCATGAAACTCGTGCTCGATATCCCGGGACGCGAGCACGAGCTTGAGGTGCTCACCCGCAGCGCTGCCGGGTTCAACCCACGCAACCTCGAAGGAGCGGGGGTGACACCGGTTTTAAGTGTCGAGCAGCTCGCTTCCGCGCAGCGGGAAGTGGCAACGGTGCGTGCCAGTGCGGATGTCCTGGCTTACATCGTCGACCTTGCCCGCGGAACCCGGCAGAGTCCGTCGGTCAAACTCGGGGTGAGCCCCCGAGGAACAACCGCGCTGCTCGGTGCGGTCAAGGCCTGGGCGTGGCTTGGCGGTTTCGACGCCATCACGCCCGACCATGTGCAGGCTATGGCTCTTCCCGTCTGGCGCCACCGGCTGCAGCTGCGGCCGGAAGCTGAACTGGAAGGTGTCTCGGGTGACACCATCCTGCGAGCGGTGCTGCAGCAGGTACAGGTTCCGATCTAAAGATGACCATCTCAGGATGGTTCGTCGCATTACTGGTCTTGGGTATCGTGCCCATCGTCGTCCTTGACGATCCACTGGCGCTGGCCGTGTGGGTGGCGCTGGTAATTGTGGTCGCTGCGCTCGATCTTGCGATGGCCGGTTCACCACGGATGCTGGCCTTGTCCCGTGAGGTAGCGCCGCGCATGCGGCTCGGCGAAAGCGTGCCATCCACTCTCTACCTGACAAATCAGGGGCGCCGGAACGTACGCGCCGTCGTCCGCGACGGGTGGCAACCCTCCACCGGCGCCACGCCCAGCCGCGCCCCAGTCACCATTCCGGCAGGTGAGCGCCGGGCTCTGACCACGACGCTAACGCCATTTCGTCGCGGCGAGCGCCGAGCAGCGCACGTGACGGTTCGCTCGTACGGGCCGCTGCGGCTCGCCGCCAGGCAAGCGACCCTGGCGTTGGACGGCGCCGTCCAGGTATTGCCGGCGTTCCACTCACGCAAGCACCTGCCATCCCGGCTGGCACGGCTGCGGGAGCTGGATGGCCGCACAAGCGTCATGATCCGCGGCCAAGGTACAGAATTCGATTCGCTGCGCGAATATGTGCGCGGTGACGATGTGCGCTCCATCGACTGGCGTGCGACGGCACGAAAGCGCGACGTAGTAGTGCGCACCTGGCGCCCTGAACGCGATCGCCGAATCGTCATCATCGTCGACAGCGGCCGCACCTCCGCAGCGCGCATCGCAAATGAGACCCGTATCGACACGGCGTTCGAGTCTGCTCTGCTGCTGGCGGCCCTGGCCACGCGTGCCGGCGACCGCGTGGACCTCATTGTCTATGACCGGCGGGTGCGCGGACAGGTGCGCGGGGCGACTGGAGCTGACCTGCTCTCACGCATGGTCACCGTGATGGCTCCCATCGACCCGGAACTTATCGAGATGGACTGGTCGGGTGTGCCGTCCCTGGTGCGGTCTGTCACCAACCAACGCTCCCTGGTCGTACTGATGACTTCCGTCGATGCCGCGGGAGCGGCGCGCGGGCTGCTGACCATGCTCCCCCAATTGACGCTCAAACACACGGTGCTGGTGTCCTCCGTCACTGACCCTGCCGTTGCGGCGGCAACACTCGACCGCCGCAACCGCGAGGCGGTGTACCGGGCCGCCTCTGCCGAACGGGCTCGGCTTGACGCGTCGCGCATGGCCGCAGCCATCCGTCGGGTGGGCGCTGATGTTGTCACAGCAACCCCCACCGACCTGCCACCAGCTGTCGCCGACCGCTACCTCGCTTTGAAAGCGGCTGGACGACTGTAGCCAACCCACAGCCATAATGGAGTGGTGAGGAAACTTCGAATTGCCGGTTCGCTCCGGTCGGTTCGCGCCCGAATTCTCGCATCCATCCTGCTGGTCACCATTGCGGGCATGACCATCGCCGGTGTGGCGGCCTTCCTCCTGCAAAGGGAGCGGGTGATGAGCACCATTGACACCAAACTCACCAACACCGTCGATGCGCTGCGTTTTATCGCCGCCGGAGGACAGGGCAGCAACGAGGTACCAGCCACGGTCAGCGACTTCCTCACCCTTGCCATGCAGCGGGTGCTACCCGACCACAATGAGAGCACTGTCGGGCTGGTCGACGGCGCCCCTGCGTTCGTGCCATCATCCGACCTCTCCTTCCGGCTCGACGAAGATGAGAAGTTCATCGCTCTGGTAACCTCGCTCGCCGACACCGACAATGTGGTGATGGGAACGGTGAACGCAGAAGCCGGACAGCTGAGATATGTGATCATCCCCGTGCGTTTAGACGGCGACGACACGGTCGGGCACTACGTGTCGGCATACAACCTTGACGCCGAAGTGGAGGCGATCGCGGACTCCTTCCGCACCTACGCCGCCATCGCAGCTATCACACTGTTCTTGGTCGGACTTGTGGCCTGGGGTGTCGCCGGGCGGCTCCTGCGGCCCATCCGAACCCTGCGCGACACCGCAGCACGCATCACCGAAAGCGACCTTTCCGAGCGCATCGAAGTCGTCGGCAGCGACGACGTATCTGATTTGACGGCCACGGTCAACGACATGCTCGGCCGCCTCGAGGGCGCATTCATCAGCCAGCGACGGCTGTTGGATGATGTGGGCCACGAACTTAAGACACCGATCACGATCATCCGTGGGCACCTGGAATTGCTGGACCCGGAACACGCTAACGACCTCGCAGAAACCCGAGAGCTCGCCATCGCCGAACTCGATCGAATGACAACGCTCGTGTCCGATATTGCCCTGCTGGCCACAAGCCAGACGCCGGGTTTTGTGAACCCGATCGTCTGCCCTGTCTCCGACCTCACCCGCTCCGTCTATGCCAAAGCGAAAGCGCTGTCAACCAAACACCAGTGGGTTCTGGCCGAGACGGCGGAACTCACGGCCCTTATCGACGTGCAGCGAATGACGCAAGCCTGGCTGCAATTGGCGGAGAACGCTGCCAAGTATTGCCCCCAAGGCACCGCCATCGAAATCGGCAGCACCCCCAGCGTTGATGACGGTGAACTGTTCATCGATCTGTGGGTGCGTGACCATGGCCCCGGCATCCCCGTCAACCAGCTAGAGCGCGTATTCGACCGGTTCATGCGAAGCAACGAAGGTCGCGGCGTCGACGGTTCCGGATTGGGCCTTTCCATTGTCACTGCCATAGCCAACGCCCATGATGGGCGTGCATTCGCCATCAACGACCACCGCGGCGGGACGAAAATGGTCATCCGAATTCCTCGCGGATCACGGACCGGAACGGGAGAGGATCCCCTCAATGGCTAACATTCTGGTGGCCGAAGACGAGGAGCGCATCGCATCTTTCGTCGAGAAAGGGCTGCGGGCGGCCGGATTCGGTGTTTCCATTGAAGCGGACGGCGTCGCCGCGCTGGCAGCTGCCCGCACCGGGGCATTCGATCTTCTCGTTCTCGACATCGGCTTACCCCGAATGAACGGTTTCGACGTGCTGAAACAACTGCGGGCGGAACGAAACCAGATTGCCGTCATCATCCTGACAGCCCGGGACTCCGCGGTGAACACCGTCACCGGCTTCGAGGGCGGAGCCAACGATTACATGTCCAAGCCGTTCCGGTTCGATGAGCTACTGGCACGGGTGCGCGTGCGCATTCAGGAGCACCAGGTGGAAGCTCAGCCGCCAGAAGTTCTCTCCTTCCTTGACCTCGAACTCGATGTGCGGGCGCGGCGCATTCGGGTCGCCGGGCGCACTGTTGATCTATCCGCACGGGAGTTCGCGCTACTGGAGGAGTTCCTGCTGCACCCGGAGCAGATTCTGAGCAGGGAGCAACTGCTCAGCCGCGTCTGGGGCTTCGACTTCGACCCTGGTTCGAATGTGGTGGACGTGTATGTGCGCTACCTGCGAAAGAAGATCGGCGCGCACCGGCTGGAAACGGTACGCGGCATGGGCTACCGACTGACCGCGGGTCGGCCCTAGCCGGAGATCGCGTTCTCGGACACGATGTCGACAGCCTCGGCCAGCCCCAGTGGTCACGTATTGCGGTCAGAACTACTCGGCTACGGCCGCGTCAGCGGAAATCCACCGTTGGCCGAGCTTGTCGAGGTCCTGGATCGGGTACAGGTCTCGACAAGCCCGACCAGCGAGCCTAGTGTCGTCCCCCTCGGCGGCCGTCGTGCCCGTTGCCGTCCCCGGCATCGCCAGTGGACGGCCCCGGGTCGCTGACGGGTGTCGGCGTCGGCGTCACTTCCGTAACGGGGGCGGGCGCCACCGTCGTGGGCTTGGTGTGATCATGCCCGGTGTGATCCGTGCTGCCGGTACGCCTCTCGCACTCCTCCCGCAGCGTCTGCTCAACAGTGGCCTGCGGAACGGGCTCTGGCGCGATGGTCGGCTCGGGAGCCGCTTGCGTCAGGGGTGCATCCGGGACTGTGACCGGGGGCGACGCAGGGACAGGATCTAAGGGCGCAGCTGGTTGCGACGGCAGTGCTGGCGGTTGTGACTGCGGGGATGGCGCTTGCTCAACTCTCGGTTCAGGGTGCTGGCGTTCGCCGCTACCCCCACCCGCACGGGATGGCGGCTCCACATCAACCCTGAGGTTGTGGCCGGAAGTGCCCTCACCCCGAATGCCCGAGCCGGGTACGGCTGTGTCTGGCGACACCACACGCGGCAGGGTTACTTGCGGCGGGGCATCCGTCGTCGACTCAGTCTGAGCCTTCTGCGTCGGAAGCTCAGCGCTCTGAGTGAACTTAAGTCCACCGCTTTCAACAACGGAGAGATCTTTGGCGACAGTTGCAACCCCGCCTGCAACCAAACAGAAACCAAGAACCGTGCTTCCGGCGACGGTGAGCGCTTTGTCGTGGGCCGTCATAAATCGGTACCCTTCAGCTCTTCGATGAGGCGGTGCAGTGATAACAGCATGCGCACGCGCCATGAGAGCTGGCTGAAACTGAGATTAAATCTCTCTCATACGCCTATCAGCCGGCGACGAGCTTTGTGGCCCCAGCTTCGAAGTCCACCAGGTCGCCCGTCTCGCCGGCCAGCGCCACTCGCCTGCCGAGAATCCACTGGTACGCAACAAACGCAGCCAGGGCGATAGTGCCAATACCGATCTTGATCACCCATGGCCAGTCAAGACGGGTGATGTACCCCTCGATCAGACCCGAAACAAGCAGGGCAAAGATGAGGCCGACAGCCACCGCCATCAAAGCACGGCCGTCCTCGGCAAGGGCCTGGGCTCTGGTGCGGGCACCCGGGGCAATCCAGGCCCAGAAGATGCGCATGCCCGCCGCACCGGCGACGAAAATCGCGTACAACTCAAGCTGACCGTGCGGTGCAATGTACAGAAAGAACACGTCGAGGCGGTCGTTTGCACCCATCAACGCCGCAGATAGCCCCAAATTCTGCGCGTTCATCAACAGCAGGTACGGCGCGTAGACACCGACGATGCCGAACGCCACACACTGAGCGGCGAGCCACGCGTTGTTCGTCCACACCAACCCGGTGAAGGAGGCCGGCGGGTGCTCCGAATAGTAGTTCACGAAGTCTTCTTCGGCGAACTGGCGCTGGAACTCATCCGTTCCAAAGTTCGCGAGCACGGCAGGAGTCTGCAGCGCCCACACCGCATAAAACGTAGCAATGAGCACTGTCGCCAAGGTGACAGCAAGCGATAACCAGCGGATGCGGTACAGCGCCGCAGGCAGCTGCCTCCCGAAGAAGACCGGCAACTGGCTGAGCACGTTGGTGCGGGCACCGGTGAAACGCAGGCGCGCACGGGACAGCCAAAGCGATAACCGTTCGCCCTGCACGCTGTACCCAGCCGTCGTTTTAATGGCAGAGAGCTGGCTTGCCCCAGCCTGGTAGTGCTCGATGAGTGCGTCCGCCTCTGCGCCCGTGAATGAACGCTTCGCACCCAACCGGGCAAGCTCGTCCCATTCCTCGCGGTGAGCGGCGGCGTAGGCGTCGAGATCCATCTGCTTAAATACTGGCATGCCCACACAGCCAGCGCCCGCATCTCTTGGTTCGGCTACTTCGGCCGGGCGTGGCGACTACGAGCTGGTAACAGGCGAAGCGGTTGCCCTCGACTTACGACCGGCCAGCTTCGTACTGCGGGCCGCCGGTGCGCTAATCGACTGGATCGCGTACATGCTGCTCTACCTCGCCATGATGCTGCTGCTGTCCTCCCCCCTGCTCGAGCCGTTCATCGACCCTGCGGCGACCACGACCGCAACCATCTCGGCGCTGGTCATGTGTGTTGTGGTGGTGCCAACCACGGTTGAGTTGCTCACCCACGGTCGATCACTAGGCAAGCTGGTGGTCGGCGCGCGTATCGTGCGTGACGATGGCGGGGCCATCGGGTTTCGGCATGCATTCATCCGCTCGCTCACCGCAGTCATCGAAATCTTAATGACTGCCGGTGGTATCGCTTCACTCGTGGCGCTGCTGAACGGCAAAGCAAAGCGGCTCGGCGATTACCTCGCTGGCACGTACAGCCAGCACGAGCGGGTCCCCACCGTCGTGGCGCCCGTTTACGGCGTGCCCGTGGAACTGGCCGACTGGGCGCGCACCGCAGACGTGGCACGGATGCCCGCCGGCCTCTCACGCCGCATCAGCCAATTTCTGAGGCAGGCTGGCGGGCACACGGCCATCTCACGTGATCGGCTCAGCCGGGATTTGGCCGCGGAGGCAGTCCACTACGTGTCCCCGGTACCCGATGTTTCCGCGGAGCTGTTCCTCGCCGCAGTTGCAGCAATGCGCCGTGACCGTGAGTACACCGCATTGCAGCTCGAGCGGCAGCGTCTCGAGGCGCTCCAGCCGGTGCTCCGCGGGCGCCCGCACGGGTTCCCGGACCGCTGATTGCGCGCAGCGCACCTCACCCGCGCCAGCTATCGCCCCCAAAAAAACGCAGGACAGTCACAGGCTTCGCCATCGACCAGCACCAAAACAGCACGTTTGGATCCCAAATCCTGCGTTTTGGTGGTGGCGGCGACACCGGCTAGTAGCGGTAATGGTCCACCTTGTACGGGCCCGCGGGGTCGACTCCGATATACGCAGCCTGCTCATCCGTCAGCGTGGTCAGTTTCACGCCCAGCGCGTCAAGGTGCAGTCGCGCGACCTTCTCGTCGAGGTGCTTCGGCAGCACATACACCTGCTTCGCATAGTTCTCGGCGTGCGCGTACAGCTCAATCTGAGCCAAAACCTGGTTCGTGAAGGAATTGCTCATGACGAACGATGGATGCCCAGTGGCATTCCCAAGATTCATCAACCGTCCCTCAGACAGCACGAGGATGCTGCGACCGGTCGGAAGGCGCCACTCATGAACCTGCGGCTTAATCTCCACCCGCTCTGCACCGGAGAGCGTTTCGAGGGAGGCCATATCGATCTCGTTATCGAAGTGCCCCACGTTGGCAACAATGGCGAGGTGCTTCATGCCCAGCAGGTGATCAAGTGTGATCACGTTCTTGTTGCCCGTGCCGCTGACCAGAATATCCACCTGGTCAATAACTGACTCGAGGGTGGTCACCTGATAACCGTCCATCGCTGCCTGCAGCGCGCAAATAGGGTCAACTTCGCTGACGATGACCCGGGCACCCTGCCCTCGCAGCGCTTCCGCCGCACCCTTGCCAACGTCACCGTACCCACAGACGAAGGCAACTTTGCCTCCGATCAGCACATCCGTGGCGCGATTCAAGCCGTCCGGAAGCGAGTGGCGAATACCGTACTTGTTGTCAAACTTCGACTTGGTGACCGAGTCGTTGACGTTGATGGCGGCAAACTGCAGTTCTCCCGCTTTGGCGAGCTCGTACAACCGAAGAACACCGGTAGTGGTTTCCTCAGTCACCCCCATAAGACCTGCGGCGATGGTGGTCCAGCGGTCGGATGACTCCGCGAGCGACACTCGCAAAGTGTCAAGAATGACCCGCCATTCGTGGCTGGCGTCAGCTGCGGCATCCGGAACCGCCCCCGCGAGCTCATACTCGCGACCCTTGTGCACGAGGATTGTGGCGTCGCCACCGTCGTCAAGAATCATGTTGGGGCCGTCGAAGCCTTCAGCAGACCAGTCGAAGATCTGCGCAGCGCACCACCAGTACTCCTCGAGCGTTTCACCCTTCCACGCGAAAACCGGAACGCCGGCGGGCTCAGCCACAGATCCGGTCGGGCCGACTGCTACAGCGGCGGCCGCTTCATCCTGCGTCGAAAAAATATTGCAGCTCGCCCACCGCACACGTGCGCCGAGGGCGACAAGGGTTTCGATCAGTACAGCGGTTTGCACGGTCATGTGCAGCGAGCCGGCGATGCGAGCACCGGCGAGTGGCTGGGTGGGCCCAAATTCTTCGCGCAACGCCATCAACCCGGGCATCTCGTTTTCGGCGAGACGCAGCTGGTGGCGCCCAGCCTCTGCGAGGGTGATGTCGGCAATTCGGTACGGCAGTGACGGTGAAAGCATCCGTCCATTCTCGCAGGTCGCCCTGAGCGCTTCGGCTGCCCACCAAAACGCAGGAGATTCCCGCGAAACATGCCAAAAGACGCCAGAATGCGATGATACGAGCGTAATGTCCTGCGTTTTGGTGCAAGAGTGCGGGGCGGATGCCGCTGCGCGGAGTTACCCGCGGATCAGGGCGAGCACGCTGTCGCGCACACGCTCAAGTTCTGCAGCGCTGCCTGCCTCAACGTTGAGACGCATCAGCGGCTCGGTGTTGGACGGGCGCACGTTGAACCACCAGAAAGTTTCGGTGGCGTTGCCGGTGACGGTGAGCCCGTCGAGCTCATCGAACTCGGCGATGCTCGCAAACTCCTCGACGATGCGCGCGTAGGCCGCTGGGACGTCGGTTACGACAGAGTTGATTTCTCCGCTGTTAAAGTACGGGTCGAAGCGTGCCACAAGTTGCGACAGTGGCGCCGGCTGGCTGCCGAACTCGGCCAGGAGATGCATCGCGGCGAGCATGCCGTTATCTGCACCCCAGAAGTCGCGGAAGTAGTAATGCGCAGAGTGCTCGCCTCCGAAGATCGCGCCAGTTGCCGCCATCTCGTCCTTGATGAGCGAGTGCCCAACCCGGGTGCGCACCGGAATCGCCCCGGCCGCTTCGATTGTCTCCTCGACGATACGTGAGGTGATCAGGTTGTGGATCACATGTATGTCACCGTCCCGCTGTAGCGCCCGCACCCGCTGAATTTCCCGAAGGGCCACCACTGCTGCGACCGCCGACGGTGTCACCGGGGCGCCCCTCTCGTCGATGACAAAGCACCGATCAGCGTCCCCGTCGAAGGCAAGGCCCAAATCGGCTCCGTGCGCAACGACAGCTTTTTGGAGGTCCACCAGGTTCGCTGGCTCCAGCGGGTTTGCCTCATGGTTGGGGAAGGTACCGTCTAGCTCGAAATACAGTGGAATGATCTGCAACGGCAACGCACCGAGCCCGGCACTCGAGCCGAGAACGGCTGGAACGGTGAGCCCGCCCATCCCGTTGCCCGCGTCAACAACCACACGGAGGGGACGAATGCCGCTCAGGTCGACCAGCTGGCGCAAATACCCGGCATAGTCAGCCAAAACATCTAGCGTGCGGTAACTGCCTGGCGTGGCAACGGCGTCCATACCGCTCTCCAAATAGACGGTGGCACGGTCCCGGATGCTGCGCAGCCCGGTGTCAAAGCTGATGCCCTGAGCACCGGCCCGGCTGAACTTGATGCCGTTGTAGGTTGCCGGGTTATGACTGGCAGTGAACATGGCCGCTGGGGCGTTCAAGTGTCCGGAGGCGAAGTAGGTTTCGTCGGTTGAGCAAAGTCCAATGGAGACGATGTTCGCGCCACGGGCTTGCGCCCCGCGTGCGAATGCTGCCGCGAAACCCGGGGATGAGTCGCGCATGTCGTGGCCGACAACGACATCCGTGCCCGCTGCGCCCACCTCATCAGCGAAGGCCGCACCAAGGGCAGTCACCACTTCGGGTGTCAGCTGGCTTCCCACCAGGCCTCGAACGTCGTAGGCCTTAATGAATGGCGAGAGGTCGATAGCTGGGCTCATGCTCCCAAAGCTACATGACGGATAACCTGCCAGCCCTGCGGCACAGAAAGCCGTTCAGAGTGCTTGCTGCAGAGGTCATAGCTGTGCGGTTCAGCTTTCTGGCTGAGCGGCCCGAGCACCGCCATCGAGTCCGCATAAACATACGTCAGGCTCGATACCGCATCATGGGAGCACGCGACTTTGCTACAAGGGCGACCGTTCATTACCCACAGTTTAGACTTAGCCCATGGCCCGAACCCGTCTCACACGCGCATCATCGCGGCCGGGCTGGCGTGATCGCCACGGCCGGGGTATTCGTGCGGCCGTCACCGGTCCGCACCTGCCGATGCTGCGCACCCGCACCGACGTGTTCGATATGACCGTGGCGTCGACTGCAGGGTACCTGAAAGATGTCTGGCCGGATGATCTGGCCGACGTGCGGTTCGAAGTTGCCGCACTCCCCGGCGAGCCTAGCGCCAATGGCCTGGTCGACCGTTGGCTGGTGATCGTGCCGGAGCGGCGGATCATCCTGTTCCGTCTACCTATCGAACGGCTTGCGCGTTTGCACAAGCACGACGAGTTCCACCGCCGCATGGTGATCGAAAGTTGTGTGTTCCGCGCCGTCGCCGAGCTTCTCGGCAAGGACCCGTGGGATCTGGCACCGGAACGATTCCGCCACCACTAACCCAGCGTCAAGGGTAGACGAGGAGTGGTTTGGACCCGGGGCCCGGCGGCGTCACAGTGAAGTTCGACACCACGCCGTCACCGAGGTAACTGACGGTGACGTGCAGTGCATCGAAGCCGCTCAGTTCATAGGCGCTGCCCGCGCCAACTGCTACGGCGACGCTTCCGCCGGCGGGGACTGTAACCGTTTTCGTCGCATCTGCGGAAGGGGCAATAGTGACGGCGGCATCCGTTTCAGTGGGATTGTGCAGATGCATGGCAGCTCCGGGGCCCGGCGCGACGGCGACCAGGGCGCGCTCCCGCACTGGCAGCGTTGCTGCGTGCCAGGCAAAGTCGTTAGCACCACCATCAAACATTGTCGAAACGCGGGCACCAGCGACAACCGGCACGTCCGAATCAATTGTGACGGTGTAGCTGCCGTCTGCGAACTCCTGCAAAGGCAACTCGGAGGTGCGCCCCGCCGCCATATCCAGCGTCACGGTCACCGGCTCACTGGCGCCGCTTTCTGAACTGACAACCACCCGTGCATGAGCTGTCTCTTTACCGGGTACGAAGAAGCGCACCGTCGGAGCGAGATCTTCGAAGCCGGCAATGGCTCCCCCATGCTCGATCAGCTCATGGCTGGAGAGCACGAGACCGGGGATCACCATATTGCGCGATGGTGCTTGGGTTGGCGCGACAAAATCCACGCCACCTGCCTGCAGAGTACGCACAGTCGTTTGTTGCAGGGTGGCGACGATGCGACCGCCGACGCTTGTCACGTGCACGACAGGGGATGCCAGATCGGGAGCGAGCCCGGCAAGTGAGAGGATGCGCTCGCTGCCTGGCTGAACGACGATACCGTCGGTTCCGGGCGCATCCACGAGCCCCAGCTCGCCGAAGACCGAAAGGCTCACAGTGGCGATGACGGTGCCGGGGTTGCTGAGCCGAACGAGGGTGGTGCGCCCCGTGGCCGTCGAACCGCCAACCAGCCACGCCTGACTGACGGCTTCAGCACAGTTGGCTGTGGCCAGCCCGGCAAGCGTGCCTGCAGATACCAGCTGGCTTTGGCTGCCCGCGAACAGTGCGTGAGATGCGTCATCCGGAGCCGGCAACGTCAAAACGGTGGCCGCCTTGCCGGAGCTTTCATCCGTCGCCGCGAATTGGACCGTTTCAACCCGTCCGCCGCTTGCGGCATGGGCAACCTCGGGCGCACCAACCGCCGAAACGACTGTTGCACCTTCACCCATCTCACCACCGAGACGCAGCACCGGGCCGGCGCAGGCGCGCTGCTGCAAGGCAGGCACAGGCGTGACGGATACGCCCGGCGGCGTCACAGAGTAAGACGGCAGCGGCAGGAAGCTTGAGGCGGTAACGGCGGCAAAGGCAACCGCGACCCCGACCGCGCCAGCTATCACCCGGGCACCCACAACGGCAACCCCTTTGGCCGTTACCGGGCTACGCACCGGCGGTGCAAGTTCGGGGTCGGTGTCGGCGTCGGGCCACGTCGGTTCAGCCGCATCGGGCTGACCGGTGGGAAGCTGCGGATCAGACATGGGGATCCTCATCGAAAGTGGTCGCCGGCTCGTCGAAGCTCCCAGCGCTGGTGCGCACCCGGCGCTCCCGGCGCGACGTCGGGACGGCAAGCAGGAGGGTGAGGAAGAAAATGAGAGCCTGGCTTGCCAGCACAGCAATGCCGATCGGTGTGCCGGTGTTGCTCGGACCCGTCTGGAATACCTCGGTCGGCTGGGCTGCGACGCGCCACAGTAAACCATTAGCGCTCTGACCTACCGCCGTCATCCGTTCGTTGCCGTCCAAAGCTTCGGCAACCCGGTCATGCACCGCCGTCGCCACCTCCAAATCCGCGGAATTTGGGTCGACATCAGCCAGGACGACGAACCCGATGAAAAGCTCTTGCAGGTCATCGGTGGGATCCAAACCGCTGCGTGAGGCGAGGTTGCCCGCCAGCATCGCCAACCGCTGATCGGTGCCGCTCAGCTCGCGGGCGGTCGCACTGAGCGATGACTGATCGTCCAGGGTCGTCCCCAGACCGCGCTGCAGCACGGCAGCGACCGTGTCCTGCTCGTTGGTTGCTTGCGCGATGATCGTAAGCGTTCCGATGTCGGGGCGGGATCCTGACTCTGCCTCGACGACAGCGGGCACGATTCGGGTGGCACCGGGCGCAACATCCGATACCCCCATGAAGCTGGCGGCCAGGAGCGGTACAGCTACGACAAACGCGGTGACCGTCAGCAGACCGGCGGATGCCAGGGAAGCACGTCGAAGCGATTGCAGGGACACCACCGCCGCCGCGACAAGGCCGAGCCAAAACACGCTAAGACCAGACCCCGGCCAGATGGTGACGGTGTGGGCGCCGATTGACGTCACCGAAACCAGCGAGCTGACTACCGCCAACGTGAAGCCAGCCAAAGCCACCGACAGGGCCGGCACAGCTCGACGGGTGCCGGGCAGGAAGAGTGACAGCAGGGCCAAAACTATGAGCGGAACAAGCAGCACAACAACGATGTAGGGCGCAAGTGCGCCGTCAAGACCGATAGCGCGCAGAAAAGTCACCCAGCCGTTGAGGCCGCCATCGGCGCTGCCGAAAGCCAACTGCCAGCCGGTAACCGGGGTCGATGCGGACGGCACACCGGGATCCGCTAACAGGCCGAGCGGGTTACCACGCCTGAGTTGGTCAATAACTAACGGCGTGAAGAGTGCGAGCGCGGGAATGGGGATGCCGACCAGGCGAAGAACGCTGCGCGGTCTTGCCACCATCCAGAGCACCCAAGAGGCCAGGAGAACGGGCGCCAAGATGGGAGCGGATGCCGCAATGACCGCCATGAGCAGGGCGGATGCTGCGGATGCGGGCAGCGACCGTGCGGCGTTCAGCAGAGCGAGCACGAACCACGGCAACAGCATGTGCGCGAGGGAGGCGCCAAGGTGGCCGGTGGTGAGGGAGGACAGCAGCGGTGGTGCCACTGCCCAAAGCACCGCGGCGACGGTGGGAATCCATGGTGTCGTGCTGATCCGTCTCGCGGCGAACCAGGCGCCCATCGCGGCCAGCGGCAGCGCAGCGAAAAATACCAGCACAATGCTGAACGATGGCGCCCAGAACGTTAACGACCCAAGGCCGGCCAGCACGTAAAGGAATGGGTCGGAAGCGCCGAGGAAACCTGTGCCGATCTCACGCCAGCCGAAGCCGACCTTGCCCCAAAGCGCGGAAATATTCGGGTCAAGGAGCGAGAGCCCACCGCCACTGACGACCTGAGCCCCGAGGAGGGGTCCGAAGGCGACCAAGCCGAGCACGATGGCGAAAGCGGTCACACCGAGGCCGCCGCCACTCAAGTAGCTGACGGGCGGCTCGCCTATTGCGACTGCAGAGCCGGCCATCTGAGCTTCACGTGCCTGCGCCCGCCGTTCCCGTACCTCCGCCCAACCCAGGCGAAGCGGAGCAATGGTTCGCCAGCCCAGAACCCGGGTACGGCGCAGGTTGCCTCTGGCGCGAGCGACCTTGCCACCGCCGAAGGCAGCAGCGAAGGCACTAGAAAATTCGCCGGGGACGGTTCCTGGCCGTTTGGCGAGCAGATCCCACAAGGAGCGCAGGACGGCCAAGGGTAGGAGGGACAGCCAGTGCAGCGGGAGAGCGGCGAGAGGCGCATAGGTGAGCCGTCGGTGCAGTTGCGCGGAACGGGCCAGGCGCGCGTGGCGTGACGCCGACACGGTCCTGCGCCCGAAATGTTCCGGGCCACCAGCAGTTGCCACTCGTGCGCCCGGCACCAGCACGACGCGGAAACCAGCGAGCCTCGCACGAATCGAGAAGTCGAGCCCGGCATCCACACTCTGAAGTTCAGGGTCGAAGCCGTTGAGCGTGCTCCAGAGCGAGCGGCGCACGAACATGCCGTGGGCGGCAACGCCGAGGACGTCATCCGAAACATCGTGCTGCGCCTGGTCCAGTTCACCCTCCACAAGGGGCATGGATGCGCCGAACTTGGTCATCGACTCACCAAACTCGGCGATGACATCCGGTTGCTCCCACCGCATCAGCTTGGGGCCGGCGATGGCGACAGAAGGCGCGATCTCAACGGCGGCAAGGAGTTGCTGCAGAGCTCTGGGCTCAGGGGCGCTGTCGTGTGTCAGTAACCACAGCCATTCGTTGTCAGACTCGGCAG
>JAODMI010000050.1 GCA_025464755.1 Homoserinimonas sp.
CTGCTCTTCACCGTGCTGGCGGAAGCAGATGTCGAGCTGTTGTTTTCGCATCTTATGGTCGTGTCGCTGCTGGCGGCGATGCTGGCTTTCGCACTTTTCGCGGCCGTTGCCTTGCTGATCTGGCGGCGCAAGGTGCCGGAGGCCATGATCGGCTCATTTGCCTCCAGCTTTGTGAACGCAAACAACATTGGTATTCCTGTTTCTGTCTATGTCCTCGGGGATGCCGCGTATGCAGCACCCGTGATGCTGCTGCAAATGCTCGTTTTCGTCCCCATCGTGGTGGCCATCCTCGATTCAACGACCGGCAAGAAGATGTCGCTCAAACGAGTGTTGACACAACCATTTCGCAACCCGATCATCATTGGGTCGGCATTGGGTGTCCTGCTTTCGGTCACCGATATCACGCTTCCCGCAGTGGTGATGGAGCCCCTGCGCCTAACCGGCGCCGCCGCAGTACCGGTAGTGTTGCTCAGCTTCGGGCTGTCGCTGCATGGGCAGCGCCTGCTGCAGCCCGGTTCGGGCCGGCGGGATGTGCTGCTGGCGTCGGCGATAAAACTGGTAGTCATGCCTGTTGCGGCTTGGCTCTTCGGGCGATTCATTTTCGAGATCGAAGGTGCCGAGCTTTTCGCCGTCGTGGTGTTAGCGGCGCTCCCGACGGGCCAAAACGTGTTCAACTACGCACAACGGTATGAGCGCGGCGTTATTTTGGCGCGGGACACTGCGTTGCTTACAACCCTGGGAGCTGTGCCCATCCTGTTGCTGGCGACAGCGTTGCTGCACTAACGCGCGGCAACAATTGCCGCGATCGTCGACGGAACAGTTGCGTCCTGCAAACTGGTGGCGTCGCCGAGCTGCCTGCCGTCGAAGATGTCCCTCAGCAGCCGACGCATGATCTTGCCGGAGCGCGTTTTTGGCAGATCCGGCACGAACACGATGTCACGTGGCTTCGCCACCGGTCCGATTTGTTGGGCGACATGGGCGCGCAGAATGGCGGACGCGTCCTCGCCGGCCTCGAGGGGCCGGGACAGAACCACAAACGCGACGATCGCCTCACCCGTCGTCGAATCGTCCGCGCCGGTGACGCCCGCCTCCCCAACCAGCGAATGCGACACCAGAGACGACTCGATTTCTATCGTCGAGAGGCGGTGGCCTGAGACGTTGATGACATCGTCTACCCGTCCGAGCACCCAAATGTCGCCGTCGGCATCCATTTTTGCGCCATCACCGGAGAAGAAGTATCCCTGCTCGGCAAAGCGGCGCCAGTAGGCGTCGAGGTAACGCTCCGGGTTCCCCCACACGGTGCGCGCCATCGAGGGCCAGGTGCCCTCAATCACGAGGTAGCCGCCGGCCCCCGGTGGCACATCGTTGCCCCGATCATCCACCACACGGGTGATCATTCCCGGCAAGGCCCGTGTGGCAGACCCGGGTTTCAAGGTGGACGCCCCTGGAAGCGGTGCCATCACTGTGGCTCCCGTCTCGGACTGCCACCAGGTGTCGATGATCGGTGCGACGCCGGCTCCAATGTTGTCGCGGAACCACATCCAGGCTTCAGGATTGATGGCCTCACCCACGGTCCCCAGCAGCCGGATGCTGGACAGGTCGTACTGCGTCGGCGCTCCGTCGGCGAACCAGGTCATGAAGGTGCGAATAAGCGTTGGCGCTGTGTAATACGTGGTGACGCCATACTTCTGGATGATGTCGAAGTGGCGGCTGCGGTTGGGGGTGTCGGGGGTGCCCTCGTAGATAACCTGCGTTGTTCCGTTGCTCAGCGGTCCGTAGAGTGCGTAGGTGTGGGCGGTAACCCAGGCTAGGTCCGCCGTGCACCAGTGCACATCATCCGGTTTCGCATCGAACGAAGCCCAGTGCGTCCACGATGCCTGTGTCAGGTACCCGCCGGTGGTGTGCACCAGGCCTTTGGGCTTGCCGGTCGTTCCGGATGTGTAAATGATGAAAAGCGGATGCTCCGAATCGAAGTACTGCGGAATGTGCACGTCAGGCTGTCCCGCTACGATGTCGTGCCACCAGACATCGCGACCCTCGGTCCACGGCACGTCGGCTGCCCCGGTGCGACGTACGACAAGCACATGCTCGATCGTCGGCTGGCCTTGCACCGCCTCATCGGACTGCGCCTTAACAGCGACGGCCTTGCCGCGGCGGAATTGCCCATCGGAGGTGACAAGCAGTTTGGCGCCGGTGTCTTCGATGCGAAAACGCAGGGCCTCAGCGCTGAATCCGCCGAAGACCAGGGAATGCACGGCGCCGATGCGGGCAATGGCGAGAGTGATGATGATCGTTTCCAAGATCACCGGAAGGTAGACGACAACCCGGTCACCGGCGACGATACCCAGCTCGGTGAGCGCGTTCGCAGCGCGTGACACTTCGTGCTGCAGATCGGCGAAGGTCAAGGTACGGGTATCGCCCGGCTCACCTTCGAAGTGGTAGGCAACCTTGTCGCCCCAACCATTCGCCACATGCCGATCGACACAGTTAACCGCGACGTTGAGCGTTCCCCCGGTGAACCACTCGGCTGTTGGCGGCCGCAACGTACCGTCATCCTGAAGTGCAGGATGCCAGGTGTGTGCCGTCTGCCAGGGCTGATCCCAATCGAGGCGCTTCGCGGCGCGTTCCCAGAAGGCCACCGGGTTTGCATTCGCTGCTGCCCAGGCGTCGGGCCCCACATTTGCGGCCGCGGCGATGCCTGCAGGCGGCGGATAGCGTCGGGTCTCGGGAAGGAGCTCGTGGATGGGCGCAGTGCTGGTCACGCATTCACCGTATGGCGCAGTGCTGTCTTCGCGCGAAGCGAAAAGTCATGCGGCGCAACATCGCTGAGGCGTTGCCTGCGCCGCGCCTTCGACGCGGTCGCTTCATGACCGGGTGTGTCGTTTCTTGAGGAGCCCATCCGGGGTGTTCGATCCGAAAAGCCGCTACAGCTCCGCCTCGCCGGCGGGAACCGAAATGTGCGCTGCCTGTCCCGGCGGGGGGACTGTTTCAGTGCGAGCGGGAGGCCCAACGTGCCCAGGATGTCACGCACCGCCGACGCGACCGGGTGCTGGTCACCGAATGGGATCGGTTGGGCTGCGGCAGCGCCATGCCATGCCATGGCCGGTGCCGGTGCCGGTGCCGGTGCCGGTGCCAGTGCCAGTGCCAGTGCCAGTGCCGGTGTCGTGTCGTGTCGTGTTGACGAGGTGATCGAGTGTGACGCTGGACGCTAAAAGATCATCGGCCGATCGTCATCATCTGTCGTTTCCACGTCGAGGTCGACAACTACCGGCACATGGTCGCTGGGAGCGTCACCCTTGCGCTCATCCCGGTGGATGCTCGCGCCTGTGACGAGGTCGGCGAAAGCGGGCGATCCGAGGATGAAGTCGATGCGCATTCCCTGATTGCGGGGGAAGGCGAGCTGCTTATAGTCCCAGTAGGTGAAACCGTCTGGGACGAGCGGTCGGACCACGTCGCGTAAGCCGGCCGTCTCAAAGGCAGCG
>JAODMI010000137.1 GCA_025464755.1 Homoserinimonas sp.
ACGCTTGATGAACTTCTGTTCCAGAACCTCAAGCACAGCCTTCACTCGTTCCTCAGAGTTGGCCTTCATGAGCAGTTTTTCGCCACTCCAGTCAACCGACGCTCCGACGTTTTTGAAGTCGTAGCGCTGCGAGATCTCTTTCTGAGCCTGGTGGAGTGCGTTGTCCGCCTCCATCTTGTCGACTTTGCTTACGATGTCGAAAGTTGAATCAGCCATGGCCCCATGGTACCGGGCGCGATGCGTCGCACCCAGGCTGGTACTAACGTCGTCGCGGGTTTGGCCGAGCCGTGCTGGAGCGCACAATCAGCTCGTACGGCAAAGCCGTATTCAGGGAACCTTGTGATCGGCTAGTCGGATGCAACTGGTCCATCAGAATCTCAACGGCAAGTCGACCTTGTAGCGCCGGAAACTGGGCGACGGTGCTAAGCCCGAAAAACTCGCTCAGCTCATGATCGTCGATGCCGATGACGGAGATGTCACCCGGCACGCTGAGCCCCATGTCCCGGGCAGCCAAGATGGTACCAATTGCCATCTCATCGGATGCGGCGAACACTGCCGTCGGCCGGTTGCGCGGGTTTCCCAGCAATTGTTTCGCCGCCGTGTATCCGCCCTGGATGGTGAAGTCGGCGGCCTGAAAGAGTCGGGGGTCCACGGAGATGCCGACTGCTTCGAGCGCGCCCTCGTACCCGACGCGACGGTTCGTTGGCAAATGGAAGTCGAGTTCGTAGTCTTTGGTGCCGCCGATGTGCGCAATCATGCGGTGCCCCAGCGACAGCAGGTGTTCGGTGGCCAGCTGCGCCACCTCCACGTCGTCAATGCTTAGGGTGCGAACGCCTCTCAGGGGGCCGCCAACACCGACGATCGGTTTGTTGATGTTCAGCAAGCCGGTGAGCTCTGTGGGGGTCAGCTCCAGGGAGATGGCAATGACGGCATCCAAGCGCTTACGCAACAGGAAGTGCTCGAAAACGCTTTGGCGCTGTTCGGCGCCGCCGCCGAGATTGTATAGCGTCAAGTCGTACCCGTGGCTGAGTAGGGCGGTCTCCGCCCCTTCTAATACTGCGCTGAAGAACCAGCGGTTCAGAAAGGGGATGACGACGCCCACGTTCTTGGTTTTACCGGTGGCGAGGCTTGATGCGTTGGAGCTGACAACGTACCCGAGCTCTTCTGCAGCCATCAGGACGGCAGTGCGCGTTGCGGGGGAGACGTGCCCGTTGCCGCTCAGGGCGCGGGAAACCGTCGCCGTGCTGACGCCGGCAAGCTGAGCCACTTCGTGAATCCCCGGCATCACACCTCCCTTGGCCTCAGGCCGATATTAGTAGGCGACGAGGGTTCCGCTTTCCGGCCGTCACCGGTTTCCCGTCAGCCACGCGTTCCGCCGTCACCATTACTTCTGAACGGGCGCACCCGGCAGACGCCACCGCCATACAGCGGGGCAGCAAGGCGTGGGTGTCACAGTGACGCCCAACACAATGTATTCTTGCCTGTGCGTCCTCGCTCAGATGATTACATGTGGGCGGGAGCGCAATGGCAAGTTACCCTAGCGGCCAAAGGGATCTGACTGTAAATCAGACGGCTCAGCCTTCGGGGGTTCGAATCCCTCACTTGCCACCATCAGAAACGGCCCGGTCATCACCGGGTCTTTTCTTTACCCCGGGCGTTCGGCACTCTTTTGCGGACGTAGCGTTAGGGAGTCACAACCAGGAGGCTACCGATGTCTAACGCAAACGTTGAACTGCTCACCCTTGCCCGGCGAATCGCGACCAGCGCCGGCGAACTGGCGCGCAGACGGCGTGCGGAGGGTGTCACTGTCGCGGCGAGCAAGTCTTCGGTGGAAGACATTGTCACGCTGGCCGATCGTGAGACCGAGAACTTCATCCGCTCCCTCCTTGCCGATGCGCGTCCCGATGATGGCTTTTACGGTGAAGAAGGTGAAGCGGATGCTGGCCGCAGCGGCCTCACCTGGATCGTTGACCCCATCGACGGCACCGTGAATTACCTCTACGGGATCCCCCAGTACGCGGTGAGCATCGCCGTGGTGGAGGGGGAACCAAACCCGGCAACCTGGAGAGCGATCGCGGGAGCCGTCTTCAACCCGGCAATCGACGAGTTGTTCACTGCGGTCACCGGGGGAGGTGCCTTCCTCGGCGCCGAGGCGATTCGCGTCAACCGTGAAGTTGAGCTCAGCCAGGCTTTGGTCGGTACCGGCTTCTCTTACAGCTCCGCCAAGCGGTCCTCGCAGGGGGTGACGATTGCGGGTCTGCTGGGCCACGTCCGCGATATTCGTCGTATAGGTGCAGCATCCCTGGACCTCTGTTCTGTCGCCTCCGGACGCCTTGACGCCTACTTCGAGAGCGGTCTGCAACCGTGGGATCACGCGGCTGGCGCGTTGATTGCGCGGGAGGCGGGTGCTTTGGTGACGGGCGGTAATGGCCTTCCCGCGTCGCAAAATTTCATCCTCGCAGCGCCACCTCAGTTGGCCTACTCGCTGGAGCGAAAGCTGGCAGAACTCTCCAATTAAGGCTCAGGGCTGGGATTTTGGTTGCGACCTGGGGTACTGTCGGAAAGTTCCGCCCTTGGAACAACCCGTAGAACCCGAACCAAATGTCCTGAATTATCGGATCAGCCGAACGAGCTGATCAGTCGTCGAGAGTCGCCATGTCATCATGCTGATGTGGCGCGAAGAGTAAGCCGGTCTACCTGTAGTGATACAACTAAACGGTCGTCGCCGCGTGTCATCGCGTGCGAAAAGTGCCACCCCATCAGTTCTCCCTGCCCTGTCGAGCGGAGCTGGTTCCGGTAAGGGACGCGGCGTTCGCAAACTTGTCAGCAAGATGATGACCTTTGGCGCCATGGCAGGTGTTGGTGCCTTGCTGGTGTCTACCTCCTTGCCTGCCAACGCTTTCTACAATGAGGCGGATGAGTCGGCCAACGTTGTCGCCGTGGCCGAGACTCAGTCCGTGACGGTGCAAGAGTCGAGCGCGGTTGCTGTCAGCAGCCGCGACGGCTACACCGTGGTCAAGCCCAAACCGAAGCCTGTTGC
The DNA here is from genome assembly GCA_025464755.1 of Homoserinimonas sp. GTDB lineage: Bacteria > Actinomycetota > Actinomycetes > Actinomycetales > Microbacteriaceae > RYN-87. The sequence goes on from JAODMI010000137.1 coordinate 3,041, forward strand.
AAAGCCTGCTGCCGCTCGGTATTCGGCCGCCGCCATGATCGGCTCATACACGAACAACTCTGGTGGCTCCGTGCAATGGCCCTTCCCGAGTTCCCCGATCACGAGCGGGTTCGGCATGCGCAGCGGTGGCCACCACAATGGTCTCGACTTCACCCCGGGTGCCGGCACCCCGATCGGATCCATTGCCGACGGCGTGGTCATTGCCACCGGTGTCGGTGGCGCTTACGGCAACAGTGTGTCGGTCGAACACGTCATCAACGGCCAGACTGTTCGCAGCTTGTACGCGCACATGCAGTACGGCTCCATCGGTGTGGCCGCGGGCCAACACGTAACCGTGGGCACCTACCTGGGCGCCGTAGGCAGCACGGGGCGCTCAACGGGAGCGCATCTGCACCTGGAAATCTCGCTCAACGGCGTCTCTGTAGACCCGTACGCGTGGCTTAAAGCCAACGCAAACTAGAGATAGCCTGTTGGCGCCCCTAGTTCGGGGGGTCGCGAGCGTCCAGTGGGATCGAGTATTCTTTATGAATCCGTTACCAAGTGTGCGCGAGTCGCAGGCTGGAAGCGGAATTTTTTGTGGTCGCACATCAACCACCAGTTAGCAACAGAAAGTTTTTATACGCGTGACAAATCTCGCCTGGGGAACTGACCCCGAGCTGCCGGCACAGGCAGACGGAATCTCCGACACCCAGCTGAGCGCACGGCAGCCGCAGTCGCGTCGCGAAATGCGCGAAATGCAGCAGCGCGCGGCAGCCCGGCCACCCCGGTCGCGGCGGGGTGCTGCGAATCAGGGCAAACGTCCCACTGTTCAGCGTCCCACTGTTCAGCGTCGGGCTGCTCGGCGGTCTCCTGCGAATTCCGTGTGGCCCGCCCTTGGCAAGTCAAAGAAAGTCAATGCTCGCGCGCTCATCGCCAAGCTGACTTCTGTTGGGGCCATGATGGGCGTGGGAGCCATGCTTGTCGCGACTTCGGTTCCCGCTAGCGCCTTCTACACGGAGGCCGTCGAGGTGCCGCAGGCTACGGCCTCTGCGGAGGCCGAGGTGCAACGAGTTGACGTTTCCGGTTCGGAGGCGACCACTGCGTCAGCGTCGGCTCGCGACAGCTATTCGGTCGTCTCCGTGGGTGATGAGATGCGTAAGCGGTTTGGCAACCAGGTGTTCACCTTCACGAACAACCCAGCGGGCACGATTCAATGGCCCTTCGCCACCGGTGTTCCCATCTCCAGCGGGTTTGGGCCGCGAGCTGCGTGCTCCTTCTGCTCGTCCATTCATGCCGGGCTGGACTTCGCCCCGGGGTTGGGGGTTCCCATCCAAGTCGTCGCCGATGGCGTTGTCACGGAGGTGCACGGCACGGATGGCCCGTACGGAGTTTTTGTTGCCGTAGAGCACGTTATCAACGGGCAGAAGGTGAAGACCTTGTACGGCCACATGCTGTGGGGCTCACCCACGGTAGCCGTCGGCCAGCAGGTCACTGTCGGCCAGCAAGTTGGAGCGGTGGGCTCCACGGGCAATTCGACCGGCCCGCATCTGCACTTCGAAGTTCACCTTGACGGTATTCCGGTGGACCCCTACGCATGGTTGAAGGCGAACGCCAACTAGGTCAATCGCCGGGACGCGTGACTGCGTCCCTTCAGGCCCACCGCGCCCGACGAGCCGGTGCAGTGGTGACATGATCGTGCAGCCCGCGCAGGCCAGCCGACGAGATCGTGAGAGCCCGCCAGCTGGCCGTGGCCGATCTACGCCTTCATCCACACGGTGGTGTCGGCGCCAAGCACTCCGCTGCTGACATCGCTTGAGGCCAATAGAATTTCCGCACCGGCAGGCAGCTCGACCGCTTCCGTTCCGGTGTTTGCGATCACCAGAACGTGGCCGTTTGTGAAAGCGATGACGTCGCCCGAGTAGCCTTCAACCCACTGCATCGTCCCAAGACCCAGACGGTGTTCCGCGCGAAGGGCCAGGAGGGTGCGGTAAAGCTCTAGTGTTGACCCGGGCACGCCCAGCTGCGCATCGCGGGCGAGGTCGGCCCATTCTGCTGGTTGGGGCAGCCAGGTGTCTCCGGTTTGGCTGAAGCCGAATGCCGGCTTGTCAGACTCCCACGGGATCGGAACCCGGCAGCCGTCACGTCCGTAACGCTCACCGTCAGTGCGAAACCAGGTCGGGTCCTGGCGTGCCTCGTCTGGGAGATGGATTACTTCGGGGAGCCCGAGCTCCTCGCCCTGATAGATGTACGAACTGCCGGGGAGCGCGAGCATCATTGTGGTTGCAGCCCTCGCGCGGCGAAGTCCCACCGCAGGGTCGGGCAGGCCTGCGCTTGTGGGGCCGAGGCCGTGGCCTTGCGGGTTCTCTGCGGTCACGGCGAGCCGGGTGGCGTGGCGAACGACGTCATGGTTGCTGAGAACCCAGGTGCTGGGAGCCCCGACACTGCTGAATGCCTCCAGCGACTGGTCGATGACCGTGCGCAACGCTGGTGCATCCCACGGAGACTCCAGGTAGGCGAAGTTGAATGCCTGATGCATCTCATCCTGACGAACCCACAATGCGACCTTGCTAAGGGGGTCGACCCAGGCTTCAGCGCACAAAACGCGGTCGCCTTCGTAGGTGTTCAGCAGCGAACGCCATTCCCGGTAAATGTCGTGAACACCCTCTTGCGCCCAGTATGGCGCGGTCGCTGATGCTGTTTCCTCACCCTCAGGCCCGGCTCCGCCGCCCATGCTGCCGCTCGCCGCTGGGGGAGTCCAATCGGGAAGCCCCTCGGCCTTGATCATGCCGTGGGCAACGTCCACCCGGAATCCATCAACGCCGCGGTCGAGCCAAAAGCGCAGAATGTCAAGAAATTGGTCGCGCACCCACCGGTTGGTCCAGTCGAAGTCTGGTTGCGTCGAGTCGAAAAGGTGCAGGTACCACTGACCCGGCTCGCCGTCTGCTTCCTCAATTCGGGTCCAGGCTGGTCCTCCAAACACTGATTCCCAGTTATTTGGAGGCAGTTCGCCGTTTGCGCCGAGGCCGTCGCGGAACATGTATCTTCTTCGTTCGTCAGATCCGGGGCCTGCGGCTAGCGCCTCCTGGAACCACACGTGCTGATCCGATGAATGGTTGGGAACGAGGTCGACGATGACACGGATGCCGAGCTCGTGCGCTTTCGCCCGCATGCGATCGAAGTCGGCGAGGGAGCCGAACAATGGGTCTACGTCGCAATAGTCGGCGACGTCGTATCCCGCATCGCGCTGAGGCGAGGTGAAAAACGGCGAGAGCCAGATAGCGTCGATGCCGAGCTGCCCGAGTGAATCGAGGCGAGCGGTGATTCCGGGAAGGTCGCCAATGCCGTCCCCTGAGGCGTCTGCGAACGACCGCGGATAAATCTGGTAAATGACCGCGGTGCGCCACCATTCGCTGCCGGTGGTGACAACCGGGTCGCCGCCTTCGGGCGCAGTGGATAGCACGGCCGATTGGCCGGCGGAGGGCGCAGCGGCGCTCTGATCGTTCTCGAGGGTCATGGGCAAAACGATACGCCAAGGTTCCACTATCTGTAAGCGGTTGCACTTTCGCCTGCCATGCAGACAATGCAACGTTTCCGTACCGCAACTTGGTTATAGCGCGCCAACACGGTATGAATGTAAACGCTTGCAGTTAGCAGCGAACCATTACGGAACGTCCTCGACCACGCCACCGACCCGCAAGTCCGGCGCACAGCTTAGGCGTGTGGCGACGGGGCCGTTCGCACATGAAAGGTGTCACCAATGAAGGTGAAATCCATGGGATTCAACCCTCGCAGCATGCTCATGGCCGGTGCTCTAGCCACTACGGCAGTGCTGGCTCTCGCCGGGTGCGCTGGCGGCGCAGGGGACGCATCCGGCGACGGTAGCTCGGCTCTAACCGTTTGGGTCGACGCAGAACGCGTCGACGCCCTCAAAGCTGCGGCAGCAGCGTACGAGAACAAGACCGGTGTTGCCGTCAAGCTGGTGTCGAAAGACACCGCCAAAATCAAGGACGACTTCCTCCAGCAGGTCCCCACCGGCAAAGGCCCCGACATCACCATGGGCGCTCACGATTGGCTGGGCGAACTTGTCACCAACGGTGTCGTTGCACCCATTGAGCTGGCGGACAAGCAGGATGACTTCCTGGAGGTTGCCTACGCTGCAGCAACGTATGACGGCAAGCAGTACATGCTTCCGTACGCTGTTGAAAACCTCGCATTGCTTCGCAACGCTGACCTGGTGCCCGAGGCTGCAACCAGCTTCGATGACATGATCGCCAAGGGCACGGCTGCCGGCGTCACGCACCCATTCCTCGTGCAGCAGGGCCCTGAGAGCGACCCTTACCACTTGTACCCCTTCCAGACGTCGTTCGGCGCTCCGGTCTTCGGCGGCGACGAGAACGGCTACGACGCCACCGACCTGCAGATCGGCAATGAAGGCGGACTGGCCTACGCACAGTGGCTCTCCGCTCAAGGCAAGAACGGAACGGGCGTTCTTAACACCGAGATCACCGGCGACATCGCCTCGCAAGCTTTCCTTTCGGGGGACGCCGCTTTCTGGCTGACCGGTCCGTGGAACGTTACGGCCGCCCAAGACGCCGGCATCAACCTCGCCGTTGACCTCATCACCAGCCCCGGCGTCGAAGCGGCTCAGCCGTTCGCCGGAGTGAAGGGCTTCTTCGTCAGCGAGCAGAGCAAGAACAAGGTTGCTGCCAACGACTTTTTGGTGAACTATCTCGGAACCGAAGACGTGCAGACCGCTCTTTACGCGTCCGGCAATGTGCTTCCCGCGCTGAAGGCATCCGCTGAGGCCGCATCCAGCGACCCGATCGTCGCCGGCTTCGCAGCTGTCGGAGCGGAAGCCGTGCCGATGCCCGCAATCCCCGAGATGGGTGCCGTGTGGCAGTTCTGGGGCATCGCCGAAGCAGCAATCATCAACGGTGAAGACCCGACTGCTATTTGGCGCAAGCTTGCCGCTGACGTGCAAGGTGCCATCGGCTAACACCTCACCCTGACCCCCCGGACGGATGCTCTCATCTCCGCCCGGGGGAATCGTGAGTGACACAAAATTTCCGTCGTCTTCGTGGCGACGGTCAGGAAGGCGGCTCGGTGAGCACCCCACGTGATGAAGCGATCATCAAGCAATCCAGGCGTTCCCAGAGCGCCGCGCGCATCGCTGAAGCGGCGTCCGTCGGCCTTCGGATGCTCTTAATCAAAATCGCCCTGCTGGGGATAGTTGACGCGATAGCCGTCTACGCTCTGCTTGTCCTCTTCCTGGATGAACAGTGGCTGGTTGCGGCGCTGGTTGCGATCGTCACCATCGTCGTCAACTGGATCTACTTCTCCCGCCGGCACCTTCCGGCCAAGTATCTGACCCCCGGCGTCATCTTCCTCGTCGTATTCCAGATTTTCGTCGTCGGATACACGGCATACATCGGGTTCACCAACTACGGAACCGGCCACAACTCTGACAAGTCGCAGGCAGTCGACGCGCTGATGAGCTCAGCTCTTGAGCGCGTACCCGATTCGCCAACCTACGGAGTCACCGTTGTCGAGAACATTGCGGGACTGGGGTTGCTGGTGACCGACCCTGAAGGGGATGTCAGTGTTGGCGGCACGGATGCTCCGCTTGAGCGGGTGAAGTCGGCCGAGATGGAGGCTGGCAAGGCTGTCGCCGTCGATGGTTACACAAGCCTCTCGTTCGCCGATGTACTGGCGCGTCAGGGTGAGATCGCTGCCCTTCGTGTGCCGTTCTCAGACGACCCCAATGACGGCGCATTGCGCACCCCGGACGGCAGCAGTGCGTACGTCTACACGTCGACCCTCATCTACGACGAGCAGGCCGACACCATGACGGACGCCCAAACCGGCACCGTCTACCAAGACAACGGAACGGGCGCTTTCACAACAGAGGACGGCGATGCCCTCCTCCCCGGCTGGCGTATCAACGTGGGATTGGACAATTTCGCTCGCGCATTCAGCGAGGACAGCATCCGGAATCCGCTCATCAACGTGACGATCTGGACGATCGTGTTCGCGTTCCTGTCGGTAGCAACCACATTCTTCCTTGGCCTCTTCCTGGCTTTGGTCTTCAACGACCTGCGGATGAAGGGTCGCAAGTTCTATCGCATCGCCATGATCTTGCCGTACGCGTTCCCCGCGTTCCTTTCCGCCCTGGTATGGGCGGGCCTCCTCAGCGAGAGCTTCGGTTTCATCAACCAGGTGTTACTGGGCGGGGCGGAGATTCCCTGGCTCACCGATCCGACATTGGCTAAAGCCAGCATCCTGTTCGTCAATCTGTGGCTCGGATTCCCGTACATGTTCCTGGTGTGCACCGGGGCGCTGCAATCCATCCCGGGCGACATCGTGGAGGCGGCGACTGTAGACGGCGCGAAACCGTGGGCCATCTTCCGGCTGATCAAGTTGCCGTTGCTGCTGGTCACGCTTGCCCCGATCCTGATTTCATCGTTTGCCTTCAACTTCAACAACTTCAACCTGATATACATGCTCACCGGCGGTGGACCGCGCGACCCGCTGGCAAGTGTGAACGTCGGGTCCACCGACATCCTGATTTCCATGGTTTATAAGGTGGCCTTCACCGGGCAACTGCGCGACTACGGCCTTGCCAGTGCCTTCACCATCATCATCTTCGTCATCGTGGCGACCATCTCGATTGTCAGCTTCAAGAAAACCAAGGCCTTGGAGGAGTTGAACTGATGAACACCACCGTCACAGCAAGCACGGGTAATTCCCCCTCAACTAGGCGCCCGTTCCGGTTCGGCCGCTGGTTTCGCGCAACCGGGTGGCGCCACATAGTCGGCGTCATCATGGTCATCTTCTCGGTCTTCCCGCTGCTCTACGTACTGTCGGCGGCGTTGAACCCCCGCGGCACGCTCACGGGTTCAAACCACTTGTTTGCAGAGATCGGTTTCGAAGCCTTTGGTCGCATCCTCAGCGACCCCACCAACCCGTTCGGCGCCTGGTTCGTCAATACCCTGCTCGTGGCGAGCATCACGGCGGTGGCCACCGTCTTCCTCGGCGCGCTGGCAGCATACTCGTTCTCACGGATGCGGTTCACCGGCCGTCGTGTCGGGCTGATGACGATCGTGCTCGTGCAAATGTTTCCGCAGTTGCTGGCCGTGGTGGCCATCTTCTTGCTCATGAGCACGATCAGCGACTGGTTCCCTGCCATCGGCCTCAACACCCACATCGGCCTCATCATGGTCTACATGGGCGGCGCCCTCGGGGTGAACACCTACCTGATGTACGGATTTTTCAACACAATTCCGCGCGACATCGACGAGGCGGCCAAAATTGATGGGGCCGGCCACGCGCGCATCTTCTTCACCATCATCTTGCGGCTCGTCGCCCCCATCCTGGCCGTTGTTGGCCTGCTGTCCTTCATCTCCACAACCAACGAATTCGTTGTCGCCAGCATCCTGTTGATCGACCCGGAGAAACAAACGCTCGCCGTGGGGCTGTACAAACTTGTATCCAACCCGAACTATGCCGACTGGAGTGCGTTCTCGGCCGGGGCGATCATGGCAGCGCTGCCGGTCATGGCGCTATTCCTCTTCCTGCAGAAGTACATCGTCGGCGGGCTCACCGCTGGCGCGGTCAAGTAGCGCCAGCATGCTGCTACCGCACCACGACGGTTCGCCGCTCTACGTCTCAACGCAGTCCCCTGCATTGGGGGAGGCGGTTGCCGTGCGTGTTCGCGTGCCGCGCGGCTTCGGCCCGGTTGCGGCCGTATTCACCCGATCGAATCCGAATCGTGAGCCGCGCTTCAGCACGGCATCCATCATCGCCTCAACCGACGGCTGGGACTGGTGGCAGGCCCGTGTTGACGTGGAGAACCCCGTTCACGGGTACCGCTTCCTGCTCGTTTTGGAGGGCGGGGCGCAGCAGTGGTTGAACGCTGCCGGACTTCACGACCTCGAAACTCTTGACAGCGAAGATTTCAAGCTCGTCGCCCACGAGGCGCCGCCGGAGTGGGTGCGCTCGAGTGTGATGTACCAGATCTTCCCGGACCGATTCGCGCGTTCGGATGCTGCGGATGCCCGACCGACACCGGGATGGGCTATCCCGGCTGACTGGTCAGATGACGTGGACGTTCGGGAACCAGGTCGGGCACACCAGTTCTATGGCGGTGACCTTGACGGAATCATTCAACGCCTCGGCCACCTGCACAATCTTGGCGTCAACCTGATCTACCTGACACCGTTCTTTCCCGGTGGGTCCAACCACCGTTACGACGCATCATCCTTCGACAGGGTGGACCCGCTGCTGGGTGGCGACGACGCCCTCATCCGGTTGGTGGAGGCAGCACATGCGCGCGGCATGCGCGTTATCGGAGACCTCACCAGCAATCACTCCGGTGACCGTCATGAGTGGTTCAGGGCGGCGCACGGTAACCCCGCAGCAGTGGAGAGTAATTTTTATCATTGGAAAGATGAAGGCAATACGGCGTACGAGTCATGGCTTGGCGTACCCAGCCTGCCCAAGCTGAACTGGAACTCTGTCGAGGTTCGTCGTCGCTTCATCGATGGGCCCGACTCAGTTGTCGGCAAGTGGCTGCAGCCTCCATACAATCTTGACGGCTGGCGCATCGACGTGGCGAATATGACGGGACGTCTCGGTGAAGAAGACCTCAACGAGCAAGTGCGGCGCACTATTCGCCGGACCATGTTGCGGGTGAACCCTGACACCATTTTGCTCGGCGAATCGACGAACGACGCGTCAATCGACTTTCAGGGCGACGCCTGGCACGGTGCGATGACCTACCCTAACTTCACCCGACCGGTGTGGGGGTGGCTGTGCGAACCGGGCAGCCCCGCGGGCGGAGGTATCGGCTTCGCCCGGGGCCAAGTCCCCAGCTACACAGGTGTGCAACTTGTGGCGGCGCACACGCGTTTTACCGCCGGCTTCCCCTGGCGGGTACGTCTCGGCAATATGAACGCACTGGACACCCACGACACGCCGCGCTTCCGAACATCGGCGCGGCCCGGAACCGTTCCGGTCGCTTTCGGCCTATCTGTGACCTTGCCGGGAATTCCCGTCATCTTCGCCGGCGACGAGCTCGGGCTCACCGGTGTCGACGGTGAGCACTCCCGAACCCCTATGCCTTGGGCCGCCGACGCCGACGAAACCATAAGCCTGTATTCGCAGCTGATCCATCTGCGCACCGGGCATCCGGCGCTGAATGGGGGCGGCATCCGCTGGCTGCATGTTGCCGCGGATGTGCTTGTCTTCGTGCGCGAGGCGGAAGAGGAATGCGTGCTGGTGGTCGCCGCACGGGAGGACTTCGATGTGGAATTGGAGGAGGGAGTCACGGGGGAGCGCCTGTTCGGTGACGCCTGCCTCAACGGCAACCGGCTGACTGGAGCGGGACCATCCTTCTCGGCATTTCACTTGCCGGGCATTGCGCTACCCGCGTTCGCGTAGTTATGTCGAATCCGCACCGTGCGGGATGCTAGTCTCTTACGGTGCCAAAGCGGCTCGCAGCTCTGCTGTGTGCCCAGGTTTGGCCCCCTTAGCTCATTGGTAGAGCACTTCCTTGGTAAGGAAGAGGTAGTGGGTCCG
>JAODMI010000141.1 GCA_025464755.1 Homoserinimonas sp.
CTCGCCATCGACGAGGCGCGCAAGCTGGGGATCCCGGTTATCGCCATCCTTGACACCAACTGCGACCCGGATGAAGTTCAGTACCCGATCCCGGGCAATGACGATGCAATCCGTTCTGTCGGTCTCCTGACGCGCATCGTTGCCGACGCCGCCGCCGAAGGCCTCATCCAGCGCCACCAGAAGCCTGAAGAGGGCAACGTGTCTGCTGTTGAGCCGCTCGCCGCGTGGGAAGCCGAACTTCTCGGCCAGTCCGAAGGTGTTGGCGCAACCACCGCTGAGAACGACGCGGACGCTGCTGTTGCCGCTAAGGCGACCGAAGCCGACGCCGATGTGACCCCGGAGCACAAGCCCGAGACCACGGCTGAGACCGAAGAGAAAATCGAAGCAGAGGCAACCGAGGCGGAGAAGAAGCCCGTCGCGACCACGGACGCCAAGTAACTTTCGATTCGATACAACTACTGAGGAGTTCCCATGGCAGATTTCAGCCTCGAAGACCTTAAGACACTGCGCGAGCGCCTCGGCACCGGCATGGTCGAAACTAAGAACGCCCTTGTCGAAGCTGGCGGTGACCTGGATAAGGCCACCGAGTTGCTTCGTTTGCGCGGCGCGAAGAGCAATGCAAAGCGCTCGGACCGCTCGACCAGCGAGGGTTTGATCACGGCGAAGGAGAACGGTTCCATCGCCACGTTGATCGAACTGGCTTGTGAAACCGACTTTGTTGCCAAGAGCGAGAAGTTTGTCGCCCTCGGTGACAAGGTGCTTGATGCTGTCGTCGCCGCTGGCGCGACCACGGTAGAAGAGGGCCTGGCCGCAAGCGTTGGCACCCAAACAGTCGGTGAGCTGATCGGCGACGAGGCAGCAATCCTCGGCGAAAAAATCGAACTTCGTCGTCTGGCGACCGTGTCCGGCGAGAAGTTCTCGATTTATCTGCACAAGACCAACAAAGACCTGCCTGCGCAGGTCGGTGTAGTCGTCGGATATAGCGGTGACGATGCTGAGACGGCGCGTAGCGTTGCCCAGCACATTTCGTTTGCCGCACCGATCTACCTCAGTCGCGACGATGTTCCGGCCGACGAGGTGGATAACGAGCGTCGAATCGTTGAGGAGATCAGCCGTGGCGAGGGCAAGCCTGAGGCAGCCCTGCCGAAGATCATCGAAGGCCGCCTGGGGGCGTTCTTCAAGCAGGTTTCCCTGCTTGAGCAAGATTATGCTCGGGACAACAAGCTGGTCATCAACAAGGTGTTGTCTGAGGCGGGCCTGACCGTCAGCGGCTTCGCCCGCTTCAAGGTCGGCGCCTAACACAGGTGTTGATGAGGGGTCCGAGACGTGAAAGCGTCTTGGACCCCTTTTTTATGACCAACCTAATAACCTGTACAACAAGATCACCGAGGGAGAAACTATGACATCTGAGTCCGGCAAAAGACGGGTTCTCCTCAAGCTTTCCGGAGAATCTTTCGGCGGCGGCTCGCTCGGTGTCAATCCGGACTTCGTGAGCGCCATCGCAAAAGAGATCGCGTCTGTGGCCGCTGAGGTTGAGATCGCCATAGTCGTCGGCGGAGGCAACTTCTTCCGCGGCGCCGAGCTCTCGGAACGCGGGATGGACCGCGGGCGCGCAGACTATATGGGCATGCTTGGCACGGTCATGAATGCACTTGCCCTTCAGGACTTCCTCGAGCAGGCTGGCGCGACGACGCGCGTACAGTCCGCCATTTCTATGACCCAGGTCGCGGAACCCTACATTCCCCGCCGCGCCGAGAGGCACCTTGAGAAGGGCCGCGTCGTCATTTTCGGCGCCGGCGCAGGGCTTCCGTATTTCTCAACTGACACCGTTGCCGCGCAGCGTGCGCTCGAGATTGACGCGGACGTCGTCCTGGTCGCAAAGAACGGCGTGGACGGCGTTTACGACGCCGACCCCAACAAGCACGCCGACGCGTCCAAGCTGGAGAGGGTTACCTATCAGGAGGCGTTGGTGCAGGGTCTCAAAGTTGTCGACTCAACGGCCTTCAGCCTGTGCATGGACAACAAGATGCCCATGGTCGTCTTCGGCATGGCACCGGCCGGCAACGTTGCGTCGGCCATCCGTGGTGACAGCATTGGCACTCTGGTATCCAACTAAACTGGTGCAGACAACCGGGTGTAGGGAGCAAGCGTGATCACCGATGTGCTGGCGGAAGCCAAAGAGAAGATGAGCAAGTCCGTTGAGGCGGCTAAAGACGATTTCGCCAACGTCCGTACCGGGCGCGCGAACCCTGCGCTCTTCCAAAAGATTTTGGTTGACTACTACGGCACGCCGACCCCTCTGGGGCAGCTCGCCTCGATGACCAACCCTGAAGCCCGACAACTGCTCATCACACCGTTCGACAAATCGTCGATGAAGGACATCGAGAAGGCGATTGCCGCTGCCCAGCACATCGGTGCCAGCGTGGGCAACGATGGCAACGCTATCCGTGCCATCCTTCCGGAGTTGACGGCCGATCGCCGCAAAGAGTACGTCAAAATTGTCAAAGCAAAGGGTGAGGATGCGAAGGTTTCCATCCGCAACATCCGGCGTAAGGCTAAGGACGACCTCGACGCGCTGAAATCGGATGTCGGTGACGATGAGGTGGCGCGTGCCGAGAAAGAACTCGAAGCCCTCACGAAGGCGCACGCGGACGCCATCGACGATGCCTTGAAAAAGAAGGAAGCCGAGTTGCTCGAGGTCTAAATGTCAGACTCTCGTGAGGATTCTGCCCCGACCTCGCGTTGGCAGCGCCGCAAAGTAAAGCGTGCCGAATTCGAGGTGTTCGCCCACGCGACAGCTGAAGATTTGCGCGCGCAGTTCGAGGCGACAAGGGCACAGCTGGACGCCACGAACGAGAAAATTGAGGCGCGAGTCGGACGCAACCTCCTGGCGGCAGTGGCAATCGGACTCGCCCTCGGCGTAGCCATGCTACTTAGCCTGATCGTGATCAAAGAATTATTTATGGTGCTTGCTGGCATCCTCGTAGCCTTTACGGCGTTCGAGCTCGCCAGCGCGCTGCGGTTTGCCGGGCATAATGTTCCTCGCATCCCCACAGTTATTGCCGCGCTGGCTATAGTCCCGGCAGCGTTCTACTTCGATGCGACAGGGCAGTGGCTTGTCATCCTGGCTGGCATCGCCTTCGTCACGCTGTGGAGAGTCGCAGAACTCGCTCGTCCAAGTCACCGCGTGCAGGCAAAGGCGTTACTAGAGGATGTCGGCGCGGGCGCCCTTGTGCAGGTTTACGTTCCCTTCCTGGCTAGCTTTGCCGTTCTGCTCACGGCACAAGAGGGTGGCGAGTGGTGGACGCTTGCATTCCTCGTCACCGTGATCGCGATCGACACCGGTGCCTATGCCAGCGGTCTCGCCTTCGGCCGACATAAGATGGCGCCGAGAATCAGCCCTGCGAAGACCTGGGAGGGTTTTGCCGGCGCAACCGTGACGGCCGTAGTCGCGGGGATCCTCCTCGCAATTTTAATGCTCCAGGAATCCTGGTGGGTCGGCGTTATCTTCGGGCTCACCATGGTGCTGACCGCTACCGTTGGTGACCTCACCGAGTCGCTCATCAAACGAGACCTTGGGATCAAGGACATCAGCACGTGGTTGCCTGGGCATGGCGGGTTTCTCGATCGGCTGGACTCCATCCTGCCGAGTGCAGCAGCCGCCTATATTCTGTTCATGATCTTCACCTGAGGTCGAAGTCCTCTGACGCAGCGTGGAGCGTCTCATCTGGCGCGGTGGTGCACAATAGAGCAGTGAGTACGACCTTCCCCAAGACCCGCAAGCGCGGCTACAACGTTGAGCAAGTCGAAGACTTCCTGGAAGAAGCGCGTCGTGCGTACTCCGCTGATCTCAGCGACACCGTCGTGGTCAGTGCTGAGAGCATCCGCACCATAGCCTTCGCTATGCAGAAGGGCGGATATTCCACAACCCACGTCGACGCTGCCCTGGAGCGATTAGAAGACGCCTTTGCGACGCGTGAGCGTGAGCGAAGCCGACAACGCGAGGGCGACGACGCTTGGTACGGGCAGGCCCGTGCGAGTGCGCAGGAGATTCTGAACCGGCTCGCCAGGCCGCGGGGTCACCGCTTTGACCGGGCGCCATTCCTCGTTGACGGTTACGACCGCCGGCAGGTCGACGCGCTGGCCGACAGAATTGCCGCATACTTGCAGACAGGTGCATCGCTGAGCGTCGATGACGTGCGAACTGCCGCTTTTCCGCCCAGGAAAGGTGGATACCGGGAGGCCCAGGTGGACCTTCTGCTAGACGCAGTGACCACCGTCATGCTGGCTGTGCGCTGAACCTCACTGACTATTCCAAGGCTTGTGGGCTAGGGTCTAAGCACTGTGGGTAAGCATTCTCCGAACGGATCACCCCAGGAACTGGTAGTTCAGTCTGGGATTGTGGCGACACCGCGCCGCGTGCGCCAGCCGCTGCCCCTTCGCATTTTCGCCTTTACCGTTGCTGCTGGCGTGATATTGGTCGCAGCCATCGCCCCGATGCCACGCGAATCTGCCCTGGCCGAGACCGCCGCCCTCGCCCAAGGATCTGGCCAGACAGGTGCCGAGGCTGCGGTTCAAGAGCTTGCGGTCTCCGGAGACCACGCGGTCCCCGCAATTGCGCGCAGCTCGTACCAGGTCGTGAAACCGGTAATGATCGCACCCCCGGCGGCCGCGGCCAAGGCAGCAGGGCGACAGGCTCCGGCAGCGGGCATGCCCGATCCCGGCAGCGCCAAAGCTGTAGCGCATGGTCAGGTGATGGCCAGAGGGTGGGGTGAAGGGGAGTACAACTGCCTGGTGTCCTTGTGGCAGAAAGAGTCGAACTGGAACGTCTACGCGTTCAACAAGAGCAGCGGTGCCTACGGTATCCCTCAGTCTTTGCCCGGCAGCAAAATGGCTTCGGTCGGTGCCGATTGGGAGACTAACCCTGCCACGCAGATCACATGGGGATTGAACTACATTTCTGGACGCTACTCGACGCCCTGTGGAGCGTGGAACGCAAGTCTGGCCAAGGGCTGGTATTAAGCGGGCCAGTGCCGCGTCCGCCTAAACTCAGATACATGCCTCGATCGAATCGTCCGCGCGGTAGGCGTCCCGGCGACGATGAAGAGCAACTGAACTTGTCGCGTGCCCTGCTCGGCAGCCGTCAGGTGCAAGACAAGCGTGACGGTGCTTGGAATGTGCAGGCCATCGCCGGCCCATCCGCAACCAAGCACTACGTCTGCCCCGGATGTCGGATTGAGATTGAGCCGGGAATTGCACACATTGTCGCGTGGCGTGCGGACGGTCTCATGGGCGAAGCTGACGACCTGGCAGCCCGGCGGCACTGGCACACCCACTGTTGGAGGATCAAATGAATGAGTCGACATCGATGCACACCGCTATCGAAATCAAGGCCGGAGTGGAACTTCCGGCCGCACGCGAGGACATTGTGCTTCGCACTGCTGACGGATTGACGCTGGTAGGGGAGCTGTCTCTGCCCCTGAGTCGTGAACCCGTCGCAACGATCGTCGCGCTGCATCCGCTACCCACCGCTGGTGGCTTCATGGACTCGCACATCATCCGCAAGGCGTCCGCGCGGTTGCCCGCGTTGGCGGACCTCGCCGTCCTTCGTTTCAATTTTCGGGGAGTTACCTCTCCCCGCGGAAGCTCGCAAGGGACTTTTGGCGACGGCGTCGAAGAGCGTCACGATCTGGCCGCTGCCCTCGCCCTGGTTCGTGAACGTGCGCTGCCCAATCCGTGGCTGGTCGGCTGGTCGTTTGGTACAGAAGTGGCCTTGAAGCATGGATTGGAGCATCCGGTGGTCGGGGCGATTTTGTTGTCCCCACCGCTTCGGAGGACCTCGGATGCAGAATTGGCTGCCTGGGCACACAGTAATAAGCGCCTGGTGGCTGTGATACCCGAGCTCGATGATTTCCTGCGGCCCGCAGAAGCTGCTGCCAAATTCGCTGTCGTGCCTGATGCAGAGGTGGTCGCAGTAGAAGGCGGCCGGCATCTGTGGGTGGGGGAGCAGCAGACCAGGCGCGTGCTGGCCGAGATTGTGGCCCGCCTTAATCCAGCCGCGTTGCCGCTGCCGACAACGTGGGTTTCCGAAGCTCCATAGACGCTCGCGCCATAATGCCTGGCTGGGCTGCGGCGTATTTTACATCTCGTTCTGACGGGGAATGAATACCTGGCGGATGATGATCATGATCGACGCTGCCACCGGGATTGCCACCAGTGCGCCGAGCACACCGAGAAGGGTGCCGCCTGCCAGAGCTGCGATAACCACGACGACACCCGGCACTTTCACGGCACGGTTCATAATCCGCGGGTTGAACAGGTATGCCTCTATTTGCATGTACAGCAGATACCAGATGGCCGCATAGATGACGGTCGGCCAGCCGTTGAACAGCAGCACGAACAACACGATGACCGTGGAACCGGTCAGCGTTCCCACCAGGGGCACCAAACCGAACAGGAAGGCGATGAAGGCCAGCAGCACGGAATACTTCGCGCCGATAATCGAGAGGAAGATGAAGCTAAGCACACCGTTAGTGAACGCGAGTGTTGCCTGCCCGACCACGTACCGGCCAACCGAACTGCTTACCTGTTCGGAAATGTCAATGAACTTCTCGCGTTTCGAGGCTGGCACCAATTGGTACATTCCGCGCTTCATACTGTTGAGCGATGAGGCGAAATACAGGGTGAGGATGAGGACGATGACGGCGCCGAATGCTGCGGTGGCTATG
>JAODMI010000188.1 GCA_025464755.1 Homoserinimonas sp.
TTGCTAGGTGGGCTGCGGCAGTCGATGTTCTACGTCGGCGCACGCACCATCGACGAACTTCGCAACAAAGGCAAATTCGTGCGGATCACCGCGGCGGGGCTCAAGGAATCGCACCCCCACGACATCCAGATGGTCGCCGAAGCGCCGAACTACCGCCGCTAGTGCGTTTTTTCTCGCGTTCGTAGTCTCGACAAGCTCGACCAGCGCTTAACGCGATCACACCAAAACGCAGGACATCCCGACGGGAACTGTCACTTTCGATTCGCAAAGAGCCGTTCTGGTCGGGATTTCCTGCGTTTCATCCGTTGCCGAAAAAGATGCCTTTTCCGGCTCCGCCTTGCAGGCCTCGATCGTGATGCGTTCGGCGCCGTCGCCGGGGGCACTCCGTCGCAGAGGACGGCCTCGACCGTCTCTCCGCTCGGGAGCGTGAACTGATGCGGCTGATAGCGCGAGTATTCGTACAAGAACATGCGCTCGGTGGATGTTCCTCTTCGTCAAGACTGTCGAAACCCATGTGTCGTGTCTTGCGTAAGGTGCAGCTTTTGTCGCAGCGCGACTTCACGGAGTGGGCGTTGTAGCGCAAGCTGCTGTCGAGGCTCGCGGGCACCGTAAGGTGCGACTTGTGACGGTTTGTAGCCGGGTCGAACCGCTCTCGTGTGTCACCCGTAGGCGCACTCCGCGAAGCGGCACCTGCAGGTCCGTGCCGCGCAGGCGGCTGTGGCTGAGCTCGCGTTGCAATCGCGTGTGCGCATCCAACGGCGACGTCGACAGGGGCGATGGCAGTGCGATCCGTGGCGACATAGTCGCCGATTGAAGTCCCCGCGCGCCGTTCCCTTCCACAAGGGCTGCTGAGCTGCTCCTAGTGGCTGTTGCGTGGTGTGCTGAACAGCCACGGCGTAACTCACCGGTGCCGCCGTTTGGAGCGGCTACCCCCACCAGGGCAGAGAGCAGCTACCGGCTTCGGGGGGAGGGCCTAACGCACTGCAGCGCGAACACCTACGCAAACAGGCGCTGTAGTCGCTGCACACCCTCAAGTAGTGCGTCGTCGCCGAGCGCGTAGGCAAGCCGGATGTATCCGCTCGGGCCAAAGGCTTCGCCGGGGACTACAGCGACCTCCGCCTGCTCAAGGATGAGGTCCGCAAGCTCGAGCGATGTGGTGGGGGTAACTCCGCCCCACGGTCGGTTCAGCAACCCTGTGACATCCGGATACACATAGAACGCGCCCTGCGGTGTTGGTGTCACCATGCCGGAAATCTTGTTCAATTCACCCACAATCAGCTTGCGCCGGCGGTCGAATGCCTGACGCATGGACTCAACCTCGTCTTGCGGTCCCGTCAGCGCGGCAATGGCTGCACGCTGGGAGATATTCGACACGTTCGAGGAGAGGTGCGACTGCAGGTTTGCCGCCGCCTTGATGGCGTCGGAGGGGCCGACCATCCATCCGAGGCGCCAACCCGTCATCGCGTAACTCTTCGCTACTCCGTTGACCAGCAGAGTTCGGTCGGCCAGTTCTGGAACCGCCTCAACGATGGACGTGGCGTGTCCGACGGGGGAGTCGTAGACCAGGTTCTGGTAGATCTCGTCGCTGATAACCCAAAGACCATGCTCAAGCGCCCATTCGCCGATGGCCCGAGTCTGCTCCGCCGTGTAGACGGCGCCGGTGGGGTTCGAGGGCGACACAAAGAGCAGCACCTTGGTTCGCTCGGTGCGGGCGGATTCCAACTGCTCCACGGTGACCAGGTAGCCCTGATCCGCTCCGGCGAAAACCTCGACAGGGATGCCGCCGGCGAGTTTGATCACCTCGGGGTAGGTCGTCCAGTAGGGGGCGGGGATGAGCACCTCATCGCCAGGGTCCACGATGGCCGCGAATGACTGGTAGACCGCCTGCTTGCCGCCGTTGGTGACAATCACCTGTGAAGGTGACACTGCCAGGCCGCTGTCACGCAACGTCTTTGCGGCGATCGCCTCGCGCAGATCGGGAAGCCCCACCGCGGGCGTGTACCGATAGTTGCGAGGATCCAGCACCGCCTCGGAGGCCGCCTCGACGATGAACGACGGGGTTTTGAAGTCCGGCTCGCCTGCCGCGTAGCTGATCACAGGCTTGCCCGCCGCTTGCAGGGCTTTCGCTTTCGTGTCCACCTTAAGGGTGGCAGACTCGGCGATAGCGCCGATACGCTTGGATATCCGGGGAAGTTCTATGGCCACCGTCCAAGCTTAGTCAAGAGCGCGTCGTCCGCGTGCGGCTGGCTTTACAGCCCTCAACTCGTGACCTAGACTAAACCGTGGTAGTTGAAATCTGCCATGCTTTTTTATGCCCATTTTGGCATCCGCCCAGAAGTTTGGGTAATAAAGCACGCGTGGTTTCACTCATAGGGCGGTGGCTCAATTGGTAGAGCAGCGGTCTCCAAAACCGCAGGTTGCAGGTTCAAGTCCTGTCCGCCCTGCAGCTTGATTCACGCAGTTGCGAGAATCAGCAATACGGTCGAGTGGTCAGCCTGACCACGAAAACCAGTGTCTGGAAGGTAGTAACAGTGGCGAGAAAAGTTATCGACGAGCCGAGTGAGGATGTCGTCGCCAACGCCAAAGTTGAGAGAGCAGGCCGTCGTGGTCCCTTTGCTCGTCTCACTCTGTTCATCCAACAGGTCATCAATGAACTCAAAAAGGTGGTCACCCCCACCCGCAAGGAATTGTTCAGTTACACGGGCGTTGTCCTGGTCTTCGTCGTCATCATGATGACGCTGGTCACGTTGCTGGACTTGCTCTTCGGGTTTGTCGTCGCCAACGTATTCGGCGATGGAACTCTGAGCTAGATCGAGTACCGCGGTTGACCCCGCAATTTTCTCTGGTGCAGCGCACCGGAACGCACTCAAGAAATGGGATGGAAATCAGTGTCTGACACAGAACGCGACATCGACCTCGCGACTGCCGCGGAACAGTCTTCCGAGGTAGCTGAGACTCAGGAAGGCGACACGCTTTCCGAAGACGTTGTCGACGGCCCAGAACACGACGCGATGCATGTTGTCGACGATGGCGGAGTTGAAGCCGACCTCGAGGCAGCCCTCGATGCTGCCACCGTTGCCGTTGACCCTGAAGCGGATGCGGTCGTTGAAGAGGCGCTCGCCGAGGTCCCGGAAGAAGACGCGGACGCTCCAGAGGTTGAGATCGATCCTTACGAGGCGTTCCGCGCCGAGCTGAAATCACTGCCAGGCAAGTGGTATGTCATCCACTCGTACGCCGGTTTCGAAAAGCGCGTCAAGCAGAACAACGAAAACCGCAAGGTCAGCATGACCATGGAAGATTACGTCTTCCAGGTCGAGGTGCCGATGGAAGACGTCGTGGAGATCAAGAACGGCCAGCGCAAGCTCGTCACTCGGGTTCGTATCCCCGGTTACGTTCTGGTGCGCATGGATCTTAACGAAGACAGCTGGTCTGTTGTTCGCCACACTCCCGGTGTCACCGGCTTCGTCGGCAACGCCCACAACCCCACACCTTTGCGCTTTGATGAAGCGTTTTCGATGCTCAAGAGCCTTGTGCAGATTGTGGAGGCCCCGGCCAAGGCCGGTGCCAAGGGTGGCAAGGCCGTCAGCCGCTCGATCCCGCAGGAAGTCGACTTCGAGATCGGCGAGACCATCACCATCAAGGAGGGTTCGTTCGCGGGCCTTCCCGGCTCGATCAGCGAAATCAAGCCGGAGAGTGGCAAACTCATCGTGCTCGTGTCGCTGTTCGAGCGTGAAACCCCGGTCGAGCTCAGTTTCGACCAGGTCTCTAAGCTTTAGCACTTCACCAAGAGCGATCAGCACAAGTGCTCACAAAGTTGATCACCGAAAATTTCTAGATCACCGGAATTCGGAAAGGCCGAATCACCGGGAGAACAGCGGGGTTTCCCCCTGTTCGAACCCAATAAGAAGGAAGAATCATGGCACCGAAGAAGAAGGTAACTGGTCTGATCAAGCTTCAGATCAAGGCCGGCGCCGCCAACCCAGCCCCGCCCATCGGGCCGGCACTGGGTCAGCACGGCGTCAACATCATGGAGTTCTGCAAGGCATACAACGCCCAGACAGAATCACAGCGCGGAAACGTTATCCCGGTTGAAATCACCGTGTATGAGGACCGCTCGTTCACTTTCATCCTGAAGACCCCGCCTGCAGCGGAGCTCATCAAGAAAGCTGCCGGAGTTGCCAAGGGTTCGGGCACGCCGCACACCGTCAAGGTTGCCAAGCTCACGCAGGCGCAGGTTCGCGAAATCGCCGAGCAGAAGATGGCTGACCTCAACGCCAACGACATCGACGCCGCAGCCAAAATCATCGCCGGCACCGCACGCAGCATGGGCATCACGGTCGACGCGTAAGCGTTTCAAAAACTTTCGTTCGCCGGGCTGAGGCTCGACGACATCACAGCGGGAGAGCCTGCCAGGCTCATACAACCGCGAACTCAGTACAGGAGAAACAACATGGCACAGAAGTCAAAGGCCTACCGCGCCGCGGCCGAGAAGATCGAAGACGGCAAGTTTTATACCCCGACCGAAGCCGTAGCGCTTGCTCGCGAGACGGCGTCCAAGAAGTTCGACTCGACCGTCGAGGTTGCGCTTCGTTTGAACGTTGACCCACGCAAGGCGGACCAGATGGTGCGCGGAACGGTGATTCTTCCCCACGGTACGGGTAAGACTGCCCGCGTCATCGTGTTCGCAACGGGTCCCGCCGCTGAGGCAGCAATTGCAGCTGGCGCCGACGAGGTTGGTGGCGATGAGCTCATCGAGCGTGTTGCTGCCGGCTGGACCGACTTCGACTCCGCCGTCTCAACGCCAGAGCTTATGGGCAAGGTCGGTCGTCTCGGTAAGGTTCTTGGTCCCCGTGGCCTCATGCCGAACCCGAAGACCGGTACCGTCACCCCCGACACGGCCAAGGCCGTGAACGAGATCAAGGGCGGAAAGATCGAATTCCGTGTCGACAAGCACTCCAACGTTCATTTCATCGTTGGCAAGGCATCGTTCGACCAGGAGAAGCTCGACGAGAACATCAAGGCAGCCCTCGAAGAGGTTGTTCGCCTCAAGCCGAGCTCTTCTAAGGGCCGTTACGTCAGCAAGGCGACAGTCACGACCACCTTTGGTCCTGGTATCCCCGTGGATGTCAACGCAATCTAAGTAGATCGTAAACGCACGTGCGCAACGAAAAGGCCCGCTTCGGCGGGCCTTTTCTGTAGCGCCGCCGCGCCTTCGCGAGGTCCTCCGGAGTCGGATCACTCGTGCACTGCGAGGGCAACGAAAACGCAGGAAATGGTCCTCTGGAATGACTTGAACGTTACAGTTGAGGTCAGTTTGTGCGGGATGTCCTGCATTTTGGTGGAATGGGGGGAGATGAGCGTCGCCGTTCGCCGTGCAGTGCCGTGCGACGCGATAGCGCTGCACGAGCTAGCCGCAGCAACGTTTGAGCTCGCGTGCCCGCCCGGCACGCGGCCAGAGGACATCGCTGCATTCATCCGCACTCACCTTTCGTCACAGCGGTTCACGGAATACCTGGGTGAGGCGTCTAGGGAGCTGCTGGTGGCGGTCGACGGCGCGCAGCTGGTCGGCTACACCATGCTGGTGTTCGGCGATCCTTCTGATGCGGATGTGGCCGCATCCGTCACTCTGCGTCCTACCGTGGAGCTCAGCAAGGTCTACGTCGTGGCCGAACAGCACGGCACCGGCACAGCTTCCGCGTTGATCAGCGCCACCGTCGGCGTAGCGGAAAAGCGTGGTGTGGCCTCAATCTGGCTGGGCGTCAACCAGTACAACGATCGTGCCAACGGTTTCTACGAGAAACACGGGTTCGTGTGTGTGGGCGTGAAACAGTTTCTGGTGGGAACTGAGTGGCACGACGATTTCGTGCGAGAGCTCGCGTTGCGTTAGCGATGCTTAGTGGGCGACCCGGAGGGCGATCTTGCCGCGCGTGTGCCCAGCTTCTAAAGCCGCATGCGCGTCACCGACACGAGCAAGATCGAACACCTGGTCAATGTTGACGTGCACTTCACCGGATTGCAGCAGGCGGGCGATGATCGCGAGCCTCGACGCATCCGGTGCCACTTTATATGTGGTTGCACGCATACCGGCTGCGGCGGCATCGGTTAAGAAAGTGGGCCAGCTGCCGGTGGGGACGTTCACGATGAGGCCGCCTGGGCGCAGCACCTCCAAGGAGCGGCTGCCGGTGTCTTCGTGCACGTTGCCGATCATGTCGATGACAACGTCCACCTGGTCGGTGACGTGTTCAAATCGTTCGGTCGTGTAGTCGATGACCTGCGAGGCACCCAGGTCGCGCAGCCAACTGCAGTTGCGCTGTGAGCCCGTGCTGATGACGTGAGCGCCGAAGTAGGCGGCCAGCTGCACCGCAAAATGGCCGACGCCTCCTGCGCCGGCGTGGATGAGTATTCGCTGGCCGTCATGGGCCTTAGCGACGTCAACGACCAAACCCCATGCCGTTAGTGCGGCCAGCGGTACACCGGCAGCTTCAACGTGGGTCAAGTTGGTCGGTTTCTTCGCCACGCTAAGGCTGGAAACGCTGACGTACTCCGCGTAACTGCCGGAACCGCGTGGGAAGGAAGTCATGCCGAAAACCTCGGTACCCACGGCCAGGGGATGCAATTCATACGGCGTCTCTTCGACGACGCCGCTGAAATCGTAGCCGAGAATAGCGGGGTAGTTGGCAATAGCAGCGGTAACGCCGCGGCCAACGCGCGTCTTAAAATCTAGGGGGTTGATCGCTGCCGCATGAACCTTGACCAGCACCTCAGAGTTGATGCGCACCGGCAGCGGTATTTCTGTTTCGAAGAACGGATCTCCGGCCTGCGCAATAGCCATTGCTCGCATCATCGTCATGCTTCCAGTAAAGCCGATGATTGCTTCGCCGGTGTTACGAGTGCGTCACACGTCGACAAAACGAGGCGCTACCCAAACGCTGCTGCAACCGCCTGGCGCGTCGCCGTGATGTAGTCCTTCAGACCGTCGTCTCGGGCCGGTAGAACGGTCAGGCGTGAGCCTGGCAGTGCGTCGTGCCACAGCTCGGCGACGGCCAACGGATGTACGGGGTCCCGAGGCGCAGCCACGACCGTGACTTGCGCCGTCACCCCCGTGAGGTCGCCGGCGTTAGTGAAGGCCCGGTTTCGCGGTAGCTCGACCAGCCTGATGGCACGCTCGCGAGCGTGGGGGTCGCGGAACTGCTGCAGAGCGCCGGCGGCACCGAGCGGGGACACCCGTTCCAGGTCGCGGTAGATACCCGTACGTCGGAATGCTGCTGCAGCGGCGGGTGGCGCGTGACGATGCAGAAGTTCACCCATGACGGGGAAGGCCCTCAGGTTCTGAGGCAGCGATTCATCGGTGAAGGCCGGGCGCAAGAGAATTAGTCGATCCACAGCGAACTTGCCAGACAGAGCCAGCCGCAACGAGAGTGCGGCGCCCAGCGAAATCCCGATGATCGTCAGAGGTTGCATGCCCAGTCCAGCGTCATGTACCTGTTGCCCTAGTTCCGTGGTGAGTTTGCCGAAGGAGAAAGCGCCGGGTGGGCCGAACAGGGGAGACCCGCCGTGGGCTCTGATGTCGGGGGCGAGCAGGGACGCATTCGTCGGCAGCACCGGTTGCAACAGGCTGAGCGGCTGGCGGCGGTCGCCGCCCAGGCCGTGAAGCAGCAGGATGCCCATCGTCAGGCGACCCGATGCTGGGCCATCACCTCTAGCACTCGGCTCGCGAGCCCGACCAGCATGTGGATCTCGTTGTCGTCACGGTCGATCCAGCGGCACTGCGGTTCCTCGCTGACTGGGACGAAGTTTTCGTGGTGTTCCCAGACGAGGAGGGTGCGTTCCGCGCCGAGCACGTACTGTTGCCACCAAATCTGGCGCAGATAGGTGCGCGGGATGGAGCGCCAGGGGGAGCTTGTGGTCTTGATTTCGGCAAGTTCGACGGAGCCGGAAGGGGTCACCCTGACGCCGTCTGGTGTCGCCAGGTGGGACGGCTGTCCGTGGGCGTGGAAAAGAGCGTCGCTTGCGAGGATGCCGTGTTTGGCTCGAACCCATCGCGCGATCTCTGGCTCGCGAGTGCGACCGTGGTCGGTGTACGCGTTACCGGTGAAGCCGCTGCCGTAAAGCTTGTCGTGCACGACAGTCGCTACCGAGCGTTCGGTCGACAGCTTGGCGACATCGGTCGCCGTTATGCCGCGACTGCGGGCCCGCAGCCAGGCAACCCGGTCGCTGGAGCGGGCGACGACGCGATCTCGATGATCGGGCGCCGGCTCATCCCAAAGCGGGAGGGTGGGCTGGTGATAAGTCACCCCTCCATTGTCGTCGACTGCTGCCTGTGTGATGTGTAGCCCTTTTGCACATCCCTATCCCGCAGCAACGGGGTAACGGCCGTTGTGTGCGCTCAGCAGACTTATAGGGATTTCATAGGAACGTGGCGACAATGGAGGCATGTCATCTCACTCCGCCGATCAGAGCATCCTTTCCCAGCGGCTTCTGCGCACGGACGGATCACCGGTTCGCGTTGCCGTAGTTGACGATGAAGCCTCGCTCACCGACCTGCTGAGCATGGCCCTGCGCTATGAGGGCTGGGAGGTGCGTTCGGCAAGCGACGGGCAGGGCGCGCTCACCCTGATTCGCGAGTTCCGCCCAGACGTTGTGGTGCTGGATGTCATGCTTCCCGACATCGATGGCCTGCAGGTACTCAAACGTGTGCGCGCAGCAGGGCAGGACGTCCCCATTCTTTTCCTCACGGCCAAGGATGCTCTCGACGACCGCATTGCGGGACTGACCGCAGGCGGTGATGATTACGTCACCAAACCGTTCAGCCTGGAAGAGCTGGTGGCTCGCCTGCGCGGGCTCATTCGTCGCTCCGCGCTGGTCGTCACCCAAGTGGCTGATCCGGTGCTGAGGGTGGGAGACCTGGTGCTTGACGAGGAAAGCTATGAAGTTCGGCGCGGTGATCGGCAGATTCAGCTGACGGCCACTGAGTTTGAACTACTGCGCTTCTTGATGCGTAATCCGCGCCGTGTCATGAGCAAAATGCAAATACTCGATCGGGTGTGGAGCTACGACTTTGGCGGCCGCTCCAGCATCATCGAAATCTATATCTCTTACCTGCGCAAGAAGATTGATTCCGGCGGGCCTTCGATGATTCACACCGTGCGCGGTGTCGGGTACATGATCAAGGCCGCACCATGACGGATTCTGCGCCTCCCCGCCGCGCCAAGCGCTGGTCGCTGCGCACCCGACTGGTGGTCAGTATCGTCGCGTTACTTGCCGCGGCAAGCGTGATTGTCGGCCTTGTATCAGTATTAGCGTTGCAAGGTTTTTTGATGGACCGCCTTGACCGGCAGTTAACGGCAGCCACCGGCCGTTCCGAGGTGGCCATCGATGGTGACTTCGGTGGCGAGCTGGTGCCGCCTGTTCCGGGTATCGGCGGGGATCTTCCCCGCGTCGGCGTTCAGGGTCCTTTCACGATAACGGCCGAAGTCTATGGCGGGCTGATACTTGCGGGTGTGATAAACGAGGAAGGCTATCTGGAGGGATTGACGCCTGCCCAAAGCCGCCTGCTCGCCACTGTGCCCGCGGATGGTGAGCCTGCAACGCTTTCCCTGGGTGGCCGTCTGGGCGACTATCGTGTCGCGGCGAACCAGTTCGCCGGCGGCCGCGTCGTGGTGACGGGTTTGCCGCTCAGCGACGTGCAGGCCGTGGTGATGCAACTTATCGTGGTCGTCGCCGTTGTCACCGCACTGGTCTTGGCTGCTGCCGTTGTCGGCGGCATTGTGGTCGTTCGGGCGGCGCTGCGTCCGCTCGAGCGTGTTGCCGCGACAGCAGCTCAGGTCGCGCGACTGCCTCTTGACCGGGGCGAGGTCGCTCTTGCCGTACGGGTGCCCGACTTCGACGCCGACCCGCGCACTGAGGTCGGCCAGGTGGGGGCGGCCTTCAATCGCATGCTAGGTCATGTGGCTTCCGCTCTGACGGCAAGGCAGGCCAGCGAGAACAAGGTTCGACGATTTGTTGCGGATGCGAGCCATGAGTTGAGAACGCCTCTCGCGTCAATCCGCGGTTACGCCGAATTGACCCGGCGCGGCAACCACGAGCTGCCTCCTGATGTCGTGCATTCTCTGGGTCGGGTGGAGTCTGAAGCAAAACGTATGACTTCCCTGGTCGAGGACCTGCTGTTGCTGGCCCGGTTGGATGAGGGCCAGAGCCTCGAGCGTGAGCCTGTTGACCTGTCACTGTTGCTTATCGACGCGGTGAGCGACGCGCACGCTGCCGGACCGAACCATGTGTGGTCTCTCGACCTTCCCGAGCGGCCGGTTATCGTGGAGGGAGACAGGGGGCGCCTCCACCAGGTGGTGGTGAACCTGCTGGCC
>JAODMI010000034.1 GCA_025464755.1 Homoserinimonas sp.
TTTCCTGCGGTAGAGCCCGCAAAAAGTTTCTTGATCACATCGACGGCTTCGAACATCCGGTTGATGCGCTCCGGGGCTTCCGGCCAGTACTGGCCGACAATGTGCTCATTCAGGGCCTCACCAGAACCGATTCCGAGCCAGTGTCGACCCGGGTACATGGCCGCCAAGGTCGCACTGGCCTGGGCAACCATCGCCGGGTGCCAGCGGAACGTCGGCGCCGTCACACCCGGGCCAATGTCGCCGACGGTACGCTCACCGATGGCGGCCAACACGTTCCACACGAACGCGCTCTGGCCCTGCTGCGGCACCCAAGGCTGAAAGTGATCGGCGGCCATGACACCGGAAAACCCATGCTGTTCCGCGTACACCGACAGGGCGACAGCCTCCGTCGGATGAAACTGCTCCAACATGGCGGCGTAACCGACCTGCAATACGCTCATGGCATCAATCTAAGGCTTCTCCAGAAAGTCGGCCACGGCCTGAGGAACATACGGGCGCACGTCACCGCCGAGCCCGGCCACCTGACGCACCAGCGAGCTTGACACATGGGCGTGGGCCGGGTCAGGCAACAGGAAGACGGTCTCGACCCCGGCCAGGTTGCGGTTGACAATCGCCATGGGTGTCTCATACGCGACATCCACTTGTGAGCGCACCCCCTTAACGAGCACGCTCGCGCCGACATCTGTGCAGTAATCGACCAAAAGGCCGACGCTCCAAGACGTGACGCGGATGTTCTTCGGCAGATGTGCATTGATGATCGATTTTTCCAGCAGCGCCACCCGCTGGGCGACCGGCAGCAGTGCGGTCTTACCCGGGTTGTGAACGACGAGCACATGCACTTCATCGAAAATGCCCGCCGCACGCTCGATGACATCGAGGTGACCTAGCGTCACGGGGTCGAACGATCCTGGAACTACGGCGATCCTGTTCATGCATGAACCCTAACTGGCGAAGGTTACGAGTTTGTGACAGGTTCCCGGGCGGCACTCACCGGCTCCGCTCCCCTCATACGTTCGCTGACGCGCGAAATCGTGTCAACTAACGCGACCTGAGCGATCCTCTTTCGTACCAGCGGGAAAGATAGCTCCGGCCGAGCGTCAGTTCTTGGCGAGGAAGTCCCGTGAGACGTCGTCGAGTCGCCGCACGAGAGCTGCCTTCAGAGCAGGGTTTGCAGCAAGCGTGGGGTCGTCCGCCAGAACGTCCGCCGCGATGGCTCGCGCCTCGGTGATGAGCTTGCCGTCTTTCGCCACCCGCAGCAGGCGCAGCGACGAACGTCCACCAGACTGCGTGCTGCCAAGTACGTCCCCCTCTTGCCGCAATTCGAGGTCTTTCTGAGCAAGCTCGAAGCCATCCAGGGTGGAGGCGACGGCATCCACTCGCTCACGCGCCACAGTCTCAGTCTCTGCTTTGGTCACCATGAGGCAGAGCCCCGGCACGCCGCCTCGACCTACACGCCCGCGCAATTGGTGCAGCTGCGAAACTCCGAACCGGTCGGCATCGAGAATGACCATGGTGGAGGCGTTGGGAACGTCCACCCCCACCTCGATCACGGTCGTAGCGACGAGGACATCGATTTCGCCAGCGGCGAAGGAGCGCATCAGCGCATCCTTGTGGTCGCTGGGGAGGCGTCCGTGCAGCGCCTCGATACGGGCGGATGCCAGCAACGGGTTGGCCCGCAACTGGGCGAGCGTCCCGGTAACGTTTGCCGGACCCTCGTTGGTCGAGCTGCCGCTGGTCGAGCTCGGCAGGACCGCGCCGTCGCCGGACTCGTCCCCCGCTTCCGCTTCCGCTGCCGACCCATCGATAGCCGGACACACGACGAACGCCTGCCGTCCCTGTGCGAGCTCTTCAGACATCCGTTCCCAGATTCGCGTGCCCCACGTCGGACGCTCAGCCAGCGGCACGACGTGGGTGACGATCGGCACGCGGCCTGACGGCAACTCGGCGATGGTCGACACGTCCAGATCCCCGAACACCGTCATGGCCACTGTCCGCGGGATGGGCGTCGCCGTCAACACGAGCACGTGCGGCGGGGTCGCGCCTTTGCGTCGCAGCGCTTCGCGCTGCTCGACACCGAAGCGATGCTGCTCATCGACGACTACCAGGCCGAGGTCGAAAAATCCTACCGATTCGCTCATCAACGCATGCGTCCCCACAACAATATGGGCCTGACCGGAGACGGCGGCGAGCGTGGCCTTGCGGCGATCTGCGACCGGCATCTGGCCGGTGATAAGCGTTGGTCGCAGCCTGGCCGCCAGGTCAGGACCCAGCGTCTTCACGATGGAGCGGATGTGCTGCCCGGCGAGCACCTCCGTGGGGGCCAGCAGCGCCGACTGACCGCCGGAGTCCGCCACCGTAAGCATGCCCCGCAGTGCGACGAGCGTCTTGCCTGAGCCCACCTCCCCCTGGACCAGTCGGTTCATCGGGGATCCAGCCGCAAGATCTGCGCCAATCTCTTCGCCGACCGTGTTCTGGTCGGTGGTCAAGGTGAAAGGCAGTTGCGCGTCGAAGCGCTCCAGCAGCCCACCCGCTTTCGGCACGCGCGGTACAGCAGCTCGCTGCCTCAACACCGCCCTTTGCTCCAGCAGCGCGGCCTGCAACACGAACGCTTCCTGGAAGCGCAGAGCCTTACGCGCCGCGCGCCATTCGATGTCTTTGCTCGGTCGATGGATCAGCTCCACAGCGCGCGAATATGTCATCAGCTTGCGCTCCGTGCGCACCCGAAGCGGCACCGGATCGTCCAGTTTCGGCAAGGTGTCGAGCACCACGCCCATTGCCTTCTGGATTTGCCAGGACGCGAGAGAGGAGGTGGCCGGGTAGATGGGGATGGGCTGCTCCGCCCACGCTCGGGCAGATTCGTCATCCGCCGTCGCATCCGTCTCGAAAAGGTCATAGTTCGGATGGGCGAGCTGCAATGTCCCGCGGTACTCGCCGACCTTGCCCGCAAAGATACCGCGAGCTCCGGGCACCAGTTCGAGCATGCGGAAGTGCTGGTTGAAGAACATGAGTGTGAGCGTGCCCTTGCCATCGCTAATGCGCACCTCCTGAAGGGTGCCTTTGCGAGCCTGCATCGACCGTTCCCGAGCTTCGATGACCTCGGCCACGATGGTGACATTCTCATCAGGCGTCAGCTCGCCGAGGGCGGCAAGTTCGCCGCGTAGGGCGTAGCGGCGCGGGTAGTGGCTGATCAGGTCGCCTACCGTGCTGAGCCCCAGATGCTTGCGCATCGCCGTCGCCGTACGCCCGCCGAGAGCATTACTCAGCTTGACATCCAGCGGTGATTCCACGTGTTCGAGCGTACCGCCGGCCAGCGGCAAATAGCCGCCCCCTCGGCTCGTTCCGCGGCGTTCATTCCACCGCGTACGCTCGAGAACATGACGCGCATCATCTCCGGCTTCGCCGACTCGCTCACCATAGCCGTCCCGTCTGCGGGGACACGGCCGACGAGCGACCGTGTGCGGGAAGCCATTTTTTCGGCGCTGGATGCCCGCGGGGTTCTGCCCGGAGCGAGCGTTGTCGATCTCTACGCCGGATCAGGCGCACTTGGTCTCGAGGCTGCCAGCCGCGGTGCCAGCCACGTCACGCTTGTGGAACGAGGCAGTGCGGCCGCAAACGTGTGCCGCCGCAACGCCGCCCTCCTGAAAGCGCGGGCACCCAAAGGCGGCTACCTGCGCATCGAGGTGTCGAGCCAGAGCGTCAACACCTTTTTGAGAACCAGCACTGCGCAGTGGGACCTCGCGATGATCGACCCGCCCTATGAACTGGACGAAGCGGAGCTCGCTCGAGAGCTATCCTTGCTGGCGCCCAGGCTGGCGGAGGGGGCGGTCGTGTTGATTGAGCGCAGTTCTCGATCGCCGGAGCCGTCCTGGCCCGCCGGCGTCGAGCTGGACAAGCGCCGCAACTACGGCGACACGACGCTGTGGTGGGCTGGGAAAATCTAGCCGCGTCCGCCATTCCAGTCGCGGTACGGGTCCCAGCCAGCTTTGCTGACCGGTGAGCCGTCGAGAAAAATACCGGAGCCGACAATTACGCTGCCTATGCGCCGGAAATTGCCGGGCAGTGGCATCCCCGGCGGAAAAGTCGCCAGCAGGGAGTGATCCTCTCCCCCGCCCAACGCGAGTTGCGGATGAGCACCCAGGGCTCGCGAGTCGAAGTTCAGAGCGATTTGACTGGCTTTGGCCAGCCGCGCGGAGTCGATCGCCAGTCCGTCGCTGAGGTCGAGCATGGCGGTGGCGCCGCCGAGCGCCGCCAACCTTCCGTCGGTGATGGGCGGTGTGGGGGCAAGTTGCGCCACCGTGCGGTCGCGCAGCAGCGCGGCGCGGTCGGCATCCGGCTGTCCGTCGCTGTCGACTGCCTCCTCAAACAGAATGCGAAGAGCCGCCGCCGCTGCACCCAGAACGCCGGAAACTGCGATGATGTCTCCCTCGCGAGCACCGGAGCGGAGCACTGCGGGTCGACCCTCAAGATCACCGAAGGCTGTCACCGCAATGGTCAGCGTGGAGGACACCGACAGGTCTCCGCCGACCACCCCACAGCCGGGGGCGAGCGCAGCGCAGGCGTCTCGCAACCCTTCGGCGATTCCTTCCAGCAGCGACACCGGCGAATCCGCCGGCGCAGCCAGTGCGACAACGAGTGCGGTCGGAACGGCGCCCATCGCAGCAACGTCCGAAAGGTTGGATGCCGCAGCTTTCCACCCGAGGTCGTGCGCGGTTGACCAGGCCAGGCGAAAATCTGGCCCATGAATCATCATGTCTGTTGTCACCACATACCGGCCGTCCGGAGCCGCGACCACAGCCGCGTCATCCCCCGGACCGAGCAGTTCATGCGCGGCAGAAGGAAGCAGCGGAAAGATACGCGCGAGGACGGCTAATTCGCCGACTGCGCCAAGGGTGTCGCTAACCGTCATGCTTCAAACGGTAGCCTGAACTGGATGAAGTCCATGCTTCGGCCAGCTGCCCTCGCCGCCATTGCCCCCCTGCTTTTCACCGCCCTGAGCGGATGCGCCTCCATTGTGCCCTTGACTGCGGCCGAGGATGCGACGAACCCGGACTGCGCCGAAATGGTGGTTCGGCTGCCCGATGCTATTGACGAGCACGAGCTCCGAGAAACCAACGCCCAAGCTACCGCTGCCTGGGGTTCGCCTGCGGTCATATTGTTTCGTTGTGGTGTTGAAGTTCCGGGTCCGTCGACGCTGCCCTGCTACACGTTGCGCGGCGTCGACTGGTTGCGGGACGACAGCGACGCGCCGAACTATGTCTTCACCACGTACGGCCGAGACCCCGCCGTCGAAGTCATCATCGATGGCGACAAGGCAAGCAGCAACGCACTGGTTGCGTTGGCTAACGCTGTCGGCAGCGTGCCAGCACAAGGGGAGTGCGTTGACGCTGAGGACGTGCTCGGCGAAGAGTAGCGGCCGGCGCTACCCTTGCGGACCGTCCAACCCAACAAGCTTGCCGGCGATTCCACCAGCAGCCCGTAAAGCTGCACCAGAGCCGAACCCCGATGTAGGCAGCACGCTGCGGGCATCCCGTGCTTCAACGAGGGCATCCTTGAGCACCTGGGCAGCCGGCGCCTGCGGCGCCCACAGATACAGCGACATGGCTCCCGGTATCGAGTTGACTTCGTTCACGAAAAGGTCACCGGATGCCTCGTCCAGCAGTAGGTCGACGCGAACGACGCCTGTGAGAGCAGTCACTTCTGCGACCCGACGCGCGAGCTGTGCTGCATGCTCGGCGACAGCGTCTGGCACATTGGCCGGGAACTCGCGCGGAGCGCTGGTGAGGCCCGCATCCGCCCCCGCGTCACCGGACAGGTATTTCTCGGCATAAGAGTAGAGACCCGTCTTGGCCGTGCCACGCAGCGGCCGCTCCAGCGGGGTGATCTGAAGCGTTGGGTGAGTGCGGAACGAAATATTAAGGTCGGCTAGTTCCGGTCGGTAAGGCTCGAGCACGGCGCCGCCACGTAAGTGAACGCTGGCCTTGCCCACAGCGCGGGCGGTCTCAATGTCGTCGACAATCTCGATCCCGATGGAGGAACCTCCGAAACGCGGTTTGACGATGTATGGGCCTGGGAAGGTCGGCTCTACGAGTGTCGAAAGCAACTCGCGTGGCAGCGAGGGGATGCCCGCGGTGCCCATCAACCCTCCGAAGGCGAGCTTGTCCATGCCGACCGCTCCGGCAAAAAGTGAAGAGCCCGTTGCGGGGATACCCAGCAGGGTGAACAGGGCAGCAGCCCCACCGCCCTCACCAACTCCGCCGTGCAGGCACACGAGCACGGCCGCGGGGCTGAGCTGGTCTTCACCGAAGCGCTTCTTGATGAAAAGCCCAGAGTTCGCTCCTATGCGCACATCAATGGGCTTGGAACCTGCGGGGACGCCTTCCAGGTAGTCCTTGGCCTCGGTGCCTTGGGGCACAAGGAACCAGCCACCTACGGGCGCCCAGTAAATCGGAAGCACCTGTTCACCGCTGGCGGTGAGCACCCGCTCTGACTGCAATCCGGTGAGGATCGAGATCTCATGTTCTGGTGAGGGCCCACCGAACAATACCGCCCAGGGAAAACTGTCGCTCATGACCATCCATCGCATTCGGCCCGCACCCGGCCTTGATTGTCTGCCAGCCTGGTGCACCCCATCTGAAACTCACATTCAGGGGTA
>JAODMI010000039.1 GCA_025464755.1 Homoserinimonas sp.
ACAACGCGGCTTGGGGTATGCCATCCACTACTTTCCCGAAGCCGCCTACGACCGGTCGGGCATAGAGATGTTCGAGCGCGAGGTTATCCCGGCCCTCCAGTAGGGTGCACGACAAGCTGGACAGACAGGTTGACCGCACATCGAGCTCGCCGAGGTCCCGTCATCATGCGGGAAGGTCTCGACGAGCTCGAACGGTAGTACCTGCTTAGTCGTTCAGCGTGACTTTACGCCGACGTGATACGACGGTGAGGAATACCCCGAAGGAGGCCAGCAGTGCGCCACTTGCCAGCACCGGTGCGATTTCCGCGCCGGTCGTGGGAAGGGCGGCTGCCAGGAGTGCCGCCTTCGCAACTATCCCTGCCGCAACCGGTGCCGCAGCGATGGTCAGCTCCGATGATACGGAGGCGCCAGAGGCGAGACCGGTGCTGATGATGTTGTGCTTGCCGACCTCGGCACCAAACGGGATGGTGACCTGAGCCGAAAAAGCGCCGTTCTCATCGGTCGTAACCGTCGTCAGGTGAATCGGGGTGGAGTGCAGCCAAATCTCAACCTGCTCTCCTTGGAGGAATCCGGAAGCTGATACGGTCACTGTGCCGCCAGGGTTCGCTGTTGAGGTGGACAGTTTGTCAACCGGCTTGGTGACCATCAGCGTGTAGCTAACCGCGGTGGTGCCGGCGTAGTTAGCCGCCTGCACAGCGAAGGTGTACTCGCCTGCCTTGCTGACACTGCCCTTGATTGTGCCATCGGGGTCCAGGGTGAGACCTGCGGGAAGGGTTCCCTCGACGACGGAGAATGTGGAGTTCAAACCAGTAGCCAACACACGATCGGTATACAGACCGCCGATGACGGCGTTGCTCAGGCTTTTTGTTGAGATGACAGGGATGGCGTGCAGCGTGACCGTGAAGGTTTTCGCATCGGAGCCAGAGAGGTTCGTGGCGGTGACAGTGAACGTTTCGTTACCCTCGGTGTCTGGAGATCCCGTGACAACACCATTCTGGGAGTCGATCACGAATTCGTCGCTGTCGATAGAGTACGAAACATCGGTGCCTTCGGCATCGATGTCGTATTCGAAGGGCGCGGCCGTCACTCCGTCGATGAAACGGTCATGTGGGGTGGTGATGACCGGGGCTGCGTTCACCGTGAGGGTGACCGTTCCGCTGTCGCCACCGGCGTCGTTGGTTGCCGTGATCACGACATCAAACGTGCCCGTCTCGGTGGGTGTCCCGGATATGAGTCCGAGGTTTGATCCTTGGCGCATGCGGGTCGAAATGCTGTTGCTGAATTCGAGGCCATCCGGAAGACCGGAGACAGAGAGCTCGACGTCCCGGCCGGTCGCAGAGACGCCCTCGTTGTACGGCTGAGTCAGCCAACCGGATGCCAGCTCGGTAGTGTCGATTACGGGAGCACCGGAACTAATACTCACCGTGAAATCCTTGCTGGCTGCCTGGGACGGGAATCCCCAAAAGAAGTCGTCGTACTGGCGCAGGACAAGGGTGAACGAGTAGCTACCGGCAGTAGTGGGCGTGCCCACCACGTTCAGGCCACTAAGCGCCAGACCAGGTGGAAGAGATCCAAGAATCGACGGCCGCAAGAGTGAGAACCAGGGCCACGAGTTGAAACCCGCGTAGGAAATCGGCTGCGAATACTCGGTCCCCACTTCTCCATCCGGGAGGTCAGACGTAATGGTGGGTCCCGAGATGACTAATGGTTGCACTCCGGGAGCAACTGCCGGAGCCACGGCGGTCACCGACGCCGCCGCGACCGCGACCGCGACCTGAGCTTCGCCAGCCTCAGAAGCCACGGCGACCGGCGTCACGCTTTCCGCCGAAACGGTAGCGGTGGGCAAAGACTCAGTGGCCACGGCGATTGCGGCCGCTGCCGCGGTGTCTGGCGCGGTCTCTGGCGCGGTTTGTGTTTCAGGCGCAGGCGCCACTTCGGTCACAGCGGTGACCTCGGGCGAAGCTGCGGGCTCCGACAATGCCGAAGCAGTGAAGGCCGGGCCGACGGCCAGGCCAACGGCAGCAACCACTGCGATCGCCGTTGTGGCGATGCGGTGGCGCACAGGGCTGTCTGTATGCACTTTGTGTACTCCTAGGGTGAGCCAGCCCATCTTCGGGATCCGCAAGACGCTCCACGGGATTTCGTGGTCAGCGGTGCTTGGGTGGGGCCAGCGACCTCAATCGTAGTGAAAGATATTCGCGATATACCAGCTCGGGTGGCCCCAGTTCGGGGCGCACGCCCAACGGCCTTCGGGCCTTTCGCATTGGCGGGGCGCAGGGGGCAGGGGCACGCGCGGAGGATCGACGAAGTCTCCAACCACAAAGCGAACAAGGGCCTAGACCGTTCGGCTCGACGAGCGGAGGGAGACCTCGGACGCTATAGCGGCGAGATCGTCAGCGTGTCAGACTGCGCGTCGAGGTCGACGCGCACGGTGTCGCCGTCCTTAATGACCCCACCAAGGATGGCGGTGGCCAGCTTGTCATCGATCTGCTTCTGCATCAGCCGACGCAGTGGTCGCGCACCATAAATAGGGTCGTAGCCGGTTTCAGCCAGCCACCGTCGAGCATCCGGCGTCACCGCGAGTTCCAATCGCCGCTCCTCGAGCCGGCGCGAAAGCCGATCAATGTACAACTCGACGATCTGCGCCAGATCTTCTGTGGTGAGCGAGGCGAAGATCACGATGTCATCCAGCCGATTGACGAACTCAGGCTTGAACGCCTGGCGCACCATGGCGTTGACACCGTCCTCTTTCTCCTGCTGCGTCAGCGACTGGTCAACGAGAAACTGGCTGCCCAGGTTGGAGGTGAGGATGAGAATTGTATTTCGAAAGTCGACTGTCCGCCCCTGCCCATCGGTTAAGCGTCCGTCATCCAGAACCTGAAGCAGTACGTCGAAAACCTCCGGATGAGCTTTTTCGACCTCGTCCATCAACACGACGGAGTATGGCCGACGGCGCACTGCCTCGGTCAGCTGCCCACCCTGCTCGAAACCGATGTACCCAGGCGGCGCACCGATGAGCCGGGCGACGGTGTGCTTCTCCCCGTATTCGCTCATGTCGATGCGAATCATGGCCTTCTCATCATCGAAGAGAAACTCTGCCAACGCGCGCGCCAGCTCCGTCTTACCGACACCGGTGGGGCCAAGGAAAAGAAAAGATCCGGTGGGTCGGCCAGGGTCGGCAATTCCCGCCCGTGATCGACGCACGGCATCCGAAACCGCACTTACAGCGCGCTTCTGCCCGACCAAACGCTTGCCGAGCTCCGCTTCAAGGTGCAACAACTTCTCGCTCTCACCCTGTAGCAGGCGCCCGACCGGGATGCCGGTCCATGCTGCCACGACGGCAGCAATATCACTTTCGGTGACCTGATCATTGACCATGCGCTCGCCGACGACTTCGGCATGCTCGGCGTCATCAAGGCTGCTCTGGATTTGCGGGATGACCTCATAGTTGAGCTTCGACGCCGTCTGATAGTCCCCTTCGCGCATGGCCCGGTCTAGGGAGATCCTCGCCTCGTTGAGTCGGGTCTTGAGTTCACCGACATCCGTCAGCGCAGCTTTCTCGTTCTTCCACCGCTCCTGCAGTTCGTCCAGTTTCTGTTGACGCTCGGCCATGTCTTGACGCAGCTTTTCCAGGCGTGCGCGGGACGCGTCGTCTTTCTCCTTCTTCAGCGCAAGCTCTTCGATCTTCAGTCGGTCGACTGCGCGCTTGAGTTCATCTATCTCCACCGGGGAGGAATCGATTTCCATCTTGAGCCGGCTCGCCGCTTCATCCACAAGGTCGATCGCCTTATCGGGCAGCTGACGCCCGGTGATGTACCTATTACTTAGGGCGGCCGCGGCGACCAGGGCGCTGTCGGCGATGGTCACCCGATGGTGCGCCTCGTAGCGTTCCTTGAGCCCTCGAAGGATTGCCACGGTGTCTTCCACGCTCGGCTCGCCGACGTACACCTGCTGGAAACGGCGTTCCAGGGCGGCATCCTTCTCGATGTACTCGCGGTATTCGTTGAGGGTTGTCGCGCCGATGAGTCGCAATTCGCCTCGAGCCAGCATCGGCTTCAGCATGTTTGCCGCGGCAACCGACCCTTCGCCGCCGCCGGCACCCATGAGGGTATGCAGTTCGTCTACGAAGGTGATGATCTCACCCTCAGCGTCATTGATTTCTTTGAGAACGGCCTTGAGTCTTTCTTCGAACTCCCCGCGATATTTGGCTCCTGCCACGAGCGCGGCCAGGTCGAGCGAGACTAGCCGTTTACCTTTCAGGGAATCCGCAACGTCGCCGGCGACGATGCGCTGGGCGAGGCCTTCAACTACGGCAGTCTTTCCCACTCCGGGCTCTCCAATGAGCACAGGATTATTCTTGGTGCGGCGCGTGAGCACTTGGCTTACTCGGCGAATCTCAGCGTCGCGGCCGATCACAGGATCAAGCTTTCCGGTGCGCGCCACTTCCGTCAGGTCGATCCCGTATAGCTCCAGGGCCGTCTTTTGCTTCTCATCAGAACCGGGAGCGCCTTGCATGTTCGCCATCTCTAGAGTCCATCCTCGGGTTGAGTCGTCTTGACTCAAGATTACTTTCTGTGCCTGTCCCGTACTAGTAGCAACCGCTCGCTCGCGGCGAACAAGCGCTACGGAAGCAGTTCCTCGCGCGAGAAGTCACCACGTGTGGAAACAGTCACGGTGAATTTCGGGTTTTGTCCTACCATCCGAGTCGGCCCAACCGAACGGGTCAATGCGGCGCGGTACTGCAGATGTGAGTTGTAGACGGTCCACAGCTCGCCACCAGGCTTGAGGACCCGAGCAGCCTCATCGAACAACGCCAAAGCAATACCGGCGTAAACGGCAGAGCCCACGTGAAACGGCGGATTCAGTACGACCAGGTCCGCGCACGAGTCCGGCTGATTGGCCAGTGCCAGATCGCGTGTCACCGTAATCGAGAGGCCATTCGCTTCGGCTGTTGCGCGAGCGGATGCGACGGCAGCCGCCGACTGGTCGGTGGCAAGAATTGCCAGCTCGGGTCGCGTGCGGGCCAGAGCCGAAGCAAGAATGCCCGTGCCGCATCCCAGATCAACGGCGGTGCGGGCATCTGGTTTCATCTCGCGCAGGAAGCCAAGCAGGTAACGCGTTCCGATATCGATCTTGGTCCCAGCGAACGCACCACCGTGAGCGCATACCCAAAGGCCGACATCCGCGTGAAATTCCCGCTGCGGATACATGTCGGGCCCGGGGTTCGCGTCGCGCGCAAGCAGCACCCGAGACTTCTGCCGGGCCAGGGTCGCAGAAACGCGACCAAAATGCTTCGCCAGGACATCGTTCATCGCCGGGGACAGGTGCTTGATGCGCCCGCCCGCGAACACCTCAACTTCTGGATGGGCGAAACGCGCTATCGCTCCCGCTATCTCATCCAATTCACCCAGACTCCGAGGTAGCTGCATCAGCACGACGCGTGCGCCCGAGAGCAGACCCTCCCCCAGCTCGTGATTGTCGAACCGGTCACCAAGTTCGGCAGCATCGGCGTTGTGCGCCAGCGCATGCTCCCCGCTCAGCGGGTCTTGGAAGACACGGATGCTATGAGCGCCGTGTAACGCGGCGGCCCCCAGGGTGAGCGCCCCGTAGTGGTCCCCGATCACGACGACGGAATCAGGAAACTGTCTGATAGCTCCGGCTGCTTCATCAAGAATGAGCCGGTCGCTTGCATCGACGGCGAAAAGGTTCTCCGCTTCACCGTCGGGGAAGCGTCGCAGCCCCTCGAAGCTGAACTCAGCCACGATCGAGTGGTCGCCACACGACCAATTGGTTCTGCCTGCGGATGCGCTGCCCGGCCCGTAAGGAGATGACGTCCCCCGCCTCGTCCGCTGCGAAAACGCGACGCCCTGGCCGGTTCAAGAGCTCGTCTGCGAGCGCCACCTCGAGTTCGCGCACACGCTCGCTCAGTTCCGTCACCTTGTTCTCAAGCTCGAGCACCCGGCGGATGCCTTCAAGGCTCACACCTTCGGCACTCAAACGTGCGATTTCCCGCAGTTGCACGACGTCGCGCATCGAATATCTGCGCGACTTACCGCTCGTGCGCGTGGGACTCACCAGCCCCAAACGGTCGTACTGGCGCAGTGTTTGCGGGTGCATTTCGGCCAGCTCGGCCGCCACGGCGATAGCGAAGAGGGGCGCACTGGGGTCCATGCGTCTACCCTCTCGCTTTGGCGATCAGGTCGTCACGGGGGTTCTCTTTCGGTAAAGATTTGGCCAGTGCGTTCACATGCTTGGCCGCTTCCGCGCTCAGGTGACTTGGAACGACCACCTGCACGGTGGCCAGGAGATCACCGGTGCCCTTGGACGTGGCAACTCCTCGCCCTTTGACCCGCAGAACGCGGCCGCTCGGCGTCCCCGGTGCCACCTTCAGCTTCACGGGGTCTCCACCGAGGGTGGGAACCTCGATGGTGGCCCCCTGGGTGGCCTCAATGAAGGTCACCGGAACATCCACCCGAAGATTGTTGCCGTCGCGTTCGAAGACCGGATGCTTCCGCACGGTCACAGTGAGTGTCAGGTCTCCCGGTTCTCCGCCATCCAGACTGGGTTCACCTTTACCTTTGAGTCGGATTTTTTGGCCGTCGCTGACGCCGGCGGGAATCTTGACGTTCATGGGGCGACCATTGGGTTGCTGCAGTTTCACCGTGTCGCCATTAATTGCGCTGATGAAGTCGAGTGTTGTCGTGGCAGTGATATCGCGACCTTTCATCGGACCGCCCGCACCACGGAAGCCACCGCTGGATTGGCCGAAACCGCCACCGCCGAACATGCCCCCGAAGATGTCCTCAAACCCGCCGGACTGGAAACCGCCGCGTTGTTGATGCTGAGCTCCGCCAGTGAACATGCCGCCAAAAACGTCTTCGAAGCCGCCGGCCTGTCCTCGCCCACCCGAGGTGAACCGAGCACCCGAACCCATGGCACGCACCT
This sequence comes from Homoserinimonas sp., assembly GCA_025464755.1. Lineage (GTDB taxonomy): Bacteria > Actinomycetota > Actinomycetes > Actinomycetales > Microbacteriaceae > RYN-87. The sequence continues at coordinate 6,946 of JAODMI010000039.1, forward strand.
GGTCATATTCTTTGCGCTGTTCGGGGTCGGACAGCACAGCGTGCGCCTCGCTGATCTCTTTGAAGCGCGACTCCGCTTTAGCATCACCCGGGTTGGAGTCCGGGTGAAACTGGCGTGCGAGTTTTCGGTAAGTCTTCTTCAGCTCGGCGTCGGAGACGTCCTTGGTGACGCCGAGCACTTTGTAGAAGTCCTTGTCGAACCAGTCCTGACTTGCCATCCGGCGCCCCCTTTCTTATCGATGTATTTGGTGTCGGCAGGTCTCGGCAAGCTCGACCAATGGTTGGGCGGTCGAGCTTGCCGAGACGCAGCAATTGCTTACTCTTCCGGCGGCACCGCCACGGCGACCTTCGCAGGTCGCAGCAGCCGACTGCCGAGCTGGTAGCCCGTTTCGATCACGTCGGCTACAGTCATGGACTGCGCGCCGGGGGTCGGAAGCTGAACGACCGCCTCGTGGATGTTGTGATCGAATGGCTCATCTTTAACGCCGACACGCGTTACCCCGGTGCGTTCGATTGCACTGCGAAACTTCTGCGCTATCAGCGTGATGGGGCCCTCAACGAGGTCACCGTGCGCTTCCGCACGGTCCAAGTCATCCAGTACCGGTAGCAACGACTTCACGATGTCGGCGATAACCACCAGCCGACTCGCCTCACGATCACGCTCCACGCGATTGCGGTAGTTCACATACTCAGCCTGGAGCCTTTGCAGATCGGCCAGCCTCTCGGCTGCCAGATCATTCGCGCCCTCCTCCAAAAAGGAGAGGTCAGCATCGCTGATCGATGTTTCCACATCGGGACCTTCAGCTTCAACCAGACCCTCTGCATCCTGCGCCTGCTCAGCCGCCTCAGCCGCCTCAGCCGCGAGGTCGGGCGTGGGCGCATCCGCGCCCTCGCCCTTCTTCGGGTTCTTATCCTTGTCAGCCATGGTTACTTCTTCGGCTCGTCATCTTCGACAACCTCGGCGTCGACGATGTCTTCGTCACTTGCCTCAGGAGTCTCGGCACCATCTGCGGGCGCAGCTTCGGACTGGCTCTGCGCGTAAATTTCTGCGCCCAACTTCTGCTGGCTCTCGCTGAGCTTCTCGAGGCCCGACTTGACCGCAGCCTCATCGGTGCCGGCGAGCGCCGCCTTGAGCGCATCGACATCCGCCTGCACATCGGCCTTCACACCATCGGAAAGTTTCTCGTCGTTCTCCTTGATCAACTTCTCGGTGGAATAGACCAGCTGCTCAGCCGTGTTGCGAACTTCAGCGTCTTCGCGACGCTTCTTGTCTTCGGCGGCGTTCTCTTCGCCTTCGCGAACCATGCGCTCGATGTCTTCCTTCGAGAGCGACGATCCACCGGTGATGGTAATCGACTGCTCCTTGCCGGTGCCCTTATCCTTCGCATGCACCTGCACGATGCCGTTGGCATCGATATCGAAGGTGACCTCCACCTGCGGCACACCGCGAGGGGCCGGGGCGATCCCCTGCAGCTCGAAGGTTCCCAGGTTCTTGTTGTCGCGCGTGAATTCACGCTCGCCCTGGAAGACCTGGATCGCCACGGACGGCTGGTTGTCATCTGCCGTGGTGAACGTCTCGCTGCGCTTGGTCGGGATGGCCGTGTTGCGTTCAATGAGCTTGGTCATGATGCCGCCCTTGGTCTCGATTCCGAGGCTCAGTGGGGTGACGTCGATGAGCAGAACGTCCTTGCGCTCGCCCTTCAGCACGCCGGCCTGCAATGCAGCGCCAACCGCGACAACCTCATCGGGGTTGACGCCCTTGTTCGGTTCCTTTCCGCCGAGCATGGTCTTGACAAGTTCCTGGACGGCGGGCATACGCGTTGAGCCACCAACGAGTACGACGTGAGCGACGTCGCCGACCTTGACGCCCGCTTCCTTGATGACATCGTTGAATGGCTTCTTGGTGCGCTCAAGCAAATCGGCGGTGAGCTCCTCGAACTTTGCGCGGGTCAGCGTCTCATCAAGGTTCGCTGGACCATTTTCGGTGAGTGACAGGTAAGGAAGCTGGATGCTGGCGCTCATAGAAGAGGACAGCTCTTTCTTTGCCTGCTCCGCGGCTTCTTTGAGTCGCTGCTTGGCGATCTTGTCGTTCGCAACGTCGACGCCGGTCGCATCCTTGAAGCGCTTGATCAGGTAGTCGACGACGCGCTGATCCCAGTCGTCACCACCAAGACGGTTGTCGCCGGAGGTAGAGCGAACCTGGATGGTGGAAAAGTCGTCGTCTTAGCCCACTTCGAGCAGCGAAACGTCGAATGTTCCAACACAGAGATCGAAGACGAGGATGAGCTCGTCTTCCTTGCCACGATCGAGACCGTAAGCGAGGGCTGCCGCGGTGGGCTCGTTGATGATGCGCAGCACGTTGAGGCCGGCGATCTCACCGGCGTCCTTGGTCGCTTGACGCTCAGAGTCGTTGAAATACGCGGGAACGGTGATGACAGCATCCGTCACCGGCTCGCCTAGGTACTGCTCGGCGTCACGCTTGAGCTTGCCGAGGATACGGGCGGAAACTTCCTGCGGTGTGTATTTCTTGCCATCGATGTTCGTCGTCCAGTCGGTGCCCATGTGGCGCTTGACGGATGCGATCGTACGGTCGACGTTAGTTACAGCCTGGCGCTTGGCCGTTTCTCCAACCAGCGTTTCGCCGTCCTTGGTGAAGGCGACGATGGATGGGGTTGTGCGGAAGCCTTCCGCATTGGCGATGACCGACGGTTCGCCGCCTTCGAGGACTGCAACCACCGAGTTTGTGGTTCCCAGGTCAATTCCTACTGCTCGAGCCATGCGCGTTCTCCTTCTTGTCGCCGGTTACAAAGTCTTCATGTAAGGGTTGAGCCTTACGAACTCAAGTTTATGGTTGGAGCTTACCTGCGTCAAGTTCAACTTGAGTCATCACGACTCAACTAAGCGCCCACCGTGGCGTCGCCGATTGTCTGTCGGCCGCCAGTACCCTGTGACCATGACCGAAACTGCGCGGCCGGGCAACGATGGTGTTGCCGGCAACAGCCTTCCTCTGATCGCCGACGAACCAACTGTCGAGCCCAGAGAATACGGCGTTGCCGAGCGCAGCAAGACCACCCGCAAACGAGTCGTTTCCTGGGCTCTGTGGGATTGGGGCTCCGCCGCTTTCAACGCTGTCGTTACCACGTTCGTTTTCAGCACCTACCTGGCCAGCCAACTGTTCATCGACCCTGCCATAGTGGCTACCGGTGACGAGGCTGCTCTCGACCGCGCGCTGGCCGCAAACGCGAGCCTGATCGGCTACGCGCTGACCAGCGCCGGCGTTTTGATTGCACTTTTAGCACCAGTCCTCGGTCAGCGGTCGGACGGATCAGGACGCCGCAAACGTTGGCTCGGCGTCAACACCGGCATCGTGGTGCTGGCCATGGCCGCAATGTACTTCGTCGAGGGCGCACCCGCCTACCTCATTCTGGGTGCGACCCTACTGGCTCTCGGCAACATCTTCTTCGAATTCGCAGGAGTCAACTACAACGCCATGCTCGGCCAAGTTTCCAGCCGCGGCAATGTGGGCAAGATTTCCGGGTTCGGCTGGGGCCTCGGCTATGTCGGCGGCATCGTGCTGCTGCTGATTCTTCTCGTCTTTTTCATACAAGGCTTCGGCGTTGATGATCAGGCCGGAATCCTGGGAGTATCAACGGAGGCCGGGTTGAACGTCCGCCTTGCCATCGTTGTATCGGCGATTTGGTTCGGCATCTTCGCCGTACCGGTGCTGCTGCACGTGCCCGAGGTTGCTGTCCGCGAGCGCCGCGAGCGCACCGGATTCTTCGCCTCATACGTCGCCCTCGCCAGCACCATCAAGAAGCTTGCGCAGAAAAGCCCGCAGGTGCTCATGTTCCTACTGGCCAGTGCGGTATTCCGCGACGGCCTAGCCGGCGTGTTCACCTTCGGCGCCATCATTGCCGCCGTGGTGTTCAAGTTCAGCGCATCCGAGGTCATGTATTTCGCGGTTGCAGCAAACCTCGTCGCAGGCATGGGCACGTTCCTCGGCGGCTGGCTCGATGACAAGCTCGGCGCAAAAAAAATCATCATCGGATCGCTCGTCGGTCTGGTCGCCGCCGGTACCGCGGTTCTTTTCGTCGGCGACGGCAAGAGCGGATTCTGGGTCTGCGGCCTGTTTCTCTGCCTTTTCGTCGGCCCCGTCCAGTCATCGAGCCGCAGCTTCCTCGCACGGATCACCCCGCCCGGGCGTGAGGGTGAAATCTTCGGACTCTACGCCACAACCGGTCGCGCGGTCAGCTTCTTGGCCCCTGGCCTGTTTGCCCTATTCATTTCGGTGTCGGGCGACACCCGGCTCGGCATCCTCGGCATCGTCATCGTATTGCTCGCCGGACTGATGCTGATGCTGCCAGTGAAAGCCATCCAGGCGCAGATCGAGTAACCCTGTACGCGGTGCGAAAGGACCGGGGGCGGGCTGCTGAGCGCCAGCAACATCCGACTATGCATGTGTATTGGTTCGCCGCCACCGTTAGCCGAGAATGTGTGGGGCAAGGGTGGCGGGGGCGAGCAGGGAGGGACAGTCTGGGAACATGACAAACTCGCAGGCCGAGAAGGCCGAGCTCCTCCGTTCACTGCACGTCCCCGGCGATCCCCTCATCGTTACCAACGTTTGGGACGCCGTCACCGCTCGCATCGTCGCTGCCGCCCCGGGCGTCAAAGCGCTGGCGACCGCCAGTCATGCCGTGTCATTTGCGCACGGTGTTCCCGATGGCGAAGGACTCAGCGTCGAACAGGCGATTTCCGCCGCGAAAATCATTATCGACGCCACCGATCTGCCGGTGTCTGTCGACTTTGAAAAGGGCTACTCCCCCGACGGCTCAGCCATAGAAGACAACGTCGCCCGCCTGATCGAGGCAGGCGCCGCCGGGCTTAACATCGAGGACAGCGCGGGCCCCGAAAAGGCGCCCCAGTTCGACATCGACAGGGCGTCAACACGGGTGGCGTCCGTTCGGTCAGCGGCCAACGCTGCGAGAGTGCCTCTGGTCATAAATGCTCGCGTCGACACCCTGGCCGGGGGTGGCGAATGGAAAGAGGCAATGGCCCGCGCCAACGCTTATCTCGATGCTGGGGCAGACGTAATCTTCATGCTAGGACTCAGTGACGAAGACAAGGTGAAGCGGGCCATCGACGAGATCAACGGCAAGGTGTCTGTAATCTCCTCACCCAACTCCGTACCCCTGAAAAGACTTGCGGAACTGGGCATTTCGCGGGTCAGCTTCGGTCCGATGACGATGGGGCTCACTCTCGCGCATTTACAGGCGGCAGCAACACAGTTGACGGCGCTGGGCGACTACCCGCCAGAGCTGGGTTTCACCTTCTAACCAGCGCGGGTACACGGTCCACGCCATTCAGAGTGGACACCAGGCATGTGCCGCGACTGAACCTGCCCGGCGTTAGCGCTCGAGCACCACGGTTGAGATGCCGGCGTCATGGATGCGCGCATCGGCCGGAGATTGCTTGATATACCCAGTGGCTACAAGCTGCGAGCCGTGTTCAGAAAGAAGCGTTGCCACCACTTGGGCCGACGGAGCAGAGGAGGCGGCCACGCCTACAAGAACAGCACGCGTGCCCCCACTCACCGGGTGCCCGACAGTCAGGAGGCCCAAATCCAGCTCTATCGATGCCCGCGGAATGCCAAGTCGCCGGGCCACCATGTGCGCCAGCAGGATGTCGTTCTCGCCCGCCCAGCTCAAAACCAAAGTTGCGTCACATTGTGCCAGCAGCACTGCCAGGGTGTTACCGAGGGTCTCAGCCAAGGGCGGGTTCAGGCCCAGGTCCACTTCCTCTTGGCCGCCGTTGCCGACCGAGGTCAGCGCGGCAATCGCCGCTTGATTAACGTCTGGTTCGCCCTGCTCGTCGTGCATAGTGACGCTCATTTCTTCAATCTCTCATTGGGATCGCGCAAGAGGGTCTCCATGAACCACAACAGCAGGGACGTCATCACCACAAGGATAAGAATGACTGCATACGCCTGAGGTATCTGGAACTGGCTGGAAGCCTGTTGCGCCATGAAACCGAGACCGGCATTCGCGCCGAGCATTTCTGCGAGCACGACCGATACTGTGGCCATGGACACGCCTAACCGCAGGCCCGACAAAATCATCGGCCGAGCCGCGCCTGCGCGGATGTGCCAGTCGGTTGCTTGCGCCGACGCTCCAAAGGCTTGCCCCACTTTCAGGTAGCGCGCTGGCACCGCGCTCAGTCCGCGCATCGTGTTATATGCGATCGGGAAGAAGGCACTTGCCGCGGCGAACAGGATCTTGGATGGCAGCCCCACCCCTGCCCAAATAAGGAAGAGCGGGTAAACGAGTGAGATCGGGAAGATGTACCCCCACGCAAGGAGCTTCTCAAAGATCGCAGACCGCAAAGGCTTGCGGCTGAGCACAAATCCGACCAACAGCCCAGCTACAGCCGCGATGCCGAATCCCACAATCATTTCGAACGCTGTTATCGCTAGGGCGATCCACACATCAGCTTCACCGAGAAGCTCGACCGATTGCACCAGTACCGCGCTCAGCTGGGGCAGAATGATCGGCGAGATCGAACCGGTTGCATTCGCCAGAGCCCACCCGCCGAAGACCACGACGAGAAACAGGATGCGCAGGCCCCAGACGATGCTCCTTCGCGGGCCAGCAGCAGGCGCAGCCCTCACTTGGCTTCACTCACCGTCGTGGGTTGGATGCGGTGAAACAGTTCAGCGCGCAGATTTTCGAACCGCTCGGAGGTCATGAACTCGAGGCTGCGTGGCCAAGGTTCATCGACGATGATTTCTTTGCTCACCTCGCCGGGGCCGGCCTTCATCACGATGATGCGATCCGCCCAGAATATGGCCTCTTCCAGACTGTGGGTGATCAGAACAACACTCTGCCCGGCGTCGTGCAGAATCTTCGTGAGTTCCTGCCCCAACGAGCGTCGCGTCTGCTCGTCCAGTGCGCCGAAAGGCTCATCCATGAGAAGAAATTTGGGCTTCAAGGCGAGCGCTCGCGCTACAGCGACGCGTTGCTGCATTCCACCACTAAGTTCGCCTGGGTACTTATCCGCTTTGTCGCCGAGCCCCACAAATGCCAGCTCCGCTGCCGCCTTCTCCAGAGCGGTCTTCTTGTCTTCTCCCGCAAAGCGCAGCCCCATCGCCACGTTGTCGACGACTTTTTTCCACGGAAAAAGGCTGTAGTCCTGGAATACAAAAGCTGCCTGCCTCGGATCGGGACGCGTAAGTTCGGTCCCGTCCAGGTAGATCCCGCCAGAGGCTGGTGCGAGCATTCCGCCCATGGCATGCAGCAGTGTGGATTTGCCACAGCCGCTAGGGCCGATGACCGTGACAAATTCGCCCTGCATGATTTCCAGGTTGATACCGGTGATGGCGGGTTCGACGGCAGTGTCGCCGTAACGGATCTCGAGGTTATCGACGTTGAGGTGACTTGTCATTTGGTTTCCTTCATCTCGAGGACAGTGTTAGCAGTCAGCGTCATGACCTCACCGTGCTCTTCCACTTGGTCAATCTGGCCTCGCTCAATTCCCACAGTGTCCCGAGCAGGATCACTGCAACAGCGGAAATGATGATGAGCACCATGGCGTTGTCGATCTGAAAATTGTTGGTGTAGACCTTCACCAGGTAGCCGATGCCGATATTGGACACGAACATCTGAGCAATGAGAACGCCAACGAAGGCGTTTCGAACGCCGTGCCACAGGCCGGCGAAGATGGCCGGTGCCGCGCCCGGAAGGATGACGTGCACAAACGAGTGCCATCTGGATCCGCCAAAGGCGGACGTGACACGAAAAAACCGTGGCTCAATCGAATCCACTCCGGCGACGACATTCACGGCGATCTGCAGAAATCCAAGAACGGCACCGAAGGCGATCGCGGATCCGTTGCCCAGCCCGAAGAAGAGCACAAAGAGCGGCAGGAAGATGGTCTTGGGAATGCCCAGTAAGTAGATCACGATCGACATGTACGCCGCGCGGACGGTCGCGTTGAGGGCTAGTGCCAGGCCGAGCGGCATGCCAATCGCCACGGCGATGATAAATGCCATGACGAGCACGTAAAGCGTGTCGCTAAGCGCTTGATACGTCTCAGCATTTCCAGCAAACATGTCGCCGAAGGCTGCAAGTATCGCCGTCGGTTTGGATGCGCTCCTCTCATCAATAGCACCGATATTTGCCAACAGTTCCCAGAGGACAAAGAAGCCGAGAACTAAAGCGGTGCGGTAAAGCGTGGCCTTGCGCGCGAGGGCCGATGCGTTAAGCGCGATAGCCGGGCGCCTGCCTCTAGCGAGGACGATGGTATTCGTATCCATTGATTGCCTAACATCTTGGTCCGAACCGCAACATCGGGGCCGCTTACCAGTAAACGGCGAGCCGCCCCGATGCCACGTGGGCAGTGGGTCCTACTTGAGGAAGTCTTGCCAGTGTGTGTATACGATTTCGAACGGATTCTCGTTGGTGCGATCTCCGGTGCTGAACGCAGCGCCTTCGGCAAGTCCTTCGAGTTCCTCGTCACTGATGTGACCATCCGTAGACATGCGGGGTAGCTCAAGCTCAGCTAGACGCTTGGCAACCGGCTGGCTGTACTTGCCCTCTTCGACGAGCACGCTCTCGAACAACTCCGGCTCGGCCTGCAGTTTCTCGACCATGGCGAAGTACTTCTCGAAGAACACGCGCACAGCTTCCGGGTTTTTGGCCGCAAACTCATCCATCACCGAGAAGGACTCAAGCACCGTCGGCCCTACGTAATCGGAGGAATCGCCCAAAATGCGGCCGCTGCCCTCTTCTTCGAGCGAGATTGCGGTATCTGACATCCAAATGATGGCATCGACCGCACCGGAACGGAATCCGGCGACCATGGAACCGACGTCCCCGAACGCCGTGGTGCTGTAATCACCATCTTTCCAGCCCAGGTCTTCCGCGATCTTATGGACCGAGAAATCGGATGGCGCGCCAGCCCCCGTGATGCCGAAGTTCGCGCCCTTGAGGTCTTCCACGGTTTCTGCATCGGTGTTGTCGTTCGCGACGACATACATTGCCCAGGGCGAGAAGTTGGAAGCGACGATCGTCTGATTGATACCCTGCTCGCGAAGGGCCGCTTCGGTGGTGCCGCCGCCGAGCGCGATGTCCGCTTCTCCCGAGGCGAGAATTTGACCCAAGGTCGGGGTAGTTCCGGCGACAAATTCGACGTTGATGCCGGCATCTTCCCAAGTGCCGAGGAATTCGTGATACTGAACCGGCGCGAAGAAGTAGGCGTTGTCGACGGCAGTCACAACGCGGATGGTGACCTCTTCGCCCGTTCCGCCAGTGGCGGTTGGCTCGGTGGATGCGCATCCGGTCGCTATGAGGCCCAGCGCCGCAATGGACAACCCGGCGAGAACTCGACTCTTCAATTTCCGTGCAGGTAACTTACTCATTGCATTTCTCCTTAATGTCTACTGCTCTGTACCGGCCCTAAGGCTGCATGGCCGACGTGTTTGAGGACTAGGGTTAGCGCCCGCTGAGAAGGCGATTGAGCCCCACATCTTGGGCCCACACCCGCTGGTGCGCTTCGAGAAGGTAGGGACGCAACTCGCTCACGCGTTCACGGGCACTGGCGAAGTCTGCGAGGAAGTTCGGCATTACCTCTGCCAGTTGTGCGCGAAGCGCAGCCTCATCGACTTTGGTACTGCGGCCATCTTGGATGACTACATCGCCGTCAACGATCACCGTTTCGACGCCTCTGCCTGATTCGGAGTAGACCAGTTGCCTGACGGCACTGTTGAGGGGAAGCCACGACGGGTCGTGCAGATTGATGAGGTAGCAGTCGGCTCGGAAACCAACAGCAAGCTCACCCAACGAGTCGGACTGACCGATCGCCCGTGCGCCTCCCCGCGTGGCCGCCTCGAATACTTGGTAAGCCTGCTCCGGCAAGGGATCGGGGTGGGTGATCGCATTTATGGTTGCGGTGAGCTTCATCGCTTGGAACATGTTTTGGCTGTCGCTACACGAAGGATTGTCACACCCCAGCGAATAGCTGATTCCCAAGCGTTGTACCGCCTCGATCGGGGGGATTCCGCTTTTCAATTTGAGGTTGCTCAGCAAGTTGAACACCACCTGGGTGTTGGTCTCGGCCAGGGTTTCCAGCTCGTCCTCTAGCAGCCAGACGCTGTGGGCCAGATTCACTCGCGGCCCAAGCATGCCGAGCGTCTTCAGCCAGTTGATGAGTGATCCACCGTGTTCGCGGTAGTGGATGCGCGCTTCCAGCGCCATGCTCTTCGACTCATATATGTGCGTAAAAATTGGCAGGTCATATTTTTCGGAGAGGCCGACGGTGCGCTTCAGCAAGTCATCAGTGCACGACTCCGGTGCCGTGGGAGCTAACGCCCAGGTGATTCTGCCGTTCGTGGGACCTTCGGCGAAGTACTTCTGCTCGAGGTAGTCGAGCAAGTCGAAATCCGGGTCGGGTTCCGCGAAGGATTTGACGCGCGAGTGATATTTCTCTGGGATCACTTCTTCCCAGAAGGGCCTCGTGCCGATTCCCGTCTTATCTGCGAACTGCGGGCCCACGACTGCGCGGATTCCGATCGATTCGTACGCCTCTATAACCGCTTCAAGTTGCTCCGGTTCGAAAGGGAAGAGGGTGACCATGTCTTGCACGGTGGTTATGCCGCCGCGCAAGCATTCCAGAGCGCCCAGTATGGTGCGTATGCGAACCTCTTCGGTGCTACGCGGCGGGAAGGATGGCGGCAAGGCAAGGAGCGCCCACCATTCCAGCGGCTCTTCCTCCATAGTGCCTTTCGCCAGCACGTCATGAGAGTGGTAGTGGGCATTGACGAAGCCTGGAAGAACGAGACGATCGGTTGCGTCCACGATCTGAACAGAGTCGCTGACCGTGTATCCCTCGCCGACGCCGGCTCCGACAGCGACGATGACGCCGTCTTCGGCGACGAGGTCACGTGTGACTAGGCCTGCATCGGGGCCTGCGCCCGCAAGAAACTGGCCGTTGCGAATTACTAGCACCCTGGGTGAAGAATGGACCACTTTGCCCCCGCTTGAAGTTCCGTAGAATAGAAAGTGTTTTCATTATAGGGTCCAGCTTTCCGCGGGGGAACAAGAAATTCGACTGCGCGGGAATCGTAATATAAGTGTCAAATACCGGAAACAATCGACCCGGTCGAGCGAGAATGCGCTGAATTACCGTAAAACGGAATTTCTCCTTCATATTCGCGCGAGAATGACTCGAGCGACACCGGGATGTCATCGTTCCCAACGATCGTCACAGCAACAGGAAAGGTCAGACATGCAGGTCGTCTTCCGCGCACTCGACGTACTCCGTTGCGTCGCAAAATCGGGAACGCCGCTGTCGTTGAACGACATCAGCACCCGTCTCGGGTTACCGCCGTCTACGGTGCACCGTCTTTTGTCGGCCCTCACTGATGAAGAGTATGTAAGCCGAGATCCGCTGACTCGTCGCTACGTCGCCGGGCGGAGCCTGTCAGATTTCACCAACCATGCGCGGCCGAACAAGCTCCCAGATCTAGCGGCGCCCGTGCTGCAAAGACTTAGCCAACGGTTCTCCGAAACCGTGTACGTCACATCATTAGCGACCGACCGTGCCGTGTGCGTCAGCCTTATTGAAAGCGCTCGGCCCCTGCGGCTGAACATGAGCATCGGCGATCACTTCCCCTGGCACGCCTCGGCGTCGGCACGGTCGATCCTTGCATTCCTCCCGCAAACCTTGATCGAGCAGTTGCTCGCGGAGCAGCCGATGAACCAGTTCACGGTCAACACTCCCCGCACCAAAGAAGAGGTTTACGCCCACCTCACCGATGTTCGGGTGTCAGGCTACGATGTCTGCGACGACGAGTTGGACAGCGGAGTTTGGGCGGCAGCGGCGCCGATCCTCACGAATATGACCGAAGTGCATGGATCGCTCGGTATCGGGGCCCCTGGCGAGCGCTTCAAGTCAAAATCTTTGCGCGATGCGGCCATTGCGGCCGTCAAAGAGGGAGCCGCAGAGATCGCCCAAAGTCTCGGCTAGCCCAACAGCGGCGGCGGCCATTCCGGGCACAACGCGTAGTTATTAGCGATGCAAATCGATTGTGACACCCAGACCGAGAGCCACAGCGCGACGGGCTACCAACCGCGCAGAGACCGTGTCAGCCGCCCCGAAGCCGACGCTCTTGAATACCGTGGGGCCGCCACCCGGAGCAAAGGCACACTCTTCACTGAGCAGGGTCCCGAGTTCGACCACGTCATCTCGGCTGATCAGCCCAGCGTTGATTGCAGCCGCGATGTCGCCGGCGCCATCAATCGCGCCTCCGAAGGTATCGACGACAACACGGCTCGCCCGCCCGACCGTCAAGAGGTCAATCTCCGACTCTTCAGGAGCATGACTGCCCACCCCGCATACGAGGGCGTGATCCTCAATCCAGCCATCAGGGATGACTGGTGTGCTGGATGTGGTGGCCGCCACCACGACATCCGAACCGCGGCAAGCATCTTCTGCTGACGCTGTCGGGACCACACCTACATAGCGATCTGGATAGCTTTGGGAAAGCTCGGTATTGAGCATTTCGGCGAACTTCCGTCGCCGAAGCGGGTCGCGGGAGAAGACCTTGACGGTGTCGACCTCGGGGCAGGCGTGCACAATAGCGTGTGCTTGTGCCTTGGCTTGAATGCCGGCACCGATCAGGCCGACCGTTCTCGAGCGGGGCGATGCTAGCCGCGACGCGGCGAGGCCGGACATGGCACCGGTACGTAGATCGGTGATGATGCCGCCATCCATCAGAATTTCCAGACCGAGCTCTGGGTCGAGCAGTGTGATGAGCGCCGAAGACTGCGGGATGGAACCGGCCCGCTCACGGAGTGCGTACCAAACCTTGAGCCCAAACAGCTGCGAATCCACAGCACCAGGCATGACCAAAAACTCTGCAGGTACCGCGGGAAGCTTCAAAGCCGTGCGCGGTGGCGAAGTCGTGCGACCCTGCACGTGCGCCAGCGCCGCCTCTTCCACCGCCTCGAAGGCTGACGCCATATCGAAGACCGCCGCCACGTCGGATGCGGTGAGGATCAGCACCGAAACGTCTCACGCACTGCCAGCTGGCGGGTATTCACCATAATGTCTGACCTCCATCGATGACAAGCGAGGCACCGACAACGAAAGATGCCTCATCGGATGCCAGGTAGATTACCGCGCCAACAACTTCGTCCGTCTCGCCGTAGCGACCGACCGGTATCGTCGCAACCCGCTTGCTCTTGAATTGCGGGTCTTCGGCGTATTGGCGATTGAGATTGGTCACGAAAGTGCCCGGAGCAATACTGTTCACCCGAACACCTAATGGCGCGAGTTCGAGGGCCATCGACCGGGTGAGCATGGCAATTCCGCCCTTCGACGACGCATAGGCGAGACTTCCTGGCCACGATTGCGTCTGCCGAGTAGACGACACATTGACGATGGCGCCGGATCCGGCGGCCGTCATCCGCCGAGCGGCGGCCTGCCCTACCAAGAAGTAGCCGGTGAGGTTCGTGTCGATTACCCGACGCCATTCGGATTCAGGCATGTCCAGAAAGCTTGCGGTGCTCATGATCCCGGCATTGTTCACCAGAATGTCAATCCCGCCAAAAAGCTCGACGGTTCTCGCCACCATGGACTCCGCTTGCGCCCCTACCGACACGTCGCCGCTAATAATCTCCGCAACGCCGCCGTTTTCTACGATTTCGTTTCGGAGCTCCAGCGCGGCGTCCGCGCTGCGCGAATGCAATGCGACAAGTGCACCCTCGCGGGCAAGGCCCAGCGCGATCGCCGAGCCGAGCCCGCCGTTCGCCCCGGTGACCAAGGCGCGCTTGCCCTTGAGCCTCATCGCAAGGCCTCCATCACACTCGGTGTCGGTGCACCAAGAGGAAGCTCCAGCAAGGAGCCGAGGTTCAGTCCGGCAGCGTCGATATCCAGTGTCTTCAGGCACCACCAGAGGATGCTCTGGTTGCTGCTGACCACCGGCTTCTTTGCATCACGCTCCAATTGACCAATCATGGCCAGAGTCGCAAAGTTGGTGGATGCGATGACGATCGCTTCGGCGTCCTGCGCGTCGAGCGCCCGCGCCATCGAGTATGCCGTGCTTGCTGGTTGCCTATTGGTCATGAACCACTCGCGGGCGTCAGTCGATTCACGGCTGAAGTCTCGGTGGACTGCAGCCACAACAGTCAAACCTGCTTCGCGCATGGTGCGTTCGAAAGCACGCCCCGACTCATCCTTATAGGGTGTCACCACCGCAATTCGTTGCACCGCCATCGCCTTCAGAGCGGTGAGCATAGCGTTCGTCGCGGTGACCACCGGCAAACCGCATTCCGCGGCTATGAGCTCCGACAACGTTTCTCGCACCCCGCTGCCACCGTTGAAGCTGGTCTCGGCGCACGCGTAGACAACTACATCAAGTCCCAGTTCCCTGATTGACTTTGCCAGTTCCACACCTTGGCGCCTCATCGCCACATGGTCGGTAGTAGTTAAGCGAAGCGTGTGAAAGCTCACCCCAGGAAGGTCCACAGCGTACAGCTCTGGCTCGATGAGCACATTGTCAGCCGGCAGGATCAGCCCAATCCTGACACGCCACCCGTTAGTCAAAATATCCAACATTGCTCTCCGTCACTGATTTTCATTCTACGCAATTCGTTTCCAGTCTACCGAAAGGGTTAGCCCAAGCCGGCGTCCCACACCTTGTGGGAGTGCGTGACTTTGCCCTCAAGAACGGTCAGGACCACTCGGTTTCTGAATTCGTATCCACCGAAAGGGGTGTTGTCAGATTTGCTGAACAGAGCAGACGGCTGCACCACCCACGGGGTGCCTGCTTGCACGACCGAGAAAGTGGCCGATGACCCGACAGCAAGACATGCCTGCTGAACGTCGGCGATACCCCCGACTCGAGCCGGTTCGCTCGACATAACTCTTGCTACCCCGTGCCAGTCGACTCGCCCGTCGACGGTGAACACATCGGCCACGATCGGCAGTGCGGTTTCAATGCTGGTCATGCCGAACGCAGCCGCAGCCCACGGAAGGCTTTTCTTTTCGGCTGGGTGGGGTGCATGGTCGGTGGCCACAAGGTCGATGGTCCCGTCGAGTAGCGCTGACCTCAACGCCACGATGTCCTCTCGCGACCGTAGCGGCGGATTTACCTTCAGCGCGGTACCGCGGCGCACGGCATCGCGGTCGCTCAGGAGAAGATGGTGCGGTGTAACTTCAGCGGTGACGGGTGCGCCCACTGACTTCGCCCAGCGAATCAGCTCAACGGTTCGCCTTGTAGATACGTGGCATACATGCAACCTCCCGCCGGTAGCTCTGGCGATCGCGATATCTCGGGCGACAATCGCCTCTTCGCCAACACCGGGCCATCCTTGACAACCTGCGTCTCGAGCTACCTCAGCATTGATGACCCCGTCGCGCACGATTGATGCGCTTTGTGCATGTTGGGCGAATACGCCGCCGTGTTCGGCAAGCAATGACAGCAAGTCGTAGACGAGGCCGTCACTGCTGAGACAGTGGCCGTCGTCTGAAAACACCGTGACCCCAGCATTACGTAGCGAGACCACGTCGACCAGCGCCTTGCCGGCCAGCCCATATGTCGCCGCAGCGATGGGATGCACTCGGGAGTCAGCACCGCGCGATCTTGCCCTTAGCTGCTCTACGCGGAGGACGCTATCCGTAACCGGTTGGGTGTTCGCCATGGGAAACACATCCGTATAACCGCCTGCGGCTGCGGCGCGAGTCCCGGTGGCCACAGTCTCGGCGTTCTCCGCACCCGGTTCTCTCAAGTGGGTATGAAGGTCGACGAACCCAGGCAGGGCAACCAACATAGCGTCGGGTGTCGCCGTGCCGGGCATGATTTGGCCTATTCTTCCTTCCTCAACATGAAGGTCGACCAGCGGACCCTCATCCAAGATTCGCACTCCTCTTACGACGAACGAATCCTTGGTCCCGGTAGCAGGGAGGGTCAATGGATGCTCAATCTTGCTCATTTTCGCCCCATGGTCAGGCCTGGTCGAGCGCATAAATCGCTCTGAGCAGCACTTGGGTGCCAAGGACGAGCTCCTCGTAGGCCGTCCACTCTTCGGGCACATGGCTGAGGCCGCCGCGACTCGGCACGAAGATCATGCCGGCCGAGGTGACCTTGCTGATCTGCTGAGTGTCATGGCTCGCGCCACTGGGCATGATGCGATAAGGCGCGCCGTGTGCTGCAGCTTCAGCGGCAACAAGATCGACCAAGCGCGCGGGGAGGGTGACTGGCGAGGTGTCACCAATCGTCTTAATGTCAATATCCACGTCGCGGTTCTTGGCGATCGCGTGGAAGCGAGAAAGCAGATCACGTGCCGTAGCTCGCTGGCGGTCGCCGTCTACATCGCGCACATCGACACTGAAAACGACGCGGCCCGGGATCGTCGTGATCGAGCTCGGTTCCACCTCAAGTTTGCCCACAGTGACGCGGGTTCCCCGGTGCTGTGAGTTTTGGGCGATCTGGTCGCACACCAGCACACACTCCGCAGCCGCCACGAGCGCGTCCCGACGTAAGTGCATGGGGGTGGCTCCGCTGTGAGAGGCGGTTCCTGAGAGTTCGACCATTACTCTGCTACTACCGGAGATTACGTCGACAATGCCGATCGGCGTCCCGGTGACTTCAAGGACGTTGCCCTGCTCGACATGGAGCTCGATGAACCCGTGCCACTCATTTGGGTCCCACGCCGCTGTGTCGATGGCATCAGGTCGCAATCCCACTGCCGCCATGGCGTCCGCCATGGTGATTCCCGCGCTGTCGCGCAAACCAGCGACGCCGCTTAATGTGGATGCGCCGGAGGCTGCCCTACTTCCGTTGCACGCTTGCCCAAAACGCGCGCCTTCCTCGGCCGCGAATGCCACAAACCGCCAAGGGCGCTGGTGCGGCATACCCGAATCAACAACGGCTCGCGCCACTTCCACCGCGGCGGCCACGCCTGCGATCCCGTCAAAACGCCCACCTGCCGGCACCGAATCGAGGTGTGACCCGGTTCCCACCGCGGCCGAGCATTCCGATGTGCCAGCCAGTTCGGCAATCGAGTTACCGGCAGCATCGACTGTCACGGCGAGGCCTAGTTCGCGCATCCGCGCTTGAAACACCTCGTGGGCTTGCCTCTCCAATGCGGTGTAGGCGAGCCTTGTAACCCCGGGCCCTGCCTCAGTAATACTGGCCATGAGGTCAATAAATTCTTTTATCCGGTTGCCGTCGACAGTCGCCACGGCCGCCTCGACCCCGATTGCCGAAGTGCGTGTCATGCTGCACCCCCACCTTCACGAACCTCAGCGACCAGCCCAACGTCGGATAATTCGACAGCCAATCGAGCGTCTGAAGCCAGAAGGGGCGCATCTGCTGCTCGCGGAAGCAAAGCCCGCCACACGATAACGGCGACTTCTAGCTGTGCGAGCCTGTCGAAGAGGTTCGGTGCGTCCAGATGAAGGCTCACCACCGCAACCCGCTCCCCTGCGTGGAGGGTCCCCAATGGCAGGAATTCTGTCTTTACGGCATCCGGATTGGCCACGCAAAACGGTATGCCGGTTTCCAAGGCGATCGCCGCCCCCAAGATTTCGGCGGCGTCTCCGACGGCGATGATGCGATCGGTCGTCGCAGGAATGCTTGCCCCCATCAGGGTCGCCACCCGCCTCAGAATTGCGGGGCGTGTAAGCCAGCCATCGCTTTCGTGCGGGCCAGCCTGCGCTTGCAAGGTGGCCGCGATATCGCTGGCCAGTTCCTGCCTCCACACGGCATGGCCTTGCGCGAAAGCGGGAGCCTTCGACGCGACCAAGCCGAGGTCCGGCGCCGTCATGATCGCCACGTTCTCACCCACGGCGCTGACCGAGAAACGAGCCCACGCGCAAGTTCCATTCTACGCAATCAATATCCATTCTACGGAGTATAGCCACGTAGCCTGCCGGATGGCTACAGCCTCACAGCGAAGAGGTCTCGACAAGCTCAACAACGACGCCTAGGGTCGGTGCCATGGCTGGTACACGACCGATTGGCTTCTGGCTCAAGCTCGTTGATCGCCTGATCGATGAGCGATTCGCGGAAATCATTGAAGAACATGGGGTCACGCGAAGGCAGTGGCAACTCCTCGGCGTCATCGCCGGCGGCAGCGCTACCGTCGAACAGTTGGATTCGGCCATTGCGCCTTTCCTTGGAACGGGCGTTAGTGAGAGTTCCGCCGAACACCTGGGCGAGCTGGTGGAGAGCGACTGGGTTAGCATCAGCGACACCAGCTATGCGCTGACTGAACGCGGGCGCATCGCCTTCACACGCCTCAGCGAGGTGGTGGAAGAGCTACGCGCTTCCACCAGCGAAGGTCTCAGTGCAGAGGAGTGCGACGTAACAGTGGCGTCGCTTGAACGGATGGCCCGCAACCTCGGCTTTGTGGATTAACGTGCAGCCCAACGTGTAACGAGGGGTGCCGAGAATGCGATGAGGGCCGAACCGTCATTTCACCGCGAAATGGGGCAGACTACCGGGCATGAGTCACCTCGCGCATGCGGATGCAGCGGACACATTTTTCCCGGAGAGCGTGGTCTTGCTGTCCGACGACGGGGCCGCTATCGGTGTGGCGAACAAGGCAACAGTGCATGACGAGCACACCCCACTGCACCTCGCTTTCTCCTGCCACGTATTCAACCCGGCTGGACAGGTGCTGGTTACCCGCCGCGCGCTGAGCAAGGAAACCTGGCCGGGAGTCTGGACGAACAGTTTCTGCGGTCATCCTGGCCCAGGGGAGACTTTTGCGTCGGCGATCGCTCGCCGCGCAAACCACGAGCTTGGGCTGGAATTGACGGCCGCGCTTACCGTGCTACCTGATTTTCGATATCGGGCGAGGGATGCCTCGGGGATCGTCGAGAATGAAATCTGCCCGGTCTTTCACGCCGTCTCTGGGTTAGCCGTGCGTCCGAACCCTCATGAGGTCGCTGAATACGCTTGGCTGGAGCCGGATGCCCTCAAAGCCGCGGTGACTGCAGCCCCGTTCGCTTTCAGTCCGTGGCTTGTTTGGCAACTCCAGCAGTGGCCCGGTACCGTGCAGAACAACCGCCTATAAGCCATCGCTCGAGGATGCGCCAGCGTATAGACGGAAGCCACAGCTTCTAGACGTGGCGTCAGCACATCCCCGACTCAGGGCTTGATCGCCAGCGGATACTTTCAGCTTCCGCTACGGCCAGCCTCACTACTCGATACATCCGTGCGATGAAAGTTCAGATGCGAGCGTGAAGCCGTGGGGCCCCGCTGCCCGAGGTAGCGAGAAAATGTCGCCCCCGAACCATACGGATTCTCGGCTGGCGAGCTCAGGCGGAAGAAGCACAGCTGCCCGATTTTCATCCCAGGCCAGAGTTTGATCGGCAGCGTTGCAACGTTGCTGAGCTCGAGTGTTACGTGGCCGGTAAACCCGGGATCGATGAAGCCTGCCGTGGAGTGAGTCAGGAGCCCTAGTCGTCCGAGTGAACTTTTACCTTCGAGCCTGGCTGCGACATCATCGGGCAGCGTCACCTGCTCGAACGTGCTTCCCAGCACGAACTCCCCTGGATGCAGAATGAAAGGTTCATTCGGGTCAACCTCCACCAGATGGGTCAGGTCGGGTTGATCCTCGGCTGGGTCGATGAACGGATACTTGTGGTTATCGAAGAGCCGAAAATAGCGGTCGAGACGAACATCCACACTCGACGGCTGGATCATCTCGGGTTGATAGGGATCAAGACCTACACGTCCCGAGTTGAGTTCGGCCTGTATGTCGCGATCCGATAGCAGCATGCCAACGAGACTAGTGGAAGCCGACAGGCGGCTCTCATGCTTCGCACGGATGGAGTTGTCTAGACTTTCAACAGTTTTGCTGCCATTGGAGGTTCCATGAAGTGTCCAAATGATTCTGCAACTCTCGTCATGAGCGAGCGCAGCGGTGTTGAGATCGACTATTGCCCGGAATGCCGAGGGGTGTGGTTGGACCGTGGCGAACTTGACAAAATTTTAGAACGCGCCGAGCGTGACTCGCTTGCGCCAACGTCTCCGGCAAATCCGCCGCGCATGATGCCACCCACGCAAACACCGAGTTATGACAACCGCAACGATTTCGATCGGGATCGCGGCTATAACGAGCGCGGGGGCAACGGGTACCGGGGCAAGAAGAAGGAAAGCTGGCTCAGCGACCTGTTCGACTAGCCTTCTGTAGTATGGGTGAGTCCGGCTACAAGCCGGACGCGCGGATGTAGTTCAATGGCAGAACTTCAGCTTCCCAAGCTGATAGCGCGGGTTCGATTCCCGTCATCCGCTCCACGTGTCAGTATCCGGAACGACCTAGCGGTGAATCTCGAGCGGCAAACTTCTGCAGGGCGGACCGGAAGCGCGTCAACCAGACACCGTCCGAAGCCGGTCGCGGATGAGACGCAGGATACCAATGCCGGCCGTGGCGACGCATGCTAATTTCGCGCCGAACGGCCCCGTGCGTGCACCTTGTGAGACGCTGGGCGCACACACACGTTCGTTGTGCCCTCTTGACGGAGGTGTCCAATTGCGAATTGCTCGCACCTCGACGCTCGGATAAGGCGTGCCGATGACCCGGCGTAGAAGGTGAATAGCGACCATGATGGCCAACTGTTCGGCAGCAGAGCCTCGACCGATGGACGCCCTCGTTCAGCTTCTGCTGCACGATGGCCTAGTGCCTCACTTCGAGTCGCCCTGGGAATGATCCCACCACGACTCCAACAACACGATGGTTGAGCTGAGATGATGCAGGGTTAATTCCCCGGCCGCTGTCGCATCCTTCCGCTCGAACGCACGAAGAATGAGACGGTGCTCCTGATTCGAGGTATCCATTGCCGTGTCATGGGCATGTAGCGATACGCCGACATAGGGTCCGGCTGCCACTTGCAACATGCTCACCAGGCGGGACAACCACGTTCCGTCTATTGCCAGAAGCTGGTCGTGGAATTGGCGGTTGTACTCGGCGAATTCTGACACGTCGCGAGTCTGATCCATGCGATCACACAATCTGCGTGCCTCTGCAAGGCGTTCATCGCTCAACGATTCGAGGGCGCGTGGAACGAGCATCGGCTCTAACACCATCCGCAGTTCGTAAATTTCGCGCGCGTTTTCGATACTGAGAGTACGAACTGTCGCGCCCTTATGT
>JAODMI010000054.1 GCA_025464755.1 Homoserinimonas sp.
CGCCGCGCCGAAATATCGACGGCGACGAAGTGGTCCCGTCCGCCGCTGCGCGGCCACACTGAGTGCTCCTGCGGTTGCTTGAGTTGGGCGGTGTTAGGGTTATCGCATCCACACGGGTGCCCCTGCAAGGGGCTGAGATCGGGCTGACGCGGCCTGCGACCGTAGAACCTGTCCGGGTTATGCCGGCGAAGGAAGTAGGACTTCACGATGGCTTCTGTCGACTCATCACACTCTCTCGGATACCTCGAAGATGCGCAGCATGGCATCAGGGTTCCCGTGACCAATATCGCCTTAGGGTCTAGCCCGAACGGCGAGCCGAACGGGCCGTTCACCGTGTACCGCACAGAAGGCCCCGGAAGCGATCCGGTACGCGGACTGCTGCCTTTTCGCTCACCCTGGATCGAGGAACGCGGCGACACAGAAATCTATGCCGGACGCGAGCGGAACTTGCAAGACGACGGCCGATCCGCGCAGCGACGAGGCGCCGCATCCGCCGAATGGCGGGGCTCAAAGCCGGTAATTCGGCGAGCGCTTCCCGGCCGAACCATCACACAGATGCGTTATGCCAAGGAGGGCATCATCACACCGGAGATGCGATTCATCGCCCTCCGAGAAAACTGCGATGTCGAGTTGGTGCGTTCCGAGGTCGCCGCCGGGCGCGCCATCATCCCCAACAACGTCAACCACCCAGAATCGGAGCCGATGATCATCGGCAAGGCGTTCCTGGTGAAAATCAACGCAAACATCGGCAACTCGGCGGTGACCAGCTCCATTGCGGAGGAGGTTGACAAACTGCAGTGGGCCGCCAAGTGGGGGGCCGACACGGTGATGGATCTCTCTACCGGGGATGACATCCACACGACCCGGGAATGGATTCTGCGGAACTCCCCCGTGCCGATCGGGACGGTTCCCATTTATCAGGCCCTGGAAAAAGTCAACGGTGAGGCCAACGACCTCACCTGGGAGATATACCGGGACACGGTCATTGAGCAGTGTGAACAGGGCGTGGACTACATGACCGTCCATGCCGGGGTCTTACTCCGCTACGTGCCGCTGACTGCGGAGCGGGTCACCGGCATCGTCTCCAGGGGTGGGTCGATCATGGCGGGCTGGTGCCTGGCCCGCCATGAGGAAAACTTCCTGTACACGCACTTCGATGAGCTCTGCGAAATTTTTGCCCAGTATGACGTAGCCTTCTCACTCGGTGACGGGCTCCGTCCTGGCTCGACGGCCGACGCCAACGACGCCGCCCAGTTCGCCGAACTCGACACGCTCGCTGAGCTGACGAAGCGGGCCTGGAAGTATGACGTACAGGTCATGGTGGAGGGCCCGGGCCACGTTCCCTTCCACCTTGTTCGGGAGAACGTGGAACGTCAGCAGGAACTATGCGACGGGGCACCCTTCTACACGCTGGGGCCGCTGGTGACCGACATCGCTCCCGGATACGACCACATCACCTCCGCCATCGGAGCGACCGAGATTGCACGCTACGGCACGGCAATGCTGTGCTACGTCACCCCCAAGGAGCATCTCGGCCTTCCCAACAAAGATGATGTGAAAACCGGGGTCATCACCTACAAGATAGCGGCGCACGCAGCCGACCTCGCGAAAGGTCACCCCGGTGCCAACGAACGCGACGATGCCTGTCGAAGGCGCGTTTTGAGTTCCGGTGGCGGGACCAGTTCGCCCTCTCCCTCGACCCGGTGACCGCAGAAGAATTCCACGACGAAACGCTCCCTGCGGAGCCGGCGAAAACGGCTCACTTCTGCTCGATGTGCGGTCCGAAGTTCTGTTCAATGCGCATCTCCCAAGACATCCGTGACCAGTTCGGCGGCCTCTCCGAGCAACAGATTGTGGCAGGTATGGATCGGAAGTCTGCGGAGTTTAAGAAAGCGGGCGGGAAGGTCTACCTGCCATCGCCGATCCTAGGAGGCCCAGGAGATCGTTCCGACTTAACGGTCGGCTCCTAGCCCCATAAGTCCTAGCCGGATGAGTGCCAGCGCAATGAGTTCCAGCCCCATGAGTTTTAGCGAAAAGGACCGCACCCTGACTTCGACAGATGCATCCGTCCCCGTGGGTGCTCATGCGCTGGGTGATGCCCTCGCCCTGCTGCGCGCGTCACCTCCCCTGGTACAGTGCATCACCAACATCGTCGTCGCCCAGTGGAGCGCCAATGTGCTTCTGGCTGCAGGCGCCGCCCCCGCGATGGTGGACAACCAGAACGAGGCCGGTCTTTTCGCCGCTGCCGCTGATGCCGTACTCATAAATCTGGGTACCCCGTACAACGACACCGCCGAGGCGATGCTCGCTGCAGTGACAACCGCGGTGGCCAACGCCACGCCTTGGGTTCTCGACCCGGTGGCGGTCGGCCCGTTGGCTTGGCGGACTGAGCTGGCACACGCATTATTGGCTGTCGGTTCCCCGACCGTGATCCGCGGCAATGCCTCCGAAATCCTCGCATTGGGCGGCGGAACCGGTGGCAAGGGAGTGGACTCGCTGGATACGCCGGAAGCTGCGCTGACCGCTGCGCAGTCGCTGGCGCTCCGGTACGACACTGTCGTGGCCGTCAGTGGTGCCGTAGACCACATCACCGACGGCAACCGCACAGTGCGGGTGTCAAACGGACATCCGGTGATGACCCAGGTCACCGGAGTCGGGTGCGCCCTAGGTGCCCTCATCGCGGCCTTCGCCGGAACCGTCGATGACCCTTTGATCGCGGCCACCGCGGCGACGGCGATGCTCACCGTGGCCGCGGATGGTGCCGCGCTCTCAAGCATCAGACCGGGTAGCTTCGCCGTTGCGTTGCTGGACGAATTGTCTGACGTGTCTCCGGGCTCTCTGGCTGAGAGGGTCCGCCTCTCGTGACTTTGGGGCGAGACGCCGTCGACCTCTCCCTGTACCTGATTACCGACACACGCCTCTGCGCACACAAGGGCGTTCTGGAAACGGTACGGGAAGCCGTCGACGCCGGAGTGACTCTCGTACAGCTCCGAGACCCCGACGCCTCCGACGCTGATTTTGTTGCACTGGGCCGCGCCCTGGCTGCGGCCCTAACCGGAACCGGGGTTCCGCTCATCGTGAACGACCGTGTGCACCTCGTCGCAGCTATCGGCGCCGACGGGGCACATATTGGGCAGGGCGATATCAGCGTCGCGGACGCCCGCCGTATTCTCCCCTCCAACGCCTTCCTCGGCCTTTCGGTGCAACATCCGAAGCATCTGGTGGCGGCCCGCAGCGGACAGTTCGCGGATATCGACTACCTCGGAATCGGACCGGTCTGGGCGCAGACCACCAAACCTGACGCGGTCGCTCCCATCGGACTCGATGGGTTGCGTGCGCTGGTGCAATCGAGTCCCTGGCCATGCGTGGCCATCGGCGGTATCGACGCCGACAAGGCGCAGACGGTACGGGCGTCGGGGGCTGCCGGAGTCGCAGTGGTCAGCGCCATCTGCGGACAACCGGACATCGGTGCGGCAACACGGGCACTGCGTGCCGCGTGGATGGTGCATCCGTAAATGCGCTCGTTGCGCTTTTTCAGGCCGCCGGTGCCCCCGACGCCGTCGCCACCCTCCTTGCCCAGCACACGTTCCCAGCACACGTTCCCGCACGTCGTCCCCCCAACCCGCACACGATCACACGTCCGCGTTCCGACGTGGAACTCGCACGGCACCGGATGCGCCCTCTCCCCCGCCCGCGCAGCCTGTGCGCGCGCAACGAACGGGACCGCAGCGCGCCATTATGCCGCGCAAGAGGCCGACATGGGGAATGTGACGCAAGCAATCCGCCACACACGGTGAAATTCGTAACGCTGCACAACAGAACGTAACAGGAGCGAACATCGCGTAACGCTTTGTTGGTCGGAAGCGTCACCTTCGACAGTCTTGGGGCTACCCGCGCACAACAGAACGCGGACACCGTCTGAGGAGAAAGACTTATGCCCACTAAACGCGCATCATCCACGCTCGTTACTGGTCTGGCGCTGACGATGAGCGCATCTCTTCTCGTCGGCTGCGCATCCGGGTCAGGATCCGAAACAGACAAGTCGAGGACGGGCAATCCGGTCGCGGGAGGAACTCTCGC
>JAODMI010000066.1 GCA_025464755.1 Homoserinimonas sp.
CTGCGTAGGAAGCGTCGGTTCGCCGGTACGGGGAGAGAACCGGTGTGAGTCATGCCAGTTGACCAGAGCCACAGCCTGCGTCAGTAACCCCGCGTCACGGTCGCTCAGCGTCCCCCCGATGGTGCGCAGCTTGCCCCAGGAATCTGGCCCGTCATCCAGCGAGTCAGCCGCATCGTCGGCAAGCACCACAGCCACAATCGGCGTGCCGATCGGTTCTGGGCTGCTCGCTGAGAGGGTGCGTCCAAGGTAGACAACGGTTTCCGCTGTTTCAACCGCTGCATGAGGCAGCGAAGAGGCCGGCAGCAGGGAAAGCGCCTGGCCGGCCATCAGTGCTGAGCCTCGCCACAATGGCAGCACTCGGGTGGAATCATCCGCGAACAAGGCGTCGAAAAGGTCTTCCCGACCGCGTGACAGGTAGTCACGGTCGAACTCGTGCCGAGACCATGGCAGAGCAGTGGGCGACAACGGGAGCGGCAAGTCCATGGTGCAGCCAATCTCGATGAGGGCGCCGGAAGCGCGTGGCGTTCTACCCCGGCTGGCGTATGTCGACCTAGCCTGTTCATATGGCCAGATCTCATCTCACTTTAGCCGCGTTGGCCACTTCCGCCGTAGCCGGCCTCGACGTTCGCGCAGCCAGCAGCTTCGGCTCAGGAAGCCACGGCGACTTCGACTCCGCATTGGTGACGGGCACGGACGGCCGGCATTGGATCGTTCGCGTTCCCACCTCCGAGCGAGCGCAAGCGGAGCAGACCGCGGATCTCCTCGCCTTGCGGGGGTTGAGCGCCGGAATCCGCACCCGCCTTCCCTTTTCGGTCACGACCTTCGGTGGCCAGGTGGCTTATGACGGTACACAGGCGGTCGTCTATGAATTTGTCTACGGCAGCAAAGTCAAGCTCGCCGACCTGCGGGCCGGGGACGCCATGACAAACTCCATCGGCCGAGCCCTGGCCGCAATTCACACGCTTCCCACCAGCTTCATAGCGGATGCCGGACTCCGCGTACTGACACCGCACGACATCCTCCGCTCGACGATCACCATCGTTGACCGCGCCTCGGCCACGAACCTGGTTCCCGCCGCACTGCTTCGTCGCTGGGAACAGGCGATGGAAGACACCGCGCTGTGGCAGTTCATGCCGACCGTGGTTAACGGTGCGCTCACGGCTGACTCGTTTCTCGCCTCCGACAACGAAGTTACGGGGGTACTCGGCTGGCACGGGCTCAGCGTCGGCGATCCGGCGCGCGACCTCTTTTGGCTTCTCGGGGCGAGCGACTCCGGCGTAGCGGATACCGCCTTCGACGCATACAACCAGACCCGTGGCGCCAGTGACCGGCAGATTAAAAAACGGGCGATGCTGTACGCGGAGCTTGAGATCGCGAAGTGGCTACTGCACGGAACTCAGCAGCGAAGCACAGAGATAGTCGACGATGCGGTGCAGATGCTTCACGGGCTGGTCGACCGCGTGCAGAACGACCTGAACCAAAACATCAGCCACAACACCATGCCGATAATGGCCGTTGATGAGGTCGAAAAAATGCTCGATGAGCGCGAACGCAAAGCATCCGACTGAATAGTTACTACTGCGTGGCGGGGCGCCGCTGCGGCCGCGAAGCCTCCCAAAGTCGGAGCAGTTCGTCACGACTGAAGATTCGCTGCGGACGGATGATCGCGTCATCGCTCACGTAGAAGAACACAGCATCGATGAGGCTGGGGTGGACACCCTTCCACTCTGCATAGGCCTGCCGGTAAAGGGCAAGCTGCAGCTGTTTGTCTTCGAGGTCTTGCGCGTCGGTCGGCGCCTTGCCTGTTTTCCAGTCAACAACCTGGTATCGGTTGTTCACCAAATAGACAGCGTCGATCTTGCAGACAATGATGTGGTCAGCGAGAGGCAGGTGGATTTCTCGCTCCACCTCAACCGGATTCAAGGTCGCCCAGGGTGATCGTTCGAACGTTGCCTGCAGCCTTGCCAGCGCCGCCTGCTCAACGGGCGCATCATTGAAGTCGAGCTCATCGGCGAACGCATCAAGTGTTTCGGCGCTGCCGTGGAGACCGTAACGGTCTTCGACCCAACTGTGGAAGAGCGTACCGAGCCGAGTCGCACGGTACGGCTTCTCTGGCATGGGTCGCCGAAGGGCGGCGGCCACGGCTGCAGGATTCGTCACATAGTCCTTGAAACGTGACGCCGGAACACGAGTGGGTGCTTGCACCTCATCGGCGCCGGTAAGCCTCCGGCGCCTCTCTTCTAACAACAGATCAAGGTCATGAGACCATTGGCCGGCCTGATCGGGGGCCGCCGCACGAACCAAATCCGCCGCGCGTTCAACCGACTCGCGCCGCCCGCCGAGGGGATCCATCGGCCAAGAAAACAGGTTCACATTTTCACCCAGAGGATTTTCGGCGAACTCGCTGGCCACGGGAAG
Organism: Homoserinimonas sp.; assembly: GCA_025464755.1. GTDB lineage: Bacteria > Actinomycetota > Actinomycetes > Actinomycetales > Microbacteriaceae > RYN-87. Next base: position 2,419 of record JAODMI010000066.1, read on the forward strand.
AGCACCAAGAACACCGGCTTCAACGAGCGGCCAAAGAAAAGGGCTAGGCGGACGGGCCGTTGCCTGCGTTGCCCAAAACGATCCGGTTAACAGCAGTGAGTGCCTGGCCCGTGTCACGGCAACATAGGCGAGCCGGCGCTCCTCGCGCTCGTGATGATCGGCGACGTGACCTTTGAACTCGCCAAAAAGGTCGAGAAATTCTTTACGCGATTCCGCTGACTGCCAAGCGAATTGCGGAAGTTCAGCAGCATCCCCTCGAAACTCATACGGAAGCTCGCCCAAAGCCAGCCAGGCCCGTGTTCCGCCGTTCGGGCGGCTCGGCATCTCCCCCTCAACCATCCGCGGTACAACCACAAGGTCCCATTCCAGGCCTTTGGAGCCGTGGATGGTCAACAATTGCACTGTTCCCGGTTCGGCATCTTCTGGCCGCGGTGCCAGCCCTTCCCTCCATTCCGCTTCACGAAGCCAGCCGAGGAAGCCGCCGAGGGTTGCCCCCTCATCAACGGCTAGAAAGCTCAACAAGGCATCGTAGAACGCTTCGATGTTCGCCGAACCCAGCACTCGGAACTCATTGGCCGCGACCTCGATGTCGAGCATAAGTTCTTGTTCCACGAGCGTCACAAAGTCGAGCAGGTCGAGTCCGGCCCGAGAACGCAGCCCCGCCAGCGTTGCTCCAGCGTCTCGCAAGCGTTCCAGCCCGATGTCGCTGAAGCCGGTGATAAGTCCGTGGCCTTCACGGGCGCCGGCAATGAAGTCCAGGGCGTCGACGATGGATCCCCCTTCGCCCTCGGCGACCGATGCCCGGAGCTGTTCACGCACGTTGTCGTCGAGAGGGCGCTGCGCATAATCACGGTCGCGAAGTCGTGAAGCGAGTCGACTGAGGGCGTGCAAATCTTTGACTCCGATACGCCAACGTGATCCCGCCAACAACCGTACGAGTTCCGATCCGGCGGTCGGGTCGTTCAGTACCGTTAACGCGCTGACAAGGTCAGCAATCTCCGGTTCGGTCATTAAACCGCCAATACCCAGCACGTGGAACGGTACCCCGTGCTTGCGCAACGCTTCGATGAAGACCCCTTGCGTCTTCCGTGCCCGGAAGAGCATGGCTGCCGTCGGCAGGTTTCCTTCGACCGCAAGTCGCTCCTTCAGCCACAGGGCGGCGGCCTCGGCCTCTTCCGGCAACGTCTCCTCAATGGCGACCTCAACGGGAATATTGCTTGCCCGTGGCCCAGCTTGCAGCTTCTCGACATGCACGCGGCTCATCGGCAGCAGCGGCTCCACGATCGCGTTTGCCACAGCCAGGACGTCCCGTCCGTTGCGCCAGCTGGTTGATAGGGCGAAGTTCTGCACCGAGCTTGGCCGCGCGCTATCCCCAAACTGGGTAGCGAAATCTTCGAGGTTTGCGGCACTCGCGCCGCGCCATCCGTAAATCGACTGATTGGGATCACCGACAGCCATCACCGGATGACCCCCGAAGAGTTTTGCCAGCAGCCAGGTCTGCACAACACTGGTGTCTTGGTATTCGTCGAGCAGGACAACCTTGTATTGCTCGCGGAGGTCAGCGCTCACCTTCGGCACTCGGGTGACAATCTGCAAGGCGAGCGATACCTGGTCTGCATACTCGACGAAACCTCGGCGTAGCTTCGCTTGCGCGAACTGCCCAGCAAGTTCGGTGAGGACAGGCAGAGCACCTACCGTTCGCGCCAAGTTGACGACCTCTTCGTACGCCCCCCGTCCTCCAGTCGGAAGCTCCCCCACCTGTGAGAAGCGAGCAGCCATTGCGCTCACCTCGGCTGCGTCGGCGACGTTCTCACTGAGCGCATGGCTGATGGATAGCACGGCTTTGGTAATGACGTCGACACTCTTTCCCAACTCGGGCAGTCGGTGGTCGGTGGATGAAACCACGATGCGGCGCGCCAACTGCCAGGCGGACGCCTCGCCGAGGACAGCGCCGTCTCCTTCCCTTCCCAGCAGGATGGCATTGTCTCGGTAGATTGTGTTGGCGAATGAGTTGTAGGTCGCGACCGTCGGCGGGTCGAAAGCGTCATAGCCGTCTGGGATCAATGACGCGGAAGCCAGCTGTTCAATGCGTTCCCGGATGCGCGTGGCGAGCTCACCGGCAGCCTTGCGGGTGAAGGTGAGGCCCATGACTTCGCCTGCAGCGACGTGCCCGTTGGCCAGCAGCCACAGCACACGGTTGGCCATCGTCTCAGTCTTGCCGCTTCCTGCGCCGGCGACGACGAGTGCGGGACCTAACGGCGATTCGATAACGGCGCGTTGTTGGTTTGTTGGCCGCGGCAGCCCGAGGGCGTCGGCTATTTCAAAGGCATCAATCACTGGTTACGCACCTTACCCGGTGCAATTGTCGTGTTGCCGTTCCAAAGCCACCCCAGGTCTCCAGCTCCAGCACACCCTCGTAGTGAGCGGCAGCCATGCCTATCGCCGCTTGTCGTATGCGGGTGCGGAACCCCTCCAATTGCTTGTCATCGAGCGCCGCCTGCGCCCCCTCACGGTACGCCTTGCCGCGTACGCCCTTCTTCACATACAACAGCTTCGCCCCCCCGGCGTGATGGCCACCCAAGTCGTCCAGAATCTCGTCAAGCACGCCTTGCTCGTATGCCAACTGGTAAACACCGAGTTGCGGATGTTCATCAAGCTTGTCTTGGCGGGTGATCGGGTTGCCGGTTTTCAGGTCGACGATGACGACGGAGCCATCGGCGGCACGCTCGACACGGTCGATCGATCCGTTCACTTTCGCTCGGTCGATTTCTAAAGTAAATCGGATTTCGGCTCCGACCAGGCTCTTGCCGCTGCGCTGGAAGTCGGAAAGATATTCCGCAACTCCGGCAGCGAGGACGCGTGCTGCACGTTTCTGCTGTTCGGCCAGCCACGGCGCTTCGAACAACAATTCGCCCCATCGAGTCTCAATGGCGGTCCAGACCCTGTCGATACTGGGGTCGGTTGCCGTCTCCATCGCCCAGTGGACGATGGTACCGAGACCCATCGCCGTATTGGACTGGGTGCCGGCGATCGATTCGATAAACCAATCGACCGGTGAATCCTCAAAGGCTTCGAGCTTTGACGGCGAAACGGGCACCGGTTCCTCTTCGCCGAAAAGCAGGTCAGTTGTCGACGGCTCGACAAGGCCGTGCCAGTGGTCTGGGCTGGCTCCTGGAACACCCTCCAGTGTGAGCCGCGCCAAGGCCGAAGCTGCCGCCATGCGGTCGCCCAGCGACCTGTCCTCCTTGGCAACTTCTCGCCGCAGTCGTCCGGTGAGGCCGCGCAGTGACAGTGGCGCAAGTGTCGAGGTGTCCGTGATCGGCACATCGGCAGGCACCAGCGAAAAGAGGATGCTTGGGCTCTCATTGTCGTTAGACACCGCGGCCAGGATGACCTGGCGGCGGGCACGTGAGACGGCGAGCGCAAACATCCGTAACTCGTCATCTCTCACCTGCCGGCGCTCATCAATGTTCGCGTCGGCCAGTCCGGAGATCGCACGGACCAGCTCCTGCGGCCCCAGCAGAGAACCACGGATGCGCAGGTTCGGCCATATGCCTTCCTGCAAGGAGGCCACGGCGACGACTTCAAATTCGAGTCCCACCACCCCAGACGGCGTCGTGACCAGAACAGCATCACCCCGTGACTGCGGTGACAACGTGTCTTCTGGAACCTCCGCATCAAGAACCGCTTCCAGGAAAACTCGGGCGCCTACCCCCGGTTGGCGCTCCACGAAACGCTTGGCCGCTGAGAACAGGGCAAGAACGCCGTCCAGATTACGGTTGGCCTCTGCCGCTGAGATACCGGTACTGAGTGCCTGCTCTGCCCAGGTCCGCGCAAGGCCGCTGCGGTCCCACACCAACCACAGCAGCTCTTCGATGGTTGCATCGGCGGCAGCAGCAGCACGAACCGCCGCCAGCGTTGCAGCCAGCTTCTCGGCTTGGCGCCCAATACGGTGGTCGATCGTCGCGAAGCGTCCCGGCGCGGCGAGCGCCTCAACCAGAAGGGCGTCGCTGGTGCGGTTGCCTCCGCCGGCAAGCTCCTCGGCGCGCAGAGCGAGACGGAGCCGGCGAAGGGTCAGCCGGTCCAGTGCACCGAAAGGGGACAGCAGCAGTTCGCATGCCAGCTCCGCCGTCAAAGGAGCGCGCCCGGTTCCCACATCGACGACGCTCAGCAGGCTTCTGGCCGCGTGGTCTTCACGCAACGCTCGCGCACCGACCGCGGTTCTGGTCGGAACCTCTGCGAGAGCGAGCGCTCGCGCGATCGCGGGCACCTGCGCCCCACTTCGCACGACGACGGCCATGCTGTTCCAGTCGACTCCGCCGGCAAGATGATGCTCGCGCAGCATACGCGCGATCGACGCCCACTCTCTCGCCGGCGTCTGCGCCTGTATTTGCACGATCGGAGGTGCAACGGAGGAGCCGCCGGCGACTGCGCTGCGTTGAGTGCCTGCTGCGGCCGTGCCAATACGCTCGACAACCTTGCCTGTGAAGGTACGCAACGCCTCACCCTGCCGATGCACAATTCCCAGGGTCAAAGTTTGCACGTCCGCTACAGCCAATTCCATACCGAGCCGGCCGAGGGCATCCGGTTCCCCACCCCGAAAAGCGTTCGCAGCGACGTCTGGGTCGCCGAACGCGATGACGGCGACCCCTTGTGAGGCCAGCGCGCGCAGAAGTGCCACCGTCGACGCTGTTGCCTCCTGGAAGTCGTCAACAATAATCAGCTTCAGTCGAGAGACGGTCTCCCCCGACACACCGGCGCGGACGGCGTCAATGGCGGCCCGGACGAGTTCCGCAGAGTCGAGTTGGTCGGGTCGTGAGATACCCAGAACGTCGTTGTATTCGGCGAGAAACTCCCCCGCTGCTACCCATTCCTCCCGCCCGCGGGCCTGGCCGAGGGCGCGAAGACGAGCAGGGGTCACCCTGTGTTCGGTCGCCCGCATCATGAGTTCGCGCAGCTCCGTGCGGAACCCCCGCAAACCGCGCACCTCCGGCCCGAGATGCTCCGGCCATACCGGACCGGTGACATCTTCTTGATGTCCCGCCAAAAGGTGACTTATGTCTGAGTCTTGTTCGCCGCCAGTGATCAGCCTCGGTGGCTGCCTCCCAGCCTCTCGAGCAGCATGACCGACGATCTCGAATGCGAGCGAGTTCACGGTGCGGGCAAGCGGACCCGTGGTCGGTCTACCAAGGCGTAACGCCAAGCGGTCACGCAGCCTGGTCGCGGTGATGCGGCTCGAGGTCAGCGCAAGCACCTCGTCCGGCGCCCATCCCCGGGCGAGTACCCGGTCGGCCACTACCTCAATCAATGTCGTCGTCTTACCTGTTCCTGGCGCGCCGATAACGGCCGCGGATGCAGCATCCGCAAGTTTCAGCACGGCTCGCTGCGTCGCGTCCAGGGTCGGTATCGCGGCATCAGTGGTCACATTCATACGGTACTTGCTGGCACCGACAGCGTCTGGCGGCCGCCTCGCGAAGACCGACATTGCGCCCACAACGAACGCGAATACTGTGTCGGCGCGATCTGCCGTAATCTGGGCACGTGGAAATCAGCATCGGAATCGCCAACAGCCCCCGTGAACTCAGCTTCGAGTCGTCGCAGACCCCGGCCGAGATTCAAAAAATCGTAACCAGCGCCCTCGAATCCGACGCGAAGTTTTTTTCCCTGGTCGACAGCAAGGGCCGCACATTCGTGGTCCCCACAGCGTCAGTGACTTATGTTGAGGTCGGTTCCGAATCCTCCCGCCGGGTCGGTTTTGTAGCGTGAGCATGGAGCTGCTCTTCGCGGTCATCGGTGGAGCAGGCCTGGCCTTTGCGGTGCGCTACCTCGCGCCCGCACGCGAGACGTACGGGATCGCCGTCTTGCCGGCAATCGGTTCGGCGGTGACCGCGATCATCTGGGCGGCGCTCACCTGGCTTCAATGGCCATTCGATGGCGGCTGGATTTGGGTGGTGTCACTTCTGGCAGCCCCGCTGGCAGCATTGATTGTGGCAATTGTACTTCCCCGCCGCCGTATCAAGTCGGATGCTGCACTGCTGGAGTCGCTCAGCCGGGCATAACTTGCCAGAGCAGCGCGGTGTTCTGCTACGGGTTGCGACCCCCGTGCACCATGTGGGTGCCGAAGGCAGCGTCCCGCCCCTGTGAAATGTCCCCGTAGGGAGAGATGGTTGGCGCGTACTCGCTAACCGCGCGCACATCGCCTTCGCAATGGCGAAGGCGTCGATCAATACGCTCGCGGCGCAGGTGAACCAACGTGACACCGATCAGGGTGACGGTTGGAGCACCGATCATGAAGAGCAACCCGATATCCATGCCTCATGATGCCCCCGCGTCAGTCGCTCCGGTAGGGGAGGGCGATTTTTGGGGCCCTGGTTGCCAAACGCCGTCATCACGGTTTATTTTGCTAGTTTGCTGTTCGCCGCCCGGTTTACAGTTACGACGACCGAACGTGGATGGTTATATAGTCGCGCGAAGGGAGCGCACTGCCCGACGTAAGCTGCGGTTTTGCCGCTACTGGGCGTCCTGAATCTCGACGAGGAAGACGAGCGTCTGGCCACCGAGTTCATGAGCAGCAGCATCCGTGCCGTAGCCATACTCGGCCGGGATCGAGACGATAACCGTAGAACCAATCTTCTGGCCGACGAGTGCCGCGCGGAAGCCTTCGATGACGGCGTCCGTTGGGAAGGATGCCGGCTCTTTTCCGTAACTCTGGTCGAAGACCTCGCCGGTGTCCCAGCTGGTGCCTTGATAGTCAACCGTCACGGTCTGGCCGGTTTTGACGACGGCACCGTCTCCTTCTTTGAGCACTGCCAGCTGCAGCTCGGCGGGGATTCCCTCGGCGAGGGTGACCACCGGCACTTCAGCGGAAAAATCAACCTCGGGCACCTGCTCAGTCCAGACCGCTGGTTTCAGGGGCTGCTGCATCGACACCACATCAGCCACCATGACAACACTGTCGGTGCCCGCGATACCGAGCTCGGCGGACCCGGTTTCGCCCCACATCTCAGCGGGAGGAATCACTCCAACGACTCGGGACCCCACCGTTGAGCACTGCAGGGTGTGCGCCAAGCCGGCCAAAATGGATGTTTCGCTGACGGTGAGCGGAGGCGCGGAACCTTCGACAAATCCGGTATTTGACACCTCTTCTCCGCTCGTGGCGTTGTACATGACGAAATCAACGGTGATCGAATCCCCTGAAGCTACAGTCTCCCCGTCTCCGTCAATGAGCACTGTGCGCTCGAGTGTGGTCGCCTCGATCGGGAAGTCGAAGGACACGACCGGTTCGCTGCCGAACTTGCCCTCAGCTGTCACCGCATCAGATGCCTTACCGCTTTCGGCAACGCACTCCGTCGATCCGGATTCGGTGGACGTGGCTGCATTCGTAGCTGCGTCCTCCGCAGGACTACACGCGGCGAGGGAGGCCGTGAGGCCGAGAACTACGAACAGGGTGGCACCAAAGCGCACGAAAACCTCACAGGATAAAGAGACGGTAGACCTCAAGTGTGATGCATGGGCCTGAATGCAAAATGTACCGCAAGTGTTATGAGAGCTCGATGACGGTCATCCCCGGGTGGGCGCTGCCGTTCATGGTGGCGAGCGCTTCAGGTGCCTGTTCGAGCGAGATTGTTCTGCCGACAAGTACCCGCGGGTCGATGTTCCCGGCGGCGATGCGCGCCAGCATGGCCGGATACTCGTGCGCGGCCATGCCGTGGCTCCCGACGATCTCGAGCTCTCGCGCGATCACCAGGTCCATCGGGATGCCCGCCACGGCGTGCTCGGCCAACATCAGCCCAACTTGCACATGCCGTCCCCGTTTACGCAAACTGCGAATTGAATTCGCACAAGTGACCGTGCTTCCGTACGCGTCCAGCGACAGATGCGCACCGCCATCTGTCATGCCATGAATCACCGACGATACGTCTCCGCCCCCCAGTAAGGGGACTGCGCCAAGCTCTTGCGCCACCTCGAGCGCTTCCTCCGACACGTCCACACCGATCACCTGTGCGCCGGCTGCTTTGGCAATCATGATGGCCGACAGGCCAACCCCGCCGCACCCATGAATCGCAACCCACTCCCCGGCTCGAACGCGGCCCTGGCTTATGACGGCGCGGTACGCGGTACTGAACCGGCATCCAAGCGCCGCGGCAGAGACGAAGTCAAGTTCGGGCGGCAACGCGATCAGATTCATTTCGGCGTTCTCGATGGACACGAACTCGGCGAATGACCCCCACTGGGTGAATCCTGGCTGCGCCTGGTTATCGCATACCTGTTGATTTCCGGTCTCACACTGTCGGCAGGTTCCGCAAGCGCAGATGAATGGAACCGTCACCCGGTCGCCGGCCACCCAACGGGTTACGCCAACGCCGACGGCGTCAATGACTCCGGCTAGCTCATGACCGGGAATGTGGGGAAGCACGATGCCGTCATCGTGCCCCATCCACCCATGCCAGTCGCTGCGGCACAGCCCGGTGGCCCTGACCCGGATCACTGCACCGCCAGCCGGGCATTCCGGCTTCGGCACGTCATCGATCCGGGGCATGCCACCGAACTCCTGGAATACAACAGCACGCACGTGACATCCCCTGACCTGCGCTAACAAGATGAAGCACACCCTAAGCAAAGGTACCCGGCAGCCCAGGTCATAAGTTGGCGGCTAATGTCAAAGCAGCGAAATCACAAGTGCACGAGAAAGGGCCCGAATGCTGCCAGCGATAGTTGTGGACGCTCTCCTTGTACTGCTGCTCATCAGCTACGTCCTGTATGGCTGGCGTAACGGTTTCTTTCGAAGCCTCGGTGGTGGCGCCGGATTGGTGGCAGGGGCCATAGGTGCCTTTATGGCGATACCGCTCATCGGCTCCTGGGTGCCCGCACCTGAATGGCGCACTCCTGCCATCCTCGCGGTCGCGTTGCTGCTCATCCTCGGCGGCCAGGGCCTGGGTGCCGCTGTGGGCAACGCCATCCGCCGTCGCATGAAAAATAGAGCCCTGCGCGCCACCGACCGCGCCCTGGGTGCCGGGCTAAACCTGGTGGTAGCGGCGCTCGTCACCTCAATGTTGGCCTTCAGCGTCGCTCAGTTGGGAGTGCCCGTCATCTCCCAGGCCACCGCTTCCTCCACGGTGATCCGCACCATCGACCGGTTGACGCCCACCCTCGCGCAAACGCTGCTTGCCCAACTCCGTGGCCTCGCGGTCGATCAGGGAATGCCGCGAATCATCGAGGCGTTTGGTGGCACGCCGCAAATTCCGGATGTGACCACCGGCACACCCGCGTTGGTGAATGCCGCCCAATCCGTTGTCAAGATCACCGGAAACGCGTACGCGTGCGGACGCAACCAGTCCGGTAGCGGGTTCGTCGTAGGAACAAACCGGGTGATGACTAACGCGCACGTCGTCGCAGGCGTTGGTGAACCCATCGTGCAGGTGCCGGGAGGGGCCGCGTTGCCCGGTCGGGTCGTGTATTTCGACCCAGTCGACGACTTGGCCGTGGTTGCTGTTGATGGCCTGACCGCCGCCCCGTTGCCCTTGGTGCCGAACTTGCCTGCGGGTTCCCCGGCCGTAGTGCATGGGTACCCTCTGGGCGGACCGTTCAACTCGCAGCCGGCAAGCGTCATTTCCGTGCACGCGGTGAACGTCCCTGACATCTATGGGGCCAACCCGACCCCCCGCCAGGTTTACAGCCTCGCCACCAAAGTGCAGCAGGGCAACTCAGGCGGACCGCTGCTCAGCGAGGCGGGCGACGTCGCCGGTGTGATTTTCGCCAAAGGCTCTGACACGCAGGATGTGGGATATGCGCTGGCGATGGAAGAGGTCACTCCGGTGGCAGAGCAAGCGTCATCGCTGAGCCAACCGGTGTCATCCGGCGGCTGTCTCGCGGGCTGACAGCGCGGGGGCGGGCGGGCGTCCCGAGGTCGACATGGCTACTCACCGGATTGACCAGCGGAGACCGTCGATCGGTTGTGTCGATCTGCGACCAGGGCTGGTGACTAGCGCACTCCGGCCAGAATGAACCTGGCCGCCGACGCGGGCTCGTCCCAGTGAGGAAAATGGCCCGAGTCAGCGAACAGCTGGAGTGTGGCGTCCGGAAACGCCCGCAAGGCTCTGGTTGCTTGAGCCATACCTGTTACCTTGTCATGCTCGCCCCACCCGATGGACACCCGGCCGGGCGTCGAAAGCGCTCCCCTCTGGTTGGGTCCACGCACCAAAGATTCCAGCGTCGGATCCAGACCTGGCGAGATGGTGCGGGAAAATCCGCGAAGCTCTGCAAGCACGAAAGCGGGCTCGAGACGCCACGGATGAGCGCTGAACTGTGCCATGAGCATGGTGCGGCCCACTGGGCTTGCCACAATGGCAGGCAACCGTGGCTGCAGCATCCGCACCAGCTTCAGCGACAGCGCCATGGACGTCCCGAATGCGACGCGTTCACCCGCCGACCAGAATCCACCCGGGTCGAGGGCCACCACGTTGCCACCCATCCCGCGGCGCGCCAACTCAAGCACAAGCCGAGCGCCCAGCGAAGCCCCGGCGAGGTCGGCAGACGCGAGTCCCTCGCTGTTCATGAACTGCGTCAGTGCATCCGCTAACGCCGCTACGGTGACATCACCAGTCAGTGGAGCGCTTGCACCGTGACCGGGGAGGTCAACGGCAATCACCTGACGTTCTGCGGCGAGTTCCTCAAGCAGTGGCGCCCAGGTGACCCAACTGGACCCCAGCCCGTGCACCAGCACGAGCGGCCTCCCGCTCCCGAAACGTTGCGCATGAAGTGATGCCGCGGTTGTCATCTGTCCACCTTGCGCCCGTCGGCTGGGAGCCCTCTCAGCCGCACGTGCCCTAGAACTCCTCGTGCGTGTTGGGGTCGCCGCCCCACAATCGGTCGGATTCGAGTGAAGAGACACGACTCATCTCATCTTCACTCAGTTCGAATCCGAAGACGTCGAGGTTTTCACGCTGACGTGCCGGAGTTGCGGACTTGGGGATAGGCACCGCGCCGAGCTGCACATGCCAGCGGAGGACGACTTGTGTTGACGTGACACCATGCGCCGCAGCGATCTCTGTGATGATCGGTTCATTCGTCAGCTCGTTGCGTCGGGCCAGTGGGCTCCAGCTTTGCGTAACAATGTTGTGGCGGTCATGGAACGCCCGCATTGATGGTTGGCTGAACCGCGGATGCAACTCAATCTGATTCACGACCGGTGTCACCCCGGTTTCGCCTATAAGGCGGTTCAGTTGCTCTTCGGTGAAGTTGCTGACACCGATGGAGCGCACCACGTCTTGCTCACGCAGGTGGATCATTGCCCGCCAGGTGTCTACGAACTTGTCTATCCGCGGCAACGGCCAATGGATGAGGTAAAGGTCAACGTACTCGAGACCGAGGTTTTCGAGCGATTGCTCAAAGCTCGAAAGCGTTTCATCGAACCCGTGGTGGCGGCCGGGCAGCTTCGTCGTCACCATGACTTCTGCTCGTGGAACTGTGGACGACCGCACCGCCTCGCCGACTTCCCGCTCATTCTCATAGTTGAGAGCAGTGTCGAGAAGTCGGTAACCAGCGTCGAGCGCTGACCTGACGGCAGCGATTCCCTCGTCACCCGTGAGCTTGTAAGTGCCTAAGCCGATGGCCGGGATCACGTTGCCGTCGTGCAGGGTTCTCGTCGGGATACTCGTCATCGTTCCAGTGTGCCCCCTCGACACTCACGTCGCCATGACTTCACTGCACGCGGGCCCGCAGTTCGGCGTTTTCGCGCCGAACCGCTGCAAGCTCTGCGGCCAGGCGTATCCGTTTCGCCTTAGGGCCGGTAATCACCAGCGCAGAAAGCACCCCTATGAGCCCTCCTAGCGAGTTAGCGATGATGTCTCGTGGGTCCGAGATTCGGTCGCGCAAAAATTCCTGGGCGACTTCTATTCCAAGTGTCAACACAATGCAGAGCACAATGGCAAGCCACCAGAGGCGGCGTCCCAGCAGAAGCACGAATAGCACTCCGACTGGGAGGAACATCGCAATGTTGGCGCTGAACTCGATGAGGCTGTATGTGATCCAGCCCGTACCCTCAAATGTTTGCAGGTATCGGATGACACGTAACAGCGCACCCCGACCGTTGTCATCGAGCGGCTGCGGTCCCAGCGTCAGCCATCCGACAACGCCAAGGTAGGCGAGGGTGACCAGGCCGAGAATCGGGTGACGGTGCAGCATCCCTCCATACTGCCCGAGTCAAGCTGCTAACCCGGGGTGAGGCCGAGGGTGGGATTAGGCGGTGAGGCCGAGCTGGTCCATGCGTCGGGTGTGGGCCGCGATGAGCTCGGTGAAAACCGGCTCCAGCCGCGCCTCATCGGGGTGCTGATTCTCCGGCACGGCGAGCGCGGACCGGGCGACGAGCAGGGTGTCGCCGACCAGCCGTCTGCCCCACAGCGCCAGGCGCGACGCGAGACGGGGGTTGGCTTCGATTGCTGCAGCAAGTTCGGCGACCATCAGGTCGCTGGCCTGGTCACTGAGGAGGGAACGGATACGACGAGCCGCGTCGTCGTCCAGCCCTTCCGCCAGGGCGATGAAGAAGTCGTCGAGAATGCCAGCGGTGACGTAGCTCGTCACCAGGCCCTCATACCAGTCACCGCCGAGGGTGGCGCGCTGGAACGTTTCAATGTGTGGGGCGAAAGGCTCCATCAACTCGGCCGCGTTCTCGCCAATCTGATCCATCTCGGCCACGAGACCCTCGTACTTGTGAACCGACAGCGCTGCGATACGCGTTACCGCTACCTTGTCGGCAACGGACGGGGCCGTGGAGATCAGGTTCGACAGCACCTCTATGTTCGACAACTGCAGATACGCCGCCTGCCCGAGGTATTTCGACAGTTGCGGTGTCAGTTCGGCTAGCGCGACCCGGTTGGTGTCGGGCGCGTTCTTGCTCGATCGTGGTTTCAGCCGGGGTGCGACGACGTGTTTCTTGGGTCGGCCGAAAAGCGTGAACACGGGTCCTAGCCTAGCGGCGGCGGGGCTGCAGGGACTTCCGCGCGGCGTTCTCCCCCGGTTTTCAGGGTTCTTCCGCTAAACTGGGCGGCAATACCTCCCATTTCTGGTGGAGGTTCCCTACGCCCCAGGTAAAAGCGGGCGTACCCGCTTTGAGAACAGGGCACATCTTCTTTGACTGATTTAACTGCTACCCCTTCACCGTTGGTTTCAACGTTTTCCGATTTGAACATCGACCAGGACATGGTTGATGCTCTTGCATCGAAGGGCATCACGTCGCCGTTTCCGATCCAGGCGCAGACCATCCCCATGGGGCTCGCAGGCCAGGACATCATCGGCCAGGCCAAGACGGGCACAGGTAAGACGCTCGGTTTCGGCCTCCCCCTTCTTCAGGCTCTCGGCTTGAATCCCGAACCGGGTGTCAAAGCTCTCGTCGTGGTTCCCACCCGCGAGTTGTGTGTGCAAGTTGCTGATGACCTCACGCTTGCTGCCTCTAACCGCGGAACCCAAGTTGCCGCCATTTACGGCGGGAAGGCTTACGAGGGTCAGGTTGAGCAGCTGAAGGCCGGAGCGCAGGTTGTCGTCGGAACACCTGGTCGTCTCCTTGACCTTGCTAGCCAGCGGATGCTGTCACTCAAGGACGTCAAAGTTATGGTCCTTGACGAGGCAGACAAAATGCTCGACCTCGGATTTTTGTCCGACATTGAGAAGCTTTTCGCTCAGACGTCGCCCACGCGTCACACCATGCTCTTCTCGGCCACAATGCCGGGACCGATCGTGGCACTGGCTCGCCGCTTCATGAACCGCCCGATCCACATTCGCGCGACGGATCCTAACGAGGGCCTTACGCAGGCGAACATCAAGCACGTCATCTACCGCGCCCACAACATGGACAAGGATGAGGTCATCGCCCGCATCCTGCAGGCAGAAGGCCGAGGCAAAACAGTCGTTTTCACACGCACCAAGCGTGCAGCGGCGAAACTTGTTGAAGAGTTGAATGACCGTGGCTTCAACGCCGCTGCTGTTCATGGTGATCTCAACCAGGAACAACGTGAACGCGCCATGGCCGCGTTCAAGGCGGGCAAGAAAGACATCCTCATCGCAACGGATGTCGCAGCTCGCGGCATCGACGTCAACGACGTCACGCACGTCATCAACCACACCATCCCTGATGACGAAGACACGTACTTGCACCGCGCAGGCCGTACCGGTCGTGCTGGCAAGACCGGTATCGCCGTCACTTTCGTGGACTGGGACGATCTGCACAAGTGGGCGCTTATCAACAAGGCGCTCGACTTTGGCCAGCCCGAACCGGTGGAAACGTATTCGTCTTCGCCCCACCTTTTCACTGACCTGAACATTCCTGCGGGAACTAAAGGCCGCCTGAAGTCGGCTGGACCCGTTCGCGAACGTGAACCCCGCGCGGCTACTGCCGGTAGAAGCGACGGGCGCGGCGACCGCCAGGGCGGCCAACGTTCGACTACTAGCAACCGTGAGCGCACACGCACGCGCAGTTCTGCCACGGTGGATACTACGGCGACAACGGAGGCACCCCAAAAGGCTGAGGGTGCGGGCACACATGACGGAACGGCCCCCCGTCGTCGTCGTAACCGCACGCGTCGTCCAGTTGCGGGCGCAGGAAACACCGCTCCTCCTGCCGCGTAGCGGGTAGCTCACTGGATGCGCCGCCCAACACCGTGCTTACTGAGTCCGGCGCTGAAATTTTTTGCGCGGCGTGCCATGTTGCACCTTTCTGATCTCAGCATTAGCGGCTGAGCCCTGAGTCGTTGCAGCAGGAGGCCAAGCGAGAGCGCCCGTTTCTGGGAGACTGCAAGGGTATCGACGGCATCACCTACCGGTTCCGCTGCCGGCTCGCCTGGTGCGACGTGGCCGTGGTTCCGGATGGTCGTGTGCAGTTGTTAGCTCAGCGAGGCGTCGCTATTGACGGCGCAAATCACCCGGCGCACTTCTAGCGGAAGGGGATGAGTCGAACCCGTTGTATTTGAGATTCCAAGAGTGTCGGGTACTGCGCGCCCAGTTCTGCGGCGGCGAGCTCAGCCAGCGCTTGGGGTGCGCGACGCAGGCTGCACGGTCGCTGGAGAGATCCCTTGATCGCCTTGCGGAAACCGGTCGGACCGACGCAACGGTATCAAACGATCAGCACGTCCTTGACACCTGATTCGCGAGCTCTGCGCAGGAGCCAGCCCCAAAACGGCGACCTCGCTCCACTGCAGCCAGGTCTTCAGCACGCGCTTGACACCGTCCGTGTCGACGCCGCTTGCGTTATGCGACCTTACTTCTCGTCATGGGCGGCATCAACTGATCAGCTCCGAGGCCACGCCCGTGCGCATGCGCATGCGTTCGACGCTCCGCGACTTGCTGAAAACGTAAAGCCCTCAAACGTACCCATTACCCCTGCAACGGCCGCCATCATTCAAGACTCGACACGGCAAACTCGCCATGACTTTCAACGGCTATGTCCCTTCCCGTGCAA
>JAODMI010000077.1 GCA_025464755.1 Homoserinimonas sp.
CACATCCCACCACCGAAGAGCGAAAACGCCAGCGCACCAGCCAGAAGCCGATACTGGCGCGTGGCAAACGGGCGCAGTGCGCGCGGGATCGCGCGACGGTCCGTTAGGTGGGCGCTCATGATTGCTCCGTGGCGTGGTGCGTGCAAGGAAAGGTGTGATCAGGCAGAAAAGCCCACTGCGGCGCTTCTGGGGTGCTAACGCCGACCTGCTGATACTAGTGAAGCACCCATCGCCGACAAGATATATTGACCGGCCGATGGCCGCTAAACGGCTTATCGCTTTCTCTGCCCTGCTGTCCGTGCCACCTGAAGCACGCGTCCGTCATCCGCGAGGATACCCCGGATGCACGGGGGTGCCATGGAACGGTGGGTTGATGGGCGGCCCGGACGTTGCCGGCGAAGCTTGCGAGCCGCTCGCGTTCTCATTCTCGGTGATTTCTGGCATTTCGTCGGCGACAGTGCCATGAGGCTCCTCCCCGCGCCTTAACTCCTCAAGACGCGCCTGAAGGACGACAGTCACGGGGAGTCGGTTCGCATGCGCGAGCTCATAATTCATAAGTTGCATGAGAGCGGCCTCATCCAGCGGCGTGATCCGCATCGGAAGAGTGCCAAGTGGAAGGTGGTCGTAGTCCGGCAAGGGAAGCTCATCGTGCTTCAGCTCACTGGTTTGACGCTCGTGCTGCGAGTCACTCATCGTCGCCTCCTTTAGGGCAAGGCTTGCGTTAAAAGCATGTGCTGTAATGGCAACCAATCTAATTGCGCGACTTGATACGACAGAGGGGTTGCGGATCATCTGAGAAGTGTCCTAGCCCGCCAGAAGAGGTGCGCGCGGAAACTTGATGTCTAGGTCGGAGGAAAGAGAAAGCCACAGACCAGGAGTTCTCTGAGGCCTGGCAGCACCGCTCTGCGAAGCTCTTCTTCATCCACCGCGAGAAGCTGTGCAACGGCTGCAACGATCGCGGCCAGAGTCAACTCACCGTCGCACGCGCCGACAATCGCCGCGAGCGCTGTGTCTAGGGCAAACTCGCGAGCGAAGCCACCGCCCTGACGGAGCGTCATCACGGTCGGATCCTCCTGGCCTGGCCAGTAGTGACGCTCCTCCGTGACGTCGGGTGCCACTGTCAGACGTGCCTGCGCCAGTGCCTCGTCGCTCAGCGGGAACTGCCAGTCGTGTGCGCGCAGCGTTGCTGCTATGACTTCGCCTAGGCCAGCGCTGCCGGTACCGCCATGATGACGTTCTAGGCGGCGCAGCGTGGACTTACCCTGAGGCATTCGCAGTGTGACGTAACCGAACCCGACCCGGGTCACTCGGCGGCTTGCGAAGTCGTCGAGCCAGGCGTCGTAGAGCATGTCGAACTCGCCACCGGGTTTGACACCGCCATCACGAATCCAGGTTTCCGCGTACTGCTCGGCGCTTTGCACTTCACGTTCGATAACCCACGCGTCTAGACCCGTACCTGCAAGCCATTCACCCAAACGATCCAGCCCAGTTTGCTCCTCCTGATACTCCCAGTTTCCAAGGAATTGCGCCACGCCTCCGGGGACCAGATGCGCGGCAGCTGAGCGGATGACTTCGGCCACCAAGGAGTCTCCGACCATGCCGCCGTCACGATAGTCGTACGACGGGACGCCCGGTGCACGCGGGGTGATCACGAACGGCGGATTGGAAATAATACGGTCGAAGCGCTCTCCCGCAACGGGCTCGTACAAGCTGCCTAGACGAAACTCAATATTGGTGAACCCGTTGAGTTCGGCATTGAGCGTTGCCAGATTGAGAGCGCGCTGCGAAATATCGGTTGCAACAACAAGGCGCGCATGGCGGGCGGCGTGGAGTGCCTGGATGCCGCATCCTGTGCCGAGATCCAAAACGGTGTCGACGGGGTCGCTGATCATCAGCCGGCTCAGCGTTTTTGATGCGCCGCCCACCCCGAGAACGTGCTCCTCAGGGATGGCATGACCCAAGGACAACTCACCAAGATCGCTCACTATCCAAAAATCTTCGGCGTTGCCACCATCATCGAAGCGGTACGGCCGCACATCTAGGCGCGGGATGCAGGTGTCCCCCGCTACCTCAAGCAGACCGAGTGCCACGGCACCGTCTACCCCCAGCTCGGGCAGTGCACCCCCTACGTCCGCGCTGCATACAGGAAGGCCGAGGACGAAAAGTCGTGCCAGGCTCGCAGCCGCACCAACCTGCTCTTCCAGGGCTCGCAGTGCTGGAACACGCTGTCCGCGGAACAACGCGGCATCCGCTGCAGCCCCCCACAGATCCGTCAGCGACTCGACCGTGAAGTGTGCAGCGGTCAGATCCGATTTGAGACGACGGATAAGTGACTTAGATTGCACGGGCGTTTCCTCCAAAGCGCGGCACCGGATGCGATATCCGGGTGAGGCGAATGGACAACCGACCATGAATAAGGGTAGCCTAACCTTGCTCGCGCAAGCATCTCTGGCAACTCTCAACAGAAAGAGTCATCCTTCACCATGCACCAGATTATCCGGGCCACTGCTGTTCTCGCCGCCGCCGGCCTCGCCCTGACGGGGTGCGCGACCACCACAGCCGATGCAGCTCCCACGGCCAACGTTGAGCACACCACGGTAACTGTCGAGCACGCTCAAGGCTCGACAGAGGTCGCCCTCAACCCCGAGACCGTGCTGACCTTCGACATGGCCTCACTGGACACGCTGGACACTCTCGGCATTGACGTGGCTGGCGTGCCGCAGGCAAATATTCCTAGCTACCTCGATCAGTACAGCGGTGCGGACTACCTCAACATCGGCACTCTCTTCGAGCCAGACTATGAAGCCGTCGCAGCAGCTGATGCCGACCTCATTATTGTGGCCGGGCGTTCTGCCGCCGTGTACGAAGAGCTGGCCAAAATAGCGCCAACCATCGACCTCACGGTCGACAACACCGATTATCTGCCCAGCTTCGCCGAGCGGGCCGCCACCTTGGGCCACATCTTCGACAAGACCGCGGAAGTGGAAACAGCGCTGGCGAAGATCGAAAGCACTATCGACAAAGCCAGGTCGGTCACTGCAGATGCCGGGACAGGCCTGCTGATCATGACGAACGGCGGCGAAGTCTCGGCCTTCGGTGCAGACTCTCGGTTTGGCTGGCTGTTCACCGAACTCGGCCTAACCCCAGCTGTTGACAATGTCGACGCGGCGACACACGGCGACCCGATCTCCTTCGAGTTCATTCTCGAAGCTAACCCCGACTGGCTGTTCGTCATTGACCGTGATTCGGCACTCGGAACCACCGACGGAGAGTCAGCGGAGCAGATTCTCGACAATGACATTGTCGGCAAGACAACTGCTTGGACCAGCGGGCAGGTCGCCTACCTCGACTCCACCGACTGGTACATCGTAATGAGCGGCCTGACCGCCGTCGACAACATGGTCAACTCGGTTATCGACACGCTCTCCTAAACCGCGAATCAAGAGAGCGGGCCGCTTCGGCCCGCTCTCTCCTACTGAAATCAGCCTGTGAAAAGTCTCGTCCTATCCGGCGCCGCTGTATGCGTGCTCGCTGTTGCGAGCCTGTTCATCGGCGTGAGCGACGTCTCGCCGGCCAACTTATGGGGCTCCGATTCCGATAGCCGCGCCGTGCAAGTGTTACTCGCAAGCCGCATCCCCCGAACGCTGGCCATCATGCTCACGGGAGTATCGATGTCAATCGCCGGGCTGATCATGCAGTTGCTCGTACGCAACCGTTTCGTCGAACCGTCAACGGCCGGAACCGTGGACTCGGCGACGCTTGGACTCCTGGTCGTCATGCTCGTAGCGCCCGGTCTGCCGCTGATGGCAAAAATGGGGGTCGCCACGGTGTTCGCCTTGGCGGGAACAGCAGTTTTCTTGTTGCTGCTACGCCGAATACCCCTGAGGTCGGTGGTGATGGTGCCACTTGTCGGGCTCATGTTCGGTGGCGTCATCGGGGCAGCAACAACGTTTCTCGCATATCGCTATGACCTACTCCAATCGCTTGCCGCCTGGACCACTGGGGACTTTTCCGGCATCGTCCGGGGACGCTACGAATTGCTCTGGATCGCTCTGGCCATCGCCGCGCTAGCGTATTTCGCCGCGGACCGATTCACGGTGGCCGGCCTCGGCCAGGACATGGCGACGAACCTGGGGTTGAGCTACCGCAGCACAATGGTCATCGGACTCACGATCGTGGCGATCGTCACCGCTGTCGTGGTGGTCACTGCGGGTGTAGTGCCATTCCTTGGGCTCATCGTTCCGAACGTGGTTAGCCTCATAGTCGGCGACAACGCCCGTCGATCAGTACCTTGGGTGGCCGTCCTCGGCGCCGGTTTTGTGCTGGCGTGCGACATCATCGGCCGCGTTGTTCGGTTCCCCTATGAGATCCCCATGGGCGTGGTCGTCGGCGTCGTCGGCAGCATCCTGTTCCTCTACCTTCTCCTGAGGAGCCCACACCGTGTCACAGCGTAATTTCCGGCTGAAGGCATCAATCCCGGTCGTCAGCGAGACCCGCGATGGCCAGCAGCGCGGCAGGCAAGACCTCCACCGGGCGGCCAAGTGGCGCATGATCATCGTGATGGGGGCTGCAGCCGCCGTCATCGTGCTGTTTATGACGGTGAACACCTCTGCCCCGTGGGAGTTCGTCCTGCCATTCCGCGGCAAGAAGATCGCCACGATGGTCCTCGTCGCGTTCGCCATTGCGGTCTCGACGGTGCTCTTCCAGACCGTCACCGGAAACCGCATCCTGACTCCATCGATCATGGGCTTCGACTCGCTCTACATCCTCATCCAAACCCTCACGGTCTTCGGTTTTGGTTCAGCGACGCTCGCCACCATGAACGCCCAGTTCAAATGGCTACTCGAAGTTGCCGTGATGGTGCTCGCCGTCTCAGCGCTGTATCGCTGGCTCTTCTACGGCGCACGGCGCAACCTGCACCTTCTTGTTCTCGTCGGCATAATCCTCGGGACGCTGTTCAGGTCGCTGTCCGCACTCATGCAGCGAATGCTCGACCCGACAGAGTTCGCGGTTTTGCAAGACAGTTTCTTTGCGACTTTCAACACAGTGGATGACTCTCTTCTTCTCATATCAACCGGCACTGTGCTGGCGGTCGCCTACGCGCTGTACCTGATGCGCGACAGCTTTGATGTACTGGGGCTTGGTCAGGACCTCGCCATCTCCGTGGGTGTCGATCACCGGCGGGTCGTCACCAAGATCCTCATTTTGGTAGCCGTGCTCGTGGCGGTGTCCACAGCCCTTGTCGGCCCGATCACGTTCTTCGGCCTTCTCGTGGCCAATCTCGCATACGTCATTGTCGGCA
>JAODMI010000091.1 GCA_025464755.1 Homoserinimonas sp.
GTTGTGTTGTAACCCGTCGGTGGCGGCGTGGTTCCGGGGGTGACAACTGGTTTGCATCCACCATCACGCCGACTGGATAACCGGGATCGGTTCCGTGATGGGACTTTGGCTTGCGCCAAGCATGGTGGCGACGCGGTCAGCAACGGAGTCTGGGTTGCTGAAGAGTTCGAAAGCGTGCACGCGGAGGTAGTGCCAGCCGAGACGCCTCATGAGTTCCGGCCGCAGGCGCAGCGATTCCCGCAGGCTGGTCGACTGCAGCACCGAGTCGGTTTCGATGGTCAGGCACATGCCCCCATGGGAGACCACAAGCCCGAGTTTGCCGCGGTGCCCGAGGGCCACCCGTAGCCCGCGCGACTCGAGCCTCTTTGCAAGGTCTACGAGCATCGGGTCACTGTCGTCGGGAACGGATTCGCGGGTGCGGCGCGCGGTGGCGTCCGCGAGAATCTCGGCCAGCGCGACCGCGCCATGCTGCATCCGGCTCTCGTCGATGTCATGTGGTTCAAAGCATGTGACAATCACCATGCCGCGCCGGGCGCGGGTCATGGCCACGGCCAGGAGGCGTTCCCCCCCAGGGTGCCCGAGTGCTCCAAAGTCGGACAGGACCCGACCGTGCGGTGTGCGCCCATAGCCGATCGAGAAAATCACCCGGTCGCGGCTTTGCGCTACAGCGTGCTCGATGGTGGTGACGGTGAAAGCTTCAGCGCGGTCACTGAGTACGAAATCGCTGAGCTCCGAACGTCCGCCGAGAGCTCCCAAGATGGCCTGTTCGACGCGCAGCGCATGTTTTTCACTCGCCGTGATAACCATAAGCGACTCTTGCGGACGGTGGGCTGCATGCTCGAGCACCAGATCGACAACGCGGTCAACCTCGGCATCAACGCTTTCGACAGCTCCGGAATCAGGGTCTGGCATGCCGCTGCCGTGCTCCACATAATCCAGACGCAGACTGCCATGGCCAAGGAAACTGCCCGCCCAGGGAAACGACTCGATCTTGCCCGCGTAGAAGCGACGATTGACAAGCTCGGCAAGGTCTTCGCCGCCGGCACGATAACTGCGCGTCAGCGCGAGCGTTGGCAGGAGCGTTCCGAGCCTGGCCAGTGTGGAGTCGGCGTGCAGGTCGTCAAGGGCCAACGCGCGGTCTTCTCCCTCCTCCTCTGTGTCGCCAATGCGGATGCGGAACGCCGCGGGAGTTTGCGTCACGGGGTCGCCGAATGCGACCGTTTGCCTGGCCCGACGGATGGCTCCGACGGTTTCCGCAAGAGTCGTTGCTCCGGCATCAAGAAGAATCACCGTGTCAAAGTGCATCGCGTCGGTGATGGAATCAACCTCATAAGGGGAGGCAAGCCAGACCGGGGCCAGTGTTCGCGACAAATGCGGCGCGGATGCGTGCAGTTGTTGGGTCGTCACTGTGTCGGCGCGCAGAGCCTTCTTGAGAAGCGCCGCTTCGTCTGGCCAGTCGACGAGCCCGATCTTCCAGTTCTCGGCGAGTTGCCAGGCGAGGAGCTGCGAGCTGCCGGCCGCGTGCGCTTCATCAACGAGCCGGAAATCTGCTTCGAGTCGGTCTAATACCGAAGTGTTGGCGTTTAGCAGGGCACGGTCAGCTTCGAGCAGTGATTCCAGCGCCGACTGCCACCAGGCAAGTTCCAATTCGGCGGCGACTGCAGCCTCGGGAACGTGGCGCGATGAAAGGTCGTGAATGAGCGGGTCGAGTTGCAGATCCTGCAGGGTGGCACGCAACTCCGCCCGCTCTTGAAGATTCGACAGAGCATCCGATTCGGCGGCGAGACCGGAAAGCCAGCCGGTCAACTCCGCTAGGGACAAGTTGCCCAGCTTCCGGTCGCC
The DNA here is from genome assembly GCA_025464755.1 of Homoserinimonas sp. Taxonomy (GTDB): domain Bacteria; phylum Actinomycetota; class Actinomycetes; order Actinomycetales; family Microbacteriaceae; genus RYN-87. The sequence goes on from JAODMI010000091.1 coordinate 1,843, forward strand.
CTCAAGCCCGAGCGGCGCGTCGAGAGCGGCGAGGTCTTGGGAGACCTGTTGGTGCAGCACCTGCACCGCGGCGATTCCGACTGGCACTTGCGGCGTTATGCCTGCCGCCACGTAACGTTGCCAGAGCAGACGCTGCTGCTGGATGCGCACAAGGCTCTCGTTCATGTCGCTGACGTGAACTCCCGGCCGCAGGTATTCCTTGGCCAGCTTCTTCAACCGACGACGGTTGGCACCGGACAAGTGCGACGCTGCCTTGCGCGACGAAGTTGCTGCGATGAGCTCGCCGAGCGAACGGTCGAAAACCACCGGCTGGAATTTGTCGAGGGTGTCCCGAATCTCGGTGAGGAGCTTCAGATAACCCGTCAGCTCAGAAATGCTGTCGAACGGTCGCATCCGCGTTCCGGAGATAAGTTCGTTAGCGCGGATAAGTAGACGCGGCAGATCCTCCTCGTGGAGTCGCTTGGCGAGCTGGTGGGCGCTGTTGGCTGCTTCACTAGTAGGAAAGTTTGCCCCATACCAGGGCGAATCGCTCGGGCCGTATTTGAACTCACCCAGCTTGGCCGCCTGGACCATGGCCTCTGCGGCTCGCGGACGTGCGTCGACGAGCCTTTCGACGCTTGTGCGGGATAGGCGCGCCGTTGTCGCCGGCGGGTCGGGCAAAAGCGCTAGCCGGGACAGTTCGGTGAGGCAATCAAGAACGGAGATGCCGATGACCGGGTCTTGACGCGCAATGGCGACGCGGTAATCCAGCAGCACCTTGCGAAGTCGCACCAAGGCGTCGTCGACGTCGCTCACTTGTGCCGGCTTCGCCTTCTCGTTGCGGGCGATGGACCGAATCAGATCCCGACGCAGCGTCGATGGTGAAACCGCGAATCCTGGCAGTCCGATGTCACCTAGCCGCTGGGCGATTCCCTTAAGAGTGGACCGGCGAGGGCTGACAACCAGCACGCGCTTGTTTTGGTTCACGAGAGAGCCCAGCGCGTTCACAATAGTCTGGGTGCTGCCGGTTCCCGGCAAAGTCTTCACGACAACCGAATTACCGGCGGCGATCTGAGCGATGACGTTTTCCTGTTCGGCATCGGCATCGAGTAGCAGTGTGTCTGTCTCCGGGGAACGGTCGTCAGGATGCTGCGGCTCGACCGGCGCGTAGCTCTCGCCAACGCTCCACTTAGCCGCAGGGTTACCGGCCAGCGCGTCGAGCACCGGATGCTCGAGTTCCGCAACATCGGAATGCATACGCCGGGAGACGTCGGCGAAGGAAGAAACCACCAATCGTGGCTGTACGCTAAACCATTCCAGGTGCGAGGTGAGTCCGCGCAGGCGGTCGATCACCTTATTGGGCTTGAAGGAGCCATCCTCTTCGGCGAGGGCGACGAAGGCTTCTGCGTCGAGGGTGATCCCGAACTGCGCATGCAGCGCGTATTCAAGTTCAGGGTTGAGATATGGGCCACCACGCAATTTCAGCTCAAAGTCGCGGCCGTAGCGGCGAATCGCCAAGGGTCGCAGCAGGACGGGTGCCAGATAGTCGTGGTCGCCGTGCTGCCAGGCGGCCAGACCGATCCCCAGATGCACGGAATCGATTCCGCGTGCCGTCGCCAATTCGAGGCTCTTGGTCGCGATTTCACCGGCCGCAAGCTTCGCCGTACGAAGAGCAATGTCGTCCCGGATCAGACTTGACAGCAGCGTGCTCTTGCCGGTGATGAACTGTGCGAGACCACCGGGGTGTGTCGTACTCAGCTCAATGCGAGCGTGCGGGATGTCAATGAAGTGCAGGAGAGGCGACGCCCCACCCACAGCGAGCAGTTGCTCGCGCCAGCCTTTCCACGTCGGTTCGGCAATGTTCGTTGCCGAATACCTCGGATCCCCGAGGCTGAGCGCGTGCGGCGCTGTCACTTGACGCTCCACGCGGGCAGGCTCGAACCTCGAGTCGGATTCGAACTCGTCGTCTTCTGGTTGTCTATCGGCACGCCACACATCGCAACCTTAAGGTTGCTTGCTCCTATTTCTTTGGATGTCGAGGGGAGTTTCGCCCAGACTACGCTCGTAAGCTGTGGCTTATGACGGTGGGCAGCGAGCTGGCGGCAGCACTCTGGGCGGGCGCAGCTACCCTGCTCGCGGCTTTCGCGCTCGTCGTCGGTGCCGGATTTTGGGCGCTCTTCCGACGCCGGAAGCGTCCCGCTGCGCATGTGCACGGCGCCTCGAAAGCTCAGCTGTCACTGCAGAACCGGGCCAACATCCTGCTCGTGCGTGCCGATGACGCCGTTCGTGCCGGTGAAGAGGAGTTGGCTTATGCCTTGGCTCAGTTTGGCGCGCAACAGACCGCAGATTATTCCCGCGGGCTCGCCGCTGCCAGGGCTCGAGTGATGGAAGCTTTCACCCTGCAGCAGCGGCTCGATGATGCGCTCCCCGACACGGACACCCAGCGGCGCGACTGGGCGGCGCGCATAATCCACTTGTGCGAAACCGCTCAGGCCGGCCTGGCGGCTGAGGGCCGGCGATTCGATGAGCTGCGCCAGCTGGAGAAGAACGCTGTACCCAACTTGACTTCCGTTCGCGCGCGCATCACCCTGTTGGCCGCTCGACGTGGTGCAGCCGCCAGCATGTTGGCCTCGTTGCAGGCCACGTATGCGGAGGGGGCGGTGGCATCCGTTGCCGACAATCTCGAACGCGCAGACGAGGTACTCGCGAGGGCACACACGCACGCAAATGCAGCCGCCGCAAATCTGGGAACAACAGGAGCGACGGCAGTGGTCGACGCCATTCGCGCTGCGGAGGACAGCGCCAACCAGGCAGACCATCTGTTCACCGCCATAGAGGCGCTAACTGTCGAGCTCGGCACGGCGTCAGCTGCTGTGGATGAGCTGGTCCGCTCGACCGAGGAAACCCTTGAGGAGGCCAGGGTGATTCGCGATGACCCCCCGGATGCTGCATCCAGCACCGCCATCAACCACGCCATAGAGTCGGTTGGCCGCACGCTGTCCGCCCTGGACCGCTCCCATCCGTTGGCCGCGCTCGATCGCCTGCGTGAGGCGAATGCAAACCTGGACATCAGCCTGGCCGGCGCGCGCAACCAGCAACGCAGACTGGAGGGGGCCCGCGCCGCGCTCACCGGCGCTTTGGTTGCCGCCCGCAGCCAGTTGGCGGTCACGGGAGAGTTCATCGCCACCCGGCGCGGCTCCGTGGGCCCGGAGGCTCGAACCAGGCTGGCTGAAGCGGAACGGCTGCTTGGGGTCGCGGAGTTGGAGGCAGATCCCGTGACGGCTCTTGACACCGCGCGAAGTTCGGCAAGCTATTCCCGAGATGCGGATGCGCTCGCGCGCTACGACGCGCGCTGATGCTACCGCCGGGGCCACCGTCGCATCGCCGCAACCCCGATCCCGCACGCCGGCGTAACCCGCACGCAAGGAAGAAGGGCCCCTCAGGCACCGAGACGGTGCGATGCGGGGCCCTTCCGAACCCATGCTCCGTGAGATGAGGTTCGCAGCTGGAGACAGCTAGCCGAGCAGTGCCTCAATCGGGCCACGGGCGAAGAAGATGGCGAAGCCGACGGCAACGATCCAAAGCAGCGGTGATATCTCGCGCGCCTTGCCCGAAAGTGACCGCAGCAAAACCCAGGCGATGAAGCCCGCACCGATGCCGTTAGCAATGGAGAATGTGAGCGGCATCAAAATGACGGTGAGGAAGACCGGCAGCGACACCGAGAAATCGCCCCAGTCAATGTCTTTGATTTGAGCCATCATCATCGCACCGACGATTACCAGGATGGCACCGGCGACCTCGTTGGGAACGATCGTCGTCAAAGGCGTGAGGAACATAGCCAAGAGGAACAGCACGCCAGTGATTAGGTTTGCCAGGCCGGTTCTGGCCCCTTCGCCGATCCCGGCGCCGGACTCGATGAACACCGTGTTGGAAGATCCGGATGCAACGCCACCGGCGACGGCACCGACGCCTTCAACGATCAGGGCCGACTTCAACCGCGGAAAATTGCCTTGCGCATCAGCCAAGCCTGCCTCCTTAGACAGACCGGTCATCGTTCCCATCGCGTCGAAGAAGTTAGTGAAAACAAGCGTGAAGACCAGCATGAGTGCGGCGAGCGCCCCGATGCGTTCGAAGCTGCCGAAGCTCACCTGGCCGAGGAGACTGAGATCGGGCACGCTGAAGACCTGAGTCGGCCACACGGGCACAGAGAGGCTCCAACCGCCCTTGTTGTCCACAGCGCTGCCGAGTTGCGCCACAGCTTCCACGATGATGGCCAGCACGGTGCTTGCCAGAATGCCGATAAGGAGGGCGCCCTTGACCTTGCGGGCGACGAGGATGCCGGTGAGTAGCAGCGTGAAAATGAACACAACGGTCGGCAGCGTAGCGATGGACCCATTCACGCCAAGGCCAACTGGTGGGGAGGCAAAGCCGGTGGACGTAACGAAGCCAGCATCCACGAAGCCGATGAAGGCGATGAACAGACCGATGCCGACGGTGATGGCGATTTTGAGCTGCAGCGGCACGGCATCGAAAATCAGGCGCCGCAGACCGGTTGCGGCCAGCGCCACGATGATAAGGCCGTTGATGACGACGAGGCCCATGGCTTCAGACCAGGTGACCTGCCCAACAACGGACACGGCAAGGAACGAGTTGATGCCGAGCCCCGCCGCGAACGCGAACGGCAGCCTAGCGATAAGCCCGAACAGGATCGTCATCACACCGGCGGTCAGCGCCGTCACGGCGGCGACCTGGGCGAAGCCCAGAGAATCGCCGTCGACGTCAGCCGATCCGCTCAAGATGATCGGGTTGAGGATGACGATGTACGCCATCGCCACGAAAGTGACAACGCCGCCGCGGATTTCGCGCGGAACGTTCGACCCCCTCTTGGTGATCTCAAAGTACGAGTCAACTCGTGATCGGAAGGTAGGCCGCTGGCCGGGCTGCGTGGTTTCAGTCGTGGTCACAAAAGTACTTTATTCGGTGTTGGAGCCGTTCCCGTACCCGCGCCAGGCTGTGATCGGCTGCGGAGCGTCCGCATGCCCGAACAGCGGGCAGAGTTGCCGACAATGTCGTTGCTGATTTGCGTGTTGGCGAGGTGTGCGTTTGAGCTGACGAGCCGCAAGGCAGCGGCCGCGAGGAACGGTGTGAGTGATGCCAGGCCAGCATCGCGTCGACACCATCGGCGTGACCTGCCGCTTCGGCGAGCGCGAACGCGATCAGCACTGTAGTGATGGCACCATGTGGGGCGGTCGAGCCTGGTCTCCGTGCACCACTATCCTCAAGACGTTGACCCCACCGAATCGGAGACCTGATGGCCCTGCCCTGGAAACTTCACGGCGACGGAAGCACCGTCTCCAGTACGGACATCGTCCTACCCGAGGAACGCCTCACCTGGTGGCGGACGATCGGCTTCGGCGGCCAACATGTCGTGGCCATGTTCGGCGCCACCTTCCTCGTTCCCCTGATCACCGGCTTTCCGCCCAGCACCACGCTTCTTTTTTCGGGTATCGGAACGCTGCTCTTCCTGCTCATCACGCAGAACCGGCTGCCCAGTTATCTTGGTTCTTCGTTTGCTTTCCTCGCGCCCATCGGTGCGGCGACAGCATCCGCCGGTCATTCCGTCGCGCTCGGCGGTGTGATCGTCGTCGGTGTGCTCTTGGCTCTGGTTGGCGTACTGGTGCATCTAACCGGCACCCGGTGGATCGATGTTCTGATGCCGCCGGTGGTCAGCGGCGCCATTGTGGCCCTCATCGGCTTCAACCTGGCCCCGGCCGCGAAAAATAACTTTGATGCCTCTCCTGTCATCGCGATCATCACGCTATTGGCGATCATCCTGGCCGCAGTTATCTTCCGCGGTTTCCTCGGGCGTCTTTCGATTGTGATCGGTGTTGTTGTCGGGTACGTCGTGGCGGTCATCGCTGGCGAAGTGGACTTTTCAGGCGTTGCGGATGCGGCGTGGGTCGGCCTGCCCGAGTTCATGACGCCGACCTTCGATCTGCAGTTTCTGCCGCTGTATGTGATGTTCCTTCCTGTGGTCCTCGCTCTTGTCGCAGAAAACGTCGGTCACGTCAAAGGGGTAGCCCAGCTCACCGGCCGGAACCTTGACGAGCTCACGGGGCGCGCCCTGTTCGCGGACGGCCTGGCTACGGTGTTCTCGGGTCTTGGCGGCGGCTCCCCCACGACCACGTATGGGGAAAATATCGGTGTCATGGCGGCCACTAGGGTATTTTCGACAGCGGCCTACTGGGTCGCCGGTATCACCGCTATTGTGCTCGGCCTGTCACCCAAGATCGGCGCGATCATTTTCACCGTTCCCGCCGGTGTCCTTGGCGGTGTGACCACTGCTCTCTACGGTCTTATCGGCATCATCGGCGTACGCATTTGGGTGGAGAACCGCGTGGACTTCAGTCAGCCGAAGAACCAGCTGACCGCCGGTGTGGCCCTCATCATGGGGATCGCTGACTTCACGATCAACGCTGGCGAGATGACATTCACCGGGATCATCATGGGAACTGTCGCCGCCATCCTCGTTTACCACCTGATGAACGCGATCTCCACCTGGCGTGGCACCGAGGTATCTGCGGAGGCGCCCAGGCGCTCGCCTTCCCCCCTGTAACACTGCGCTGCCGTATCCCCGACCGGGAATGTTCATTGACCCATGATGGGCACTAGGGCATCTCCTTCATGAAAGATGTGTGACGTGGTGGCTTTCTCGATTTCTCCCGACTTGCTGGAATGATGAAGAGTCACGCCAGCGCTTGGATCAGGTCGCGGCAAGCTTCCTGACACTGTCGGCAGATTTCACCGCAGATACGGCAGTGCTCGTGCATGTCTTCGTGACTCTCACACTCGTCGGCGCATGCGGAGCACGCGGTGATGCAGGCCGCCAGCAGCGCAGCCAAGGTGTTGGAGTCAGGTGCGGTCTGTCGGGTGAGGACTCTGCCGGTGGCCGCGCACACGTCAGCGCAATCTAGGTCTGATCGGATGCACCGCACCAGCTCGGCCACCATCTCTTCGGCGAGGCAGGCATCCGCGCATGCGGTGCAGGCCTGCGCGCACTCGAAGCACGCGTCGACGGCGGCCGTTATTAGGTCCGACTCGATGACATCATTCGGATGATTGTCAAGCATTGCGGTAGTGACACTCATGGTGGCGCGCTCCGTTCGATGAGAAAGCGACGCCACGGCGGCGTCGCCCGTGTTGCATCTACAACCGTAGGCGCGCACTCCATGCCGACGGCTGGGTGCTCGCTGTGCATCCCCTTCCCTGCACCCAATCTCACGCCTATCGTGGACGCATGTCAGATCACAATCACGATGACAAAGAGTTGGACGACGACAGCAAGGTCGAGCAGATTGCCCAGGCCATGCCCGGCGCTGGGCGGCTGAATGAGCCCAGGGAAGGTACCGGAGAAACCGAAGTGGATCTGCGCCCAGACACCCAGGCGCCGGCAGGCTGAAAGGACGGCAGCATGTCAGATGTGTCGCAGACCGGAGGGTCAACGCCGTCCGGAACTTTAGGGGAAGGCACTGAACGCTCCGATGCGCCCGACGGGGCGCTGTCGCCTGGAAGCACCGCAACAGGTAACCCCAGCTCCGGCGACAGCGCATATGAGAAAGGGTCTGGAATCCCCGCAGATTCAGACTCTTCGACCGGTTCCCTGGACGGCGGCTGGCCCGGGGCCGAGCCGGAGGCGCTAGTCGAAGGTGGCCGGGTAGCAACGGCCGAGGACATGGAGTAGAGCGAAGCTGTGCCTAAGCAGATTTTTGTCAATCTTCCTGTCGCCGATGTGCGGCGCTCTACTGAGTTCTTCACCGCACTTGGTCTGGCGTTCAATTCCCACTTCACTGACGAGAATGCCGGATGCCTGCAGCTCGAGGACAACATCTTTGTCATGTTGCTCCCCCATGACCGGTTCGCAAAATACACCAGGGAAGACAGCGTCGACAGTTCGGCTGCCACAGAGGTGGCTCTGACGCTGAGGGTAGAAAGCCGCGAGGCGGTTGATGCGCTGGTCGGCAAGGCCCTCCACAGTGGCGGCAGCGCTTTCAACGAGGCCAAGGAGCAGGACTCCACATACAGCCGCAGCTTCCAGGACCCTGACCGCCACCTGTGGGAAGTCGTTTACATGGGCGAACCACAGCAGCTAGCGCGTGCCGATGCGAGCCTTGAGAGGGAGGATGCTGACCCTGTTACTGGCGTGCCTTTGATCGGCTGAGCACGGTGGGTTTCTCCCTCTCGCTAAGAACCGAGACCAGATTGTGTAGCTTGGCTCGAAGTGTCGCGGGTCAGCGTCCGTCATGATGGTAATGACGACACTTGGGGAGTACATACAGTCATGGCAGCAACCGAAGCCACGCGCTTGCCAGCGGGATGGTATCCGGATCCGGAAGGCGATGATCAGCGCCGTTGGTGGGATGGTCGTGAGTGGACGCGTTACACCGCCGAGTACCAACGCCCAACACCTATCGACGAGCCAGAGCCGACACGGGAAGCGCTGGCTGAGTCCGCAACGGATGAGCCGGATGCTCCCGCACGCCGTCAAAGGTGGGCCCAGCGTCTGGGCCGCTGGCTGGCGGGTGCCGCGCATCGCCTGCCGACGAAAAAGCGGGCCCGTCGCCGCGCGCATCGGTTAACCAGATAGCGGGTTAGGCGTTCCGCAACTGCTCGGCGAGTTGCTGCATCCGTTCGTTGCTTACTTCGGTGCCGGTCTCAGAGAATCGTTGGCGCAGCAGCACGAGCACGTCTTCGTGCGTGTGCCCCATGTCGATGTCCGCGCGTACCTGCTCGATGATGCCGGATACCTGCTCGTCGTTGGTCGAGTCGTCGCTGCCGTCCTGAATGGGGGCGTCCTGAGTATTCATGTGTTCATTCTGCCCCTGCCTGCTGATTTTCGCGCAAGGTAGCGGCAGACCCCCGACCAACAGCATTAGTCGACGATAGGAAGACCATTGCGAGAGAATGGCTACATGCACGCCCTCGCCCTGCTCAACCAGCCCTCAAGGGATGCTCCCCCTCACGCCGCGGGTGCGCCGCCGTTCAGGTTGGTCGACCCCGACGGACTGCATCTCAGCGTTCTCGATCTGGGGGTAACACGCGGCGACGGTATCTTTGAAACGATCAGCGCTGGACACGGCAGGCCACAGGCTCTCGATGCACACCTTCGCCGTTTCGCAGCCTCTGCATCGGCACTCGAGCTCCCGATCCCTGATTCTCAGGCGTGGCGTGACGCGATTCTCGCGGTGATTTCGGAGCTGGGGGACGTCCCCGAGGCTTTCGTCAAAACTGTCTACACCCGGGGTATCGAGGGTGACGGCCGCCCGACGGGGTGGGTTCACGGTTCACACTCGCCCGACCTCGGTCGGGTGCGGGTGGATGGTGTCCGCGTGGTGACGCTTGACCGTGGCTACCGGCACGATGTTGCAACGACCTCTCCTTGGCTCCTCGCCGGGGCGAAAACGTTGTCGTACGCGGTCAACCGAGCGGTAATCCGGGAGGCACGCCGGCGAGATGCCGACGACGTGATCTTTGTCAGCTCTGACGGTTACATCCTTGAGGGGCCAACCTCGACGGTTCTCCTGCGTCGAGGTAATGTGCTCATGACGCCTGGTACCGGCCTCGCCATCTTGGAGGGCACCACCCAGGGAAGCATCTTCGGCTTTGCTGAGGCAAACGGTTATGAAACCGGGTTCGAGCTTTCCACAGTTGAAGATCTGCATACGGCTGATGCTATTTGGCTTGTTTCCAGCGTCCGTCATGCTGCCCCTGTCACGGCACTCGACGGCGTCCCCGTTGCGATCGACCGGGTTATGACAGTGCGGATCAATGAGTTTTTGCAGCAACGCCAGGAATAGTTAGCGACGTCAAAAAGATCGAGCAACCCGAAAGCGCCCTGCCTGAACTTTTCCTGTCAATCCGTATCCCACGGTGATTCACCTGCGTATGGTTTTGCGCATGAGCGACCTAAGTGAGCAAACCAACCAGCCGGGCGGCCTCGGGGCTGACGCGAACCCGTTCGAGCAGGGACAGGGTGACCCCACCGGCGCCGGCGCTGTAGAGACACCGAACGTGGATGGCGGCCGGCCAGAAGGCGACCCCGCCCATCCCACGGATTTCGGCGTCAGTGACCCTGTCGACGCTGCCATGGCCTCGAAGCAGACTGTCGTGAATGATGCGGTCGCGGGTGAAACCGTCATGGATGGTGTCGGTGACGGAAATGATGGACCCACCGGCGGCGCTCCGCGCGAGGGCGAGCCTGACCTGCCTGCTAATGACCTCGAGGGCGAGGATATCGATTTGGACGACGAAAAGGATGTGAGCTGATGGACCGCGAGTATGAACCCAATTTAGACGACGAGCGGGAGGAAGAGCTGTTGGATGAACCGGAACCCAAATTCCCTCCCACTGTCGACCCTGACGAGCGCATAGAACTAGATGTTGACGACTCGGATTACGCACCCGACGACGAGCGATCCGCCTGAACCCGTAAGGATCCCCAATGTTCTCTACGGCGATAGTGACCGGGTCGGATTCCGGGATTGGGCGGGCTACAGCGGTTGCCCTTGCGGCGGCGGGAATGGACGTAGGCATCACCTGGCACGCAGATAAGGCCGGTGCCGAGAAAACGGCAGCAGAGGTGCACGCACACGGACGCCGTGCTGTCGTTGCACATCTAGACGCAACAGATGTGCCGGGCTGCGGCGACGTCATCGACCAGATGGCCGACCAGTTGGGCGGCGTGGACGTGTTCGTTAATAACTCCGGCACCGGTGCAAGCACGCTCATGCTTGACACTAGCTTCGATGAGTGGCGCAGCATTGTTGCAACCGATCTTGACGGTGCTTTTGTCTGCATTCAGCGCGCCGCTCGGCGCATGGTTGACAGCCGACGTGGTGGCCGCATCGTCGCCGTGACAAGCGTGCACGAACATCAGCCTCGTGTGGGTTCAGCCCCTTACGCCGCTGCAAAGCACGGATTGGGCGGCCTGATTAAGACTGTTGCCTTGGAACTTGGCCAATACGGAATCACCGCCAACTCAGTTGCGCCCGGCGAGGTCGCGACACCCATGACCGGTCAAACCGACGAGAATCCACACAGTACGCGTCGCCCCGGCGTCCCCCTCGGGCGCCCAGGCGACGCCCGAGAGATTGCCGCTGTCGTCGCCTTCCTGGCTTCCGCAGAATGCTCGTACGTGACCGGCGCCTCCTGGGTTGTCGATGGGGGCATGCTGCACATGGGTCCGCAAGCCGGCTCCCACCTCATCTCTGACGACTGGCGCCAGCCGCGCTAACCCGCTGCATCGGGTTACCGTTATCTGTGCACGGCGATCCGGATGTCTCCGTATACGCCGGACAGCGAAGAAACGCCAGCCCCTCGCGTCCCCTATCGAGCATTCATAGCGTCGACATCAACACAATGGGAATGAAGTGAGGATGAAGATATGAGCAACACCGACCCTGCAACGAGCGGCCACGATGGCGCACTGGACACGGCCAACATGATTGATGCAGAGGGCCAGCAAAGCTCCGGCGCGGACATGCCTTCGGCCGGGACGGGAGATGAGACGGCGGCTGACGCGGACGCCATGCTCGGTGGCGAGGCGGGGATGTCGGACGCCACAGTAGCGGCCGACTTCGCCGGCGGCGGCGACATGACCGATGCCGACATGATCGATCCAGACATGGACATCGAAGCGGCACAAGGGTGACCGCCCCGCATTTTTGATGAACGTTCCAGCGCGGTAGAGGTGAACGCGGTGGCCGGGAAGCAGCGCATACCCGTGTATGACGTTGGCCGTCGGTCACCCCGCGGACCTGCTTGCGGCACACGATCATGTCTGCGGCACCTGTCAAGCTGAGAACATGACAACAACCCACGCCTCCGCACTTGAAATTCTGCGAACGCTTGTGGGTCGAAGCGACGCAACCTTCCACGAGGGCCAGTTCGAGGCGATTGAAACCCTGGTAGACGGTAGGCGGCGAGCGCTCGTTGTGCAACGCACGGGGTGGGGCAAGTCCGCTGTTTACTTTGTTGCGACCCTACTGTTGCGGCAGCGCGGCTCAGGACCAACCGTGCTCGTTTCCCCCTTGCTCGCCCTGATGCGCGACCAAATCGCGGCCGCCACACGCGCCGGTGTACGCGCGGTCGCCATCAACTCAACCAACGCGCACGAGTGGAGTGACGTGCTGCGTCAAGTGCACAACGATGACGTCGACGTCTTGCTCGTATCCCCGGAGCGCCTCAACAACCCGGCATTTCGCGAGCAGCAATTGCCACAGTTGATCGCCACCATCGGCATGCTCGTCGTCGACGAGGCGCACTGCATCTCAGACTGGGGCCACGATTTTCGGCCAGATTACCGCCGATTACGTGATCTGATAGCGCACATGCCATCCGGTATTCCGGTTCTCGCTACGACAGCGACCGCCAATAGCCGCGTGGTTGAAGATGTCGCAGAGCAGCTGGGCCACGCGCTCGAATTGCTTTCACCCCCTGCTGCGGGTGTCCTGCCGACAACGGGCACCAGCAATGACGTGATCACCATTAGAGGCCCGCTTGCCCGAGCATCCCTGCGACTAGGAGTTTTGCGCCTGCCGGATTCACGGGCTCGTCTCGGTTGGCTGTTGAGTCATCTCAGCGACCTTCCTGGTTCCGGCATCATTTACACTTTGACCGTCGCGGCTGCCGAAGACACTGCGCGGCTACTCCGCGAAGCGGGCCATGATGTGCGCGCCTATACCGGCCAAAGCGATACCGCTGAACGCGAGGAGTCCGAGAGGCTGCTCAAAGGCAACCGAGTTAAAGCGCTCGTCGCCACCAGCGCGCTCGGAATGGGTTTCGACAAGCCAGACCTCGGCTTCGTCCTGCATCTGGGCGCACCCTCGTCACCCGTGGCGTACTACCAACAGGTGGGACGGGCCGGGCGGGCGACCGAGAACGCTGACGTACTGCTGCTTCCCGGCACAGAAGATGAGGCGATCTGGAAGTATTTTGCAACATCATCAATGCCCGAGCAGGCGCGTGCTGAGGCGGTCATTGCGGCGTTGAGCGATACTCCTTTGTCAACACCAGCACTTGAGGCACGCGTAAATCTACGTCGCACGCCCCTCGAACTGTTACTGAAAGTTCTCGACGTGGACGGTGCGGTGCGGCGAGTGCAGGGCGGTTGGGTCTCCACCGGCATGCCCTGGACGTACGACGGGGAACGATATGCACGCATCGCCGCCGAACGCGTCGCCGAACAGCAACACATGGTCGAATACGAACAGACCACAGGCTGTCGAATGGAATACCTCCAGCGTGCGCTCGACGACGACACCGCTGTCCCGTGCGGACGGTGCGACACCTGCGCGGGTGCCTGGTATCCGTCCTCCGTATCGCCGGAAGCAGCCGCGAGCGCCGCTTCTTCCCTCGACAGGGTTGGCGTGGTGATCGAGCCGCGAGCACAATGGCCCACGGGAGCAAGCCGGCTTGGCCTGCCGGTAAAAGGGAAGATCGCCCCCGCTGAACGGATGCTAGAGGGCAGAGCGCTCGCCCGGCTAACCGACCTCGGGTGGGGCGGCACATTGCGGGGACTATTCGCGGCGGGCGAGCCCGACGCGCCCGCATCCGCCGCGATGATCGCCGCCTGCGTTCGTGTACTAGGGGATTGGCAATGGAGCGAGCGCCCGGCCGCTATCGTTACGGTGCCCTCTCGGCGGCGTCCACTGCTCATCGAATCCGTCGCCACCGAACTCTCGATTGCCGGCCGCATTCCGTATCTCGGTTCCCTCAGCCTCGCCAATGGCGGCCCCTCAGGGCAGCCGGGAGGCAACAGCGCCTACCGGCTTTCCAGCGTGTGGAATGCGTTCACCATCGGCGACAGGTTATCCGATGACCTGCGCGAACTCGCACGTCCGGTACTCCTCATCGACGACTTCGTGGACAGCCGGTGGACTATGACCGTAGCCTCTCGCTTGTTGCGGAACGCCGGCGCATCTGAGGTGCTCCCTTGCGCTTTGGCTGTGCAGGGTTAGCCTCTTCCTTAAATGCAACCCCGTTGCGCATGGGCACAGATCGACTTGACTGGAACGACCAACGGAAGGATTGATCATGACGGCATCGGATAACTCCAACCCAGGGGGCACCCCTAGGGCAGTACCAGTTGAGCCGCAGTCATCGCATCGCGAAGAGGTAATCCAAAGAGAGAAGGAGAACTTCGGAGGTGTCAAGATTGGGTCCGCGTTCTTTGGCTGGCTTACGGCAACAGGTATGGCCGTTTTGTTGACGGCGCTCGTCGCCGGTGCCGGCGCTGCTATCGGGCTCGGAGTCGCCGGCAACGTCGGTGAGGCGTCCGATGCCGCAAGCGAGAACGCGGAAACGGTCGGCATCGTTGGCGCAATCGCACTCATTCTCATCATGCTTGTCGCCTACTACTGCGGCGGTTACGTGGCAGGCCGGATGGCTCGGTTCAACGGCGCCAAGCAGGGACTTGCAGTTTTCGTGTGGGCATTGGTGATTGCCATCGTGGTTGCCATCCTCGCCGCTATCGGCGGCGCCAACTTCAATATCCTCGCCAATATAAATGGATTCCCACGCATTCCCATCAATGAGGGCGACCTGACTACAGCAAGCGTCATCACGGCAATCTTGACTGCGCTGGCATGTCTTGCGGGAGCCGTTCTCGGCGGGATTGCCGGGATGCGTTTCCACCGCAAGGTTGATCGAGTGGGACTCGGTCGTTAAAGGCACCGAATAGGAACTCTTATGATCAGCTCAAATAATCTCGGAAGCTTGATGGGCGCGCCTGTCCATGGTGCTGACGATGAGAAGATCGGCACCGTCGCCCAACTTTTCGTCGACCCCGAAGACGGTCACCCCAATTGGATCACCGTCCATACCGGCCTGTTTGGTCGCCACGAGTCGTTCGTACCCTTACACGAAGCGACATGGGATCACGAGGTGCTACACGTGGCATACACGAAACAGCTCATCAGAGACGCTCCCCGCATCGACGCTCATGAGGCGCTGCAACCCGAGGACGAGTCAAAGCTCTACGAGCACTATGCGCTACGGGATTCGCAAGGCGACCCATCGGCGGCCAGCGGTGTGGACGACGACCAGTCCGGCGAGCAGAAGCCTCATAACAGCCACACGTACGGGCATCGCGGCGAAACGCATGAAAACGGAACCGAAGCCCGCGTGGCTGACGGCCATGGCCCCGAGGGCGAGGGCGCAATGAACGCGTCTGGCAACGTCGTTGCTGGGGCTCGGTTGCGTAAGTATGTCATCACGGAAGAGCAAACACTTACTGTCCCCATCACCCGTGAGGAGGTGCGGCTAGAGCCTGCTCCCGGTGAGCACGGCTCGGGGATCGTTGCTGACAGCAGCGAAGACAACCCTAAGCACCGGGCGTAAGCGGACGTGCAGAGGGGCACCTGTCCTGAACAATTTTCACTCAGACATATGAGCTTCTCTTCATACCGTTATATTGGTCACGCTGTCTAGATCTATTCTCCCTGCAGGTCCGTGAGTATGCTTACGGCACCCGGCCCGGAGGAGACATGGAGACATACCCGAATCCAGTCGACGAGATCTGCCCCACCTGCGGCAGCAGCAATCCCGTCGAACTTGTATATGCACCACACAGCGCAGAGATGCTCTACGCAGCGGAAGCAGGGCGCATCGCCCTTAGCCTCACGCCACCCAGCTACGACAGCGCGGCGTATCTATGCCGTAACAGCCAATGCACAACGAAATGGGGATTGCTGGGCGAGCTCTAGCATCGGCGTCGGCATCGGCATCGAATACCTGTCGCCCTACCGACAGAGCCTCGCAGGTATCCGGTATATGTCGTCGCTGCGGGTAGCGTGCACCCACGGCCGACACCGCGACCCGCGGGTGACCCCGGCACCTTGTTGTCAAAGGCAGTAGCCGTCCGTGCCGTCCGTGCCGTGCAGTGCCGTGCCGTGCTGCCACCGGCCCATCGTGGGGGCGGTGCTCTCCCGTAAATAGATCACATTTCGCCCAGCCTCGCGCAGCCCCTCCGCAACTGGAGACCGGCCCCTCCGCCGACGCACGCGCTGACACGATCGTCCCCGGTTCGATACGTCGGTCGCCCAGGAGACTTGCCGATCCACAAGGAATAGGCAACGCGTTAAAGCAGAATAGCCAGCCCCGAAGGGCTGGCTATTGCTGTTATTAAGTTAAGTCCGGCGGTGTCCTACTCTCCCACAGGGTCCCCCCTGCAGTACCATCGGCGCAGAGAGTCTTAGCTTCCGGGTTCGGAATGTGACCGGGCGTTTCCCTCTCGCTATGGCCGCCGAAACAATTGTCGATTTCTCGATTGGTGTTTCGAACAAACATGCGCTGTATGAATACAGTGTTGTTTTTGTTCGATTCCCGACCGTAAATCGGGAACCACATAGTGGACGCAAGCACGCAATTCTCTCCCTCCCGCTAGGGGAGGTGGAAGGTGTTATCAAGTTATCGGCTTATTAGTACAGGTCAGCTTCACGAGTCTTTAGTCCTCGCTTCCACATCCTGCCTATCAACCCAGTAGTCTAGCTGGGAGCCTCTCACCCGAAGGTATGGAAATCTCATCTTGAAGCTGGCTTCCCGCTTAGATGCTTTCAGCGGTTATCCATTCCGAACGTAGCTAATCAGCGGTGCTCCTGGCGGAACAACTGACACACCAGAGGTTCGTCCATCCCGGTC
>JAODMI010000112.1 GCA_025464755.1 Homoserinimonas sp.
GATAATCGAGAACGATATGGCTTCCGGGATGAGCGCGAGAGCGACTACCAGGCCGGCAAGGGCTTCTTTGGTGAGAATGCGCGGGCTACGCAGTGCAGCCATCACGGTCGGGTTCGCATCGGTTGAGTGCGTGATGGCCATAAAGGTCTCCGGTTCGCTGGGGCAAGCTCGCTGAGCAGCTTGGGCGCTGGGCAAAGAAAAAGGCCACCCGCAGTAGAAGCCTGCAGATGGCCTAAGTGGCTCCGACCGGCGTCGATCCGGTGACCTTTCGATTTTCAGTCGAACGCTCTACCAACTGAGCTACAGAGCCGTGAAGAACTCGCGCCCGAAAGGCACGTGTCCGCCACTGAGGAAAAATAACCCACCCTTGCGGATGGGTTATTGACCTTGCGACCCTGACCGGACTTGAACCGGCGACCTCCGCCGTGACAGGGCGGCGCGCTAACCAACTGCGCTACAGGGCCTAGCTATTCGATTGCAACTGTACTGCGTGAAACAATTAAGTTTCGTGACCCCAACGGGATTCGAACCCGTGCTGCCGCCGTGAAAGGGCGGTGTCCTAGGCCACTAAACGATGGGGCCGTGAAGTTAACAACCTTCTTAGCTACCGAGAGAAAAGCATACGGGTGACAGAGCAAAACACCAAACTGAGGAGGGCTTTAATTTCTGGGCACAGTTGCTGGATCGCAGATCTTGGGATACTTTCAACTGGTACTTGAAAGTTGCCAAGGCTTGGGGGCGTCGCGGAGCGATCTGTCGCTCTGTTGTTACTGTGGCAAGTGTTTGCAGTGTTACGCGTGGCTGGCTGTGTTGACGGCCACGGATTCGGGGATCAATCAATGACTCACGCGCCAGTTCGCAGAACCCGGCTCATCGCCGCCCTCGCCATCGTCGTGATGGCGGCAACGGGCACCATTCTCGGTCAGCCGACGCAGGCGGCTTGGGCTGCCGAGTATCCCAGCTGGGCAGACGTTCAAAACGCACGCAGCAACGAGGCGGCCAAGCAGGCACAGATCACTCAGATCCAGGGGCTCCTTGCGCGGCTTGAGACTCAAGTGTCGAAGGCCAACGCTGTCGCCGAACAAAAGGGTGCAGAATTCTTCGACGCGCAGAACGCCTATGACGAAGCCGTCTACAAGGCAGACCTGCTCCAGGCGCAGGCAGATGAAGCGCAAGCATCCGCTGAGGAGTCCATGCGTAAAGCCGGCCAACTTGCTGCCCGCCTGCAACGGGCCGGAAGCACCGACCTGTCGGCCAACCTCTTCTTCGGCGAAGAAGACACCGTAGACCTGCTCTCCCAGTTGGGCATGGCTACCAAGGTGGGTGAGCAGTCTGAGGGTATCTATACCAAGGCCAAGCAAGACCAGAACACCGCCCAGTCGCTGACAAACGATGCAAATGTTGCCAAAGCTGCCTTGCAGGAGCTGGCCGCTGTCGCCGAGAAAGCGATGCAGGAAGCGCAGGCGGCTGCAGATGCCGCTGCCGCTGCCCTCGCGGAGCAGGCCGCGAATCAGGAACGCCTCCAAGTGCAGCTGGCGTCCCTCATCGAAAACCGGCAGGTGACTGAAGCCGAATACGCTGTCGGGGTGGAAGTCCGCCGCCAGGCGGAGATTGCACGCCAGGCTGAGCTAGCGCGTCAGGCTGCAGCCAACGCTGCTGCCGCAGCCGCAGCCGCCGCCGCCGCCGGACAATCCGGACCGGCTGGGCCGGCAGGCGTTAGCGCCGGTGGTTGGACACGGCCCTCATCCGGTTACGTATCCGCAGGCTCATATGGCTATCGCGTGCCGCCATTCCCCGGTGCATCATCGTTCCACGCCGGCGCAGACATCGGGTCGGGATGCTACAGCCCGATTTATGCAGCCTCTTCCGGCCGCATCACCTACGCGGGACCGAACGGTGGGTACGGAAACTACGTGCAGGTTGATCACGGCGGCGGAGTAGTAACCGGTTATGCCCACATCGTCAACGGCGGTATCGGTGTATCCGTTGGCCAGCAGGTAGGCGTCGGCCAGCAGATTGCGCAGGTCGGCACCACGGGCAGCTCGAACGGCTGCCACCTGCACTTCGAAGTCCGCGTGAACGGTGGCTCACAAAACCCCGTCTACTACCTGCGTAACAAGGGCGTGAACTGGTAGCAGGGGCTCCCTGACCGGGGTCTGGCTCCCGGAGCGGATCTCTCCCGCGACCCGTTCCGCACGCCGCCCACGGGTCGGCGCTGGCGCGGCCGGTCACGCCAGTGTTCGGTGGCTCGCGCGTAGAAACACACCAGCGGTCAGCGTCCGACTGTTGGGACGCTGACCGCTGGTGAAACGCCTTTGCGCGAAGCCTCCGCCGGAGCAGGGCTTCGCGGTCTCCCTTAGTGGCCTTCGGCCTTCAGCTTCTCGATGCCCGCCAGGATGATGGCGTCGGCTTCTGCAGCGTCGCCCCAGCCCTCGGTCTTTACCCACTTGCCGGGCTCGAGGTCCTTGTAGTGCTCGAAGAAGTGCTCGATTTCTTTGCGGGTGAACTCCGGGATGTCGGTCAAATCCTGGATGTGCGCCCAGCGCGGGTCTTTCGCCGGTACGGCGATAACTTTCGCATCTGACCCACCGTCATCCGTCATATTAAAAACGGCGACCGGACGAACCGACACGCCAACGCCGGGGAAGAGCGGGTAGTCGAGCAGCACCAGCACGTCGACAGGGTCACCGTCGAGGCCGAGAGTGTTCTCGAAGTACCCGTAGTCGGTGGGGTACACGAACGTGGTGAAAAGAACACGGTCCAGGTAGACGCGACCGGTTTTGTGGTCGACCTCATACTTGTTGCGGCTTCCCTTGGGAATCTCGATAACGGCGTCGTAGGCGGCCATGCTTGTGCTCCTTGGTTTCGCGAATGCTGCATTAACGTTACTGGATGCAGTCCAATCGCCCCCGACTAACTCCTGCAATTGCTGATGTGCGCCGTGCCGTACGTGGCGTGCTGGCCGACAGCGGCCCGGCTCCCTTGGCGTTGGTTGCGCTTAGCGGCGGTCCCGACTCGCTCGCCCTCGCAGCCGCCACAGCCTTTGAAGGCCGCCGCCTGGGCATCCGCACGGGTGCCATCATCGTTGACCATGGCCTGCAAGAGCGGTCGGGGGAGATTGCAGCACACGCAGCAGATCAGGCCAACGAGCTCGGCCTCGATCCTGTGCTCGTAACCCGCGTTCGGATCGGATTATCAGGCGGGCCCGAATCCGCAGCCCGGGACGCCCGTTACGCCGCCCTCGATGATGCGGCACGCAGGGCAGGCGCCTCGCATGTGCTTCTCGGGCACACCCTCGATGACCAGGCTGAGACGGTGCTGCTTGGCCTAGCCCGGGGCAGCGGCCCCGCCAGCATGCACGGGATGGCCTCCGTTTCGGCGCGCGCGCCCTCCACCATCGCCTATCTCCGTCCGCTACTCAGCATCAGACGGGCCACCACCGTTCAGTACTGCGTAGACGCGGGGCTGGACGCCTGGACCGATCCGCATAACTCCGACCCGAGCTTCACCCGGGTGCGCGTGCGCACTACCGTGCTTCCGGTGCTTGAAGCTGAACTGGGACCGGGCGTTGTCGAGGCTCTAGCGCGGACGGCGGACCAGCTGCGCGAAGACTCCTCCGCCCTCGACCAGTTCGCCGCGGAACTCATTGAGGACCTGGCCGACCACGCGGAGGCTGGGCTGTCGCTTGACGTACCCGGGCTGGCGGCCAATCCTGCGGCGTTGCGGCAGCGGATCATCCGCCTGGCCGTGTCGGCAGAATTTGGTGTCTCACTCAGTCGGAAGCACACACTCGAGGTCGCGCGACTGATCACCGACTGGCACGGACAGGGCACGCTCAACCTGCCCGGAGTAAGCGTCACACGGGAGCGCGGATTAATCGTCTTCAGCGCAGCCGCAATCGTGGAGAATTGACCAATGGATTTCAGCGACATTTCGGATGATTTGACCAAGACCCTCTTCACGGAGGAGGACATCCACGCGAAGATCGCCGAACTGGCTCGCCAAATCGAAAAAGACTATGCGGGCGAATCTTTGCTGCTGGTTGGCGTGCTGAAAGGCGCGGTCATGGTCATGGCTGACCTGGCTCGTGAACTGAAGTTGCCCATCGACATGGATTGGATGGCCGTCTCCTCTTACGGTTCTGGTACGCAGTCATCGGGTGTTGTGCGCATCCTCAAAGACCTCGACTCCGACCTAACAGGCCGCAAGGTGCTGATCGTTGAGGACATCATCGACTCGGGGCTCACCCTGTCGTGGCTTCGCGCCAACCTCGAGAGCCGGGGCGCAGCATCCGTTGAGATTTGCGCGCTGCTTCGCAAACCGGATGCCGTAAAAGTGCACGTGGATGTGCGATACGCCGGCTTTGACATCCCCAACGAGTTCGTCGTTGGCTACGGTCTGGACTACTCAGAGAAATACCGCAACCTGCGCGGCATCGGTGTGCTGGCACCGCACGTGTACGAGTAACCTTCGGCAGGGCTGACGCGGTTACGCCTCCAGCAAACAGGGGGCTGGTGTTCAGGGGGCGCACGGTACCCTTGCAAGCACTATGGATTTCAAGAAGTTCCTCCGCGGCCCCTTCATTTACATCGCCGTCGCAATCATTGTCGTCTCGGTGGGGTTCAGCCTTCTGGGCGGGTCAGGCTTCCGTGAGATCAGCACCCAAAAGGGGCTGGAACTCCTCAACGAGAACGCAGTTGAGTCGGCCAAGATCATCGACGGCCAGCAGCGCGTCGACCTCGTTCTGAAGAATGAAGAAAACGGCGGCAAAGAGGTGCAGTTCTACTACGCTGCCCCGCGCGGCGAAGAGGTTGTGACTGCCGTCAACGACTCCAGCCTGAAAAGCTTCGACGACGAAGTTGACAACGGCAGTTGGTTCGGTTCCATGCTCGGGCTGATCATCCCGTTCCTGATCATTGGCGTCATCTTCTGGTTCCTGCTCTCCAGCATGCAGGGTGGCGGCAGCAAGGTCATGCAGTTTGGCAAGTCGAAGGCGAAGCTGGTTTCCAAGGAAACCCCGAAAGTCACTTTTGACGATGTTGCCGGGTCGGATGAAGCGATCGAAGAACTGGAAGAGATCAAAGATTTCCTCACCGACCCCACCCGCTTTCAAGCTGTCGGCGCCCGCATCCCTAAAGGCGTGCTGCTCTACGGCCCCCCCGGCACCGGCAAGACTCTGCTCGCACGCGCCGTTGCTGGTGAGGCGAATGTGCCTTTCTACTCCATTTCTGGTTCTGACTTCGTGGAGATGTTCGTCGGCGTTGGCGCCAGCCGCGTCCGCGACCTCTTCAAGGAGGCCAAGGAGAACTCCCCGGCCATCATCTTCGTTGACGAGATCGACGCGGTCGGACGCCACCGTGGTTCGGGTATGGGTGGCGGTCATGACGAGCGTGAGCAGACCCTCAACCAGCTGCTGGTGGAGATGGACGGGTTCGACGTTAAAACCAACGTCATTCTGATCGCAGCCACCAACCGCCCCGATATCCTCGATCCGGCGCTTTTGAGGCCAGGCCGCTTCGACCGCCAAATCGGTGTCGATGCTCCAGACCTCAAGGGTCGCAAGCAAATCCTTGAGGTGCACGGTAAAGGCAAGCCGCTGGCTGCCGGCGTTGACCTGGAAGTTCTTGCCCGCAAGACCCCCGGTTTCACCGGCGCAGACCTGGCCAACGTTCTCAACGAGGCCGCACTGCTCACCGCGCGCTCGAATGCTCAGCTGATTGACAATCGGGCGCTGGATGAGGCAGTAGATCGTGCGATGGCTGGCCCTCAGCGCCGTACTCGTGTCATGCGGGACCAGGAGAAGCTGATCACGGCGTACCACGAGGGTGGTCACGCCCTGGTAGCAGCATCAATGAACAACACCGACCCGGTGACGAAGATTACAATCCTTCCCCGTGGACGCGCCCTCGGATACACGATGGTGATGCCGTTGGAGGACCGCTATTCGGTCACTCGAAACGAACTGCTTGATCAGCTCGCCTACGCCATGGGTGGGCGCGTTGCTGAAGAGATCGTCTTCCACGACCCGACAACGGGTGCCTCAAACGACATTGAGAAGGCCACCTCCACGGCACGCAAGATGGTCACCGATTACGGCATGAGCGCCAACATCGGTTCCGTCAAGCTCAGTTCCGGTTCGGGGGACATGTTCTTGGGCCGCGACATGGGCCATTCACGTGACTATTCAGAATTGCTCTCCCAACAGGTGGACGCCGAGGTGCGAAACCTCATTGAGGCGGCGCACGATGAGGCATGGCAGGTGCTGAGCGAAAATCGCGACATCCTTGACACCCTGGCTGCCGAGTTGCTCGAAAAGGAGACCCTGGACCACACGCAGATCGCCGAAATCTTCAAGGATGTTAAGAAGCTTCCCGAGCGTCCCCAGTGGTTGTCCAGCGACAAGCGCCCGGTCTCCTCACGCCCACCGGTTTCGATGCCCGCGAAAGCGCCGATTGACGCCGGATCGGTTGACGGCGGAGTGGATTCTGACCCAACGCCGCCGAAGCCGAAGCGCGCGCCGCGCAAGGCGCCCGGTATCGCGACCGCGTAGGGCTCTCTCGTGGTCAGCTTGGGCGGTTCCATCGACACCGATCGCATCGAAGCCGCGGTGCGGGAATTGCTCTCTGCAATTGGTGAGGATGTCGATCGGCCTGGGCTTGCCGACACACCCCACCGGGTTGGCCAGGCATACGCCGAATTCTTCTCTGGGCTGGCTGTCGACCCGCTGACACATTTGCAGGAGCCTGTTGGCGTTGCCGGTGTTGTCTCTTCCCCGTCTACGCTCGGCGAGGTTGTGCTCGTGCGGGACATCGATTTTCGTTCCATTTGCGAGCATCACCTGCTGCCGTTCCTCGGCGTGGCGCACGTCGCATACATGCCGGGGGAGAAAATCGTGGGGCTAGGAGATATCGCCAAAGTTGTCGACACACTGGCGTCGAGGCCCCAACTTCAGGAACGATTGACAGAAGAAGTGACGGATGCCTTGCAGACCGGCCTGGTGCCGGAAGGGGTCCTTGTCGTTATGGACGCGGTTCACGGTTGTGTGTCCTCCCGCGGAGTGCGCCATACGCGCAGTTCCACGGTGACGCTAGCAAGCCGCGGTACGCTGAGCGACCCTGTGAGAAGGGCCGAGGTTATGGCAATGATTGGTTCGAAGGGTGATTACTAGTATGCGACCACAGATTATGGGTGTCCTCAACGTGACGCCGGATTCCTTCAGCGACGGCGGCGAGTTCGCTCACCAGGAAGCTGCCATCGATCACGCTGTGAAACTTGTGGCCGCTGGTGCCGATCTCATCGATGTCGGGGGCGAGACCACTAAGCCGGGCGCCGCACGTGTGCCGGCGCAGGATGAGCAGCGGAGGGTTTTGCCGATTGTCCGTGAGTTGGTCGGACGCGGCATCCGGGTCAGCATTGACACCATGAATGCCTCGACAGCCCTGGCGGCTGCGGAGGCTGGGGCGTCTCTCATCAACGATGTGTCTGGTGGGCTCGCGGATGCTGGCATGGCCAGGGTCGCCATCGAGACTGACCTTGACTTCGTGGTGATGCACTGGCGCGGCCACAGCGCTGGGATGGACGCGAACACCGACTATGCTGACGTCGTTCGCGAGGTGCGTGATGCCCTGGAAATGCGTGCCGCCGAGCTGATCATTACCGGTGTGAACCCTGACCGGCTGATCGTTGATCCCGGGATCGGTTTCGCCAAGACGGCGGATCAAAGCTGGCAACTGGTCACGCATTTGCGCGAACTGGGCTCGATCGGCACCCGCGTTCTGGTTGGTGCCTCCCGCAAAAGATTCTTGTCCATGCTGCTTCCGGAGGGGGCCCCGATCAAAGATCGTGACCGCAGCACCGCCGTGGTCAGCGCATTGGCCGCTGAAGCCGGCGCCTGGGGGGTGCGCGTCCACGATGTGCGGGGCACGCGGGCCGCTCTCGACTTCTGGGCGTCGCTACAGAGCAGCGACCCAGCGTGACGGGCGACCATATAACTTTGACCGGCCTTCAGGCATTCGCCTTCCACGGGGTGCTTCCCGAGGAGCGCGCAGACGGGCAGGTCTTCACTCTCGACGTGACAGTGTGGCTGGACCTTAGCGTCTCCGCCCGCGGCGACGACCTCACGGAAACGATCCACTACGGCCAGCTCGCCGAGGAGATCGTGTCGGCGGCGGAACGGGACCCGGTCGACCTGATCGAGACACTTGCGGAGCGTGTCGCCCGAGTCGTCTTGTCGCACGAACCAGCAACAGCCGTTCGGGTAACCGTGCACAAGCCGAACGCGCCCATATCGGTTCCGTTTTCTGATGTCTCCGTGACCATCACCCGTCTCCGCACCTGATGGCAGCCGCACCATCAGACCCATCCGCGCCGACCCGCCCCCGGCATGCGGTTATCGGTCTGGGCAGCAATCTGGGTGACCGCGAGGCGACGCTACGTGCGGCGGTTCGCGATATTGACGCGCTCGCTGGTGTCACGGTGACCGCGGCATCTGAGTTGGTAGAGTCTGCGGCGCTGAAGCCGAGCGGCGTCAGCGTGACACTTGCTGGTGCTCCATCGCCTGCATATCTCAATGCCGTCATCCTCGCCACGACGACGCTGTCGCCGCTCCAACTATTGGACGCTGTCGGCACCATCGAGCTGAAGCATGGCCGCGTGCGCGCAACAACGTGGGGTGACCGCACGCTCGACATCGACCTCATCAGCATTGACGGAATCATTCAGACAAGTGAACGGCTGACGCTGCCGCATCCGCAGGCCGCAAAGCGCGCCTTCGTGCTCGTGCCGTGGCTCCAGGTCGAGCCACGGGCGGTGCTGCCGGAATACGGGCCGGTTGTTCATCTGGTCAGCGCCATGATGGATGATGCCGCCGCCGTTTCACCGTACTCTGCCGGGTCGCTGCTGGAGGGGGTACGTCGATGAAGCGCACTCAAGCGACGACGCTCCTCATAGTCGCAGTCATCGGCGTCGTGGCCGGTGCGCTCCTGCAGGCAGGGCTGGCGGCTTCCGGGCGGCCAGGCATTACACCGCCGGTGACTCTCGGGATCGTGCTCGCCGTGCTCGGTGTGGTGCTTGTGGTGCTCGCCTGGCCGATCCGGAAGGTCATCAAGGGAACAGCTACATCGCGAGTCGACCCGTTCTATGCCACCCGGGTTGTCGTGCTTGCGAAGGCTTCTGCTATCTCCGGTGCACTGCTGGCCGGCGTCGCCCTCGGACTGATCGCCTACCTGCTCACGCGTTCAGTTCTGACAGTGGAGCCAATCGGGTATTCCGTCGCTACCCTTGCAGGAGCGGTGATTCTCGTTGTCGGTGCTCTGATTGCGGAGTTCTGGTGCCGAATCCCGCCGGAGGATGATAGCGACACGGGAAAAGACCCCGTGCAAGCCGTGCCATAAAGGGATGTATGACGAACCGACTGGAAGTTCCTGATGCGACCTGGCGAAGGGTTTCTTCACAGTTCATCGTCGCCGAACTCATCACCGGACTTGGTTTCTGGTTGATCGTTGCCCTAGCCACGATTGTGCTGCATGTCATCGGCTTCGCGTGGGCATGGTGGGTGACTGCGCTCGCCGTTACCATCGTGCTCGTTGAGGCGATCATCATTCCCCGCCAAGTGCGCTCCTACGGCTACCAACTGCGCGCCGACGATCTCCTGTTCCGCCGCGGCATCATGTTCCTTCGCGTGGTCGCCGTTCCGTATGGCCGCATGCAGCTGGTCGACATAAACCGCGGACCGCTCAGCCGCGCGCTTGGTTTGAGTGAGCTCAAGTTCGTGACAGCTGCAGCGTCGACCGGTGTTGTCATCCCGGGCCTTAACGCACCGGACGCTGAACAGCTACGGGACCACCTGGTCGCTCTGGCAGAGAGCCGGCGGGCCGGGCTGTGACCGACGAATCGACGGACTTCACGACCGCTTCGCCCGCTGGCCGACATCGTCAAGACACCGAACCGCTCCCGTCTCCTGTGGTCGCCACCCTCACTGACGGCGACTGGCACCGCATGCATCCGGCATCTCCGCTGCTCAAAGGTGGCATAGCCCTGATTGCGATCCTCGGTGTGGTGATTGCCAACCTCCGCGAGCGTCTGATCGACATCTTTCTGGCGGGCGAAGCTAACCACAACGGCGACCCCGTTGATTACATCTTCAGCCACGGTTACATCGGGTACGTGCTCGGCGGTTTGGCCCTGTTCCTCATCATCCTCATCCTGGGGTTCTACATTTCGTGGCGAATGCACAGCTTTCGTATCACGGAGGAAGTCGTCGAGGTGCGCTCCGGAATCTTGTTCCGCACCAACCGCAAAGCCAGGCTCGACCGCATACAGGGCATCAACATCGTTCGTCCCTTCTTTGCCCGACTTTTCGGGGCCGCCAAACTCGAAGTGAATCAGGCTGGGCAGGACGCTAACGTCCAGCTTTCGTACCTTGCGTCGTCAGCAGCGGATGAGCTGCGGCGCGAGATTCTGCGTCTCGCCTCCGGAACGCGCACAGCGGCCCAGCCGAGGTCCGTCGACCTTGAGCAGGGGCTAATTGACCGCCGCGTGCGCGAACTACTGGCGCCAGAACTGGATCCGGATGCTGCCTCGCCGCAATCGGTGGTGAAAATTCACCTAGGGCGCCTCGTCGGATCTATTGTGCTGAGCGGCAGCACTATTTTTCTGCTCCTGGCCATCGCCGCCTCCCTGGTCGGGATCGTCGGCTTTCAGGAATGGTCCGTGCTCTTCGGCGCCGTGCCGGCAATTCTTGGTTTCGCAAGTTACTACCTCAACCGGTTAACCAGATCGTTGCGTTATTCGATCGCCGGAACACCCGACGGCGTACGCGTCGGGTTCGGGCTGCTCTCCACCAGCAACGAAACTCTGCCCCCCGGCCGCATCCACTCGATCCAAATCACTCAACCCTTGCTCTGGCGGGCGGCTGACTGGTGGGAGATAAAAGTAAACCGCGCCAGCCATTCCTCGACCCAGGGCGCAGCCGGTGCCGCTAACACCACGATCCTTCCCGTCGGTGACCTGGATGATGTCATGCGGGTGCTGGCACTGCTGCTTCCCCAAATGTCCGCCGCGGAAGAGCTGACCGGTTTGCGGGAGGCTCTGGTTGCTAAAGGCGGTGACGAGTTCACTAACTCCCCGCGCCGCGCGTTCTGGCTTCGCTGGTTCTCCTGGCGCCGCAACGGTTTCCTCACCACGACGCAAGCGATCGTCATTCGCAAGGGTGCGATCTTCCGGGAATTGGTTATCGTGCCCGCACCACGCGTGCAAAGTGTTTCCCTCAGCCAAGGCCCCCTGTATCGGGCCTGCAGGCTCGCATCCGTGCATGTGCACACCGTCGCCGGCCCCATCACGGCACGGATCGGCGCGTTGGATGCGGATGCCGCAATGAGCTTTTTCCGCACGGTCGCCGATGTGACCGTGCAATCGTCGATCAGTGATACATCCCACCGCTGGCGATCCAGTGAGGCCCAAGCATGAACGGTCATCGGCAGTCGGGACGACTCGGAATTGGCATCATCGGCGCCGGACATGTCGGCCCGGTGTTGGGGGTCGCCCTGGCCGGAGCCGGGCACGCTATCGTCGGCATTTCGGCTGTCTCCGCCGAAAGCCTCGACCGGGCGGAAGCGATGCTGCCAGAGGTTCCCATCCTCGACATACCCACCGTCATCGCGCGCAGCGAACTGGTGATTCTGGCCGTCCCCGAAAAAGAACTGGCAGCATTGGTTGCCGGGTTGGCTGCCACCCAGGCCTGGCAGCCGGGGCAACTGGTGATGCACACCGCACCCGGAGTCGGTACCTCTGTACTGGCACCCGCTCTCGCTGCCGGCGTCATCCCGCTGGCAATCCATCCGGCGATGGCCTTCACCGGGACGAGCCTTGACCTGATCCGTCTGCGCGAGTCGTTCTGTGCCGTCACCGCCCCGGTGCCGGTGCAGCCCATCGGGCAGGCGCTCGTCGTCGAAATGGGTGCCGAGCCGGTGCTCATCGACGAAGAGCACCGTCCCGCATATGCGGAAGCCATCGAAACTGCGACCAGCTTCTCGCGCGCCATAGTGTCCCAAGCCACCGAGCTGCTCGGCAGCATCGGTGTGGAATCGCCGGGTGCCTTCCTGGGGCCGCTCGTGCGTTCGGCGGTGGAAAACGCTTTAACTCTCGACATCGCACCCCCAGGGCTGTCCAAGCTTTCGTGGGATGCCGCCGATCTAGCCCGTGATGAGGACGAATCGTGACCCCACTCGTTGTCGACTCGATTGTTGAA
>JAODMI010000113.1 GCA_025464755.1 Homoserinimonas sp.
GGGCGGGTCGCATGGGCAAACCTCTCTGAAGGGGTTTGCACACACGCTCTGGTGGGCGGGTATGTGTAGCGAAGTCTCTCTGCGCACCACCGCTCACGGAGACGCCCCGGGCGACGTCCTCCGCAGTGCGGCTCCTCAGCCGCACCAGGCCTACCGCAAGAATTTGGCAGACATCCTGCAGATGGGGCGGAAGGTGATTGAGCTGCTGCTGGCTTCGCGTGTTCACTGGCGATGTGCTCGCGAGATCATGGCAGTCGAGTCGGGCACGGCGGCAGGGAGACTAAGCCTCGATGGATGAGCTCGCCGAAACGCCTTCTCTGAAGATTGTGGCCGCGGCACAAAGGTGGTGTGCCCCGCATCTGATCGAAGCCATCAAGCGGGAAGAGAAGCTTTTCACCGCGCCCGATCTCGTGGGCATCAACCTGCCTGTGCTCAGTGACGCAATGGACCTTATGACGAACCAGCACGGCTGGACGGCGGGGGGCCGAAACTACGAGCCGCTGATGGAGGCGTGGAGCGCGCTTCAGCGCGATCTGAAGATCCACATTGAGGACGGAGTGTGCCACGTCGAAGGCATACGGTCTGGCGACGTGGGCGACTCGCATCCGACCGCTTTGAGCGGGCTGCTCGCATCTGACATGCACTTTGATTTTCTCGGCAACACATTGAGCCTGCGAGGCCAGCGCTACATCGCCGTTCGGATCTCCTCGGTCCCATCCACTTGGGCGCCCGTTGAGCTCGGCCGGCCCCAGGGCGGGCCGCCGCAACCCACAGCTCCAGTAGTGCCAACAGGCGATGTTCGCCTGCTGCCCTACGAGACGCTGCTGGACCTCCTGGAAGAGCAGGCACGTCGGGTGGTGGAGACAGACGGTGCGATGCTGTTCCCGCCCGGCAGGCTGTCCCTGGTCAGTCTCGCCAGGGGCAAGCTGCGTCAGCGGGCGTTGAAGGGCGAGTTGGCGCCGACGCTCAGGGCGGAGGCGGCCTACCTGGCGGAATGGGTGAGGGGCCGGGTGACGTTGCTGCAAGTTCCAACTCCAGCAGTTCTAGCGAAGATGCTGGGACCGGAGTACGCGGCTGCGAAAGCGCGATCCAACGGCGCGATTCAAAACTGAATCCCCTTGATCGCGGCGTTGGATCGCGTACTCGAATTGATGCCTCCTCACGGCGACAACAGCCGCTTGGAGCGCCACCGTGCCGGGCCTTCAGAACCACACGAAATCTAACCTTGAGCGGCGTGGCTGCGCAGAAGCAGCCCTCCCATGACCGCGGTCTGCATCGCGGCGAGCACGCAGGCAGAGTCGCTGACGACGCAGTCGCGGTTGCGGCTCACGTTCGGTGTGTTCAACCAGAACGCGCCTTGGGCGGACATACGGGAGCTGAATTGGTCTGAGCTGTCCATGCTCCTGACCACCCACGCGATCGGCGACAAGGAAGGCACCTGCATCGTCCCTGCCGTGTTCCGGGGCGCACATCGGCGGAAGCAGGATGCGCTGCAGATCGACGTGGTGTTTCTCGATTGCGACAGCGGCGCGACGCTCAGGGAGATCAGCTCCGCGATCACCAGCGCCGGGTTTGCCGCTGCGATCTCATCCACCCACAGCCATCTCATGACCCAGACGACCGTCAAGCGTGTCGGATGGGACAAGTTCAAGGTCGGTGTCGAGGGGAACGCGCAGGCCGCGGAGAACTACCTCATCGCCGAGAAGGGCTACCTGTCGCGCGTCGCAGCCGGTGCCTGGGTCGTCAGCGAGACCGCAGACGAGGTCACCTTCGAGCACCAGCCTTGCGCCAAGTTCCGAATTGCCATCCCGTTGGCGCGTCCGTGGATTGCCTCCAACTACGAGAATCAGGCGCTCGCCAATGATGTGTGGAAAGAGCGCGTCGGCGCTCTGGCGCATGCCTTGGATCTGCGCCACGACCAATCCTGCACGGACTCATCGCGGCTGTTCTATTTGCCGCGAACGCCGCCCAACAGGGTGCCGCCTGAGACTGCCATTCTCGAGGGTACCGCCTGCGACATCTTCGCCCTGCTGGCGGTACCGGAGGCTGAGCAGGAGCCACGTCGGCGGCGGGCCGGCAAGCGCAGTGGCCTGCGCGAAGATCCGATCACCTTCACCAACCGCGATACCGGCCAAGTTTTCGACCTTCGCGACTGGGGGCGGGCTTATGCCAAGCGGTTCGAGTTGGTGACCGCGCTCAAGGCGCATCAGCCGGGCGTCTTCATCGGAAGGGTGTTGGACGGCAAGCATCACCTGCGCTGCGTCAATGCCAGTGCCCACTCAAAAGCGGACAAAGACGCTGCCACCTTCGCCATGAACGCCAGCCAGTCCGCGAAGGGCAGCTTCGTCCATCACTGCCGCCACGCCCACTGCGACGGGCGTGAGCACCTCACCTTCGTCTGCCAGATGCTGGAGGAGGGCTGGCTCAGCATCGAGGATCTGACAAATCCCGCGTTCCTGCGCGACGCACCGCCCGGACCACCGACGATCCGCTACGTGGGCGGTGGCTTGCCGGAGGAGGTTGATGCCGCTGAGCAGGCGCTGATTGCTGCTGATCTCGGCCTCTACCAGCGTGGCGCTCTCATCGTCCGTGCCGGAAGCATCGCTGTCAGTGTCGGCGATGAACGGACGGCCCGCTCCCACCGCATTGTCGAGGTTGATGCCTGTGGTTTGGTTGAGGAACTCACGCGGGCCGCTCTGTGGACGAAGTACGACAAGCGCAGTGAGACCTGGGTGCGGATCAACGCGCCCATGGCCATCGCCAACACCTACCTTGCGCGCGCCGGCCGCTGGAAGCTTCCGGTGCTGGCCGGGATCATCGATGCACCGACCCTGCGCGCCGACGGGTCGATCCTCTCACTGCCCGGCTACGACACAGCCACGGGCCTGCTGCTCGTACCGCGTGGTGCCGCGCTACCGGTGATTCCAGAACACCCCACCAAGGCCGATGCGAAGGCCGCACTTGGCGTTCTCAAGGGCCTGATCGAGCACTTCAAGTTTGTTGGCGGCGTGGACGAGTCCGTCGCGCTCTCTTCGATCCTGACCGCAACCATCCGGCCGTCTCTTGGCACGGCGCCGCTGCACGGCTTCACGGCTCCCACTGCTGGTTCGGGCAAGTCGT
>JAODMI010000143.1 GCA_025464755.1 Homoserinimonas sp.
TCCGTCGTATGGTGACCGTCCCGCTCGTACGGAGCGTCCGGCGTACAACAACGACCGCAACGATCGTCCTGCTCGTACGGAACGTCCGTCGTATGGTGACCGTCCCGCTCGTACGGAGCGTCCGTCGTATGGTGACCGTCCTGCTCGTACGGAGCGTCCGGCGTACAACAATGACCGCCCACAGCGCAGCTTCGACGACCGCCCCAAGCGTTCGTTCGAGGATCGCGCACCGCGTCGCGACTTCAGCGAGCGCCCTGAGCGTCGCCAGTCCGACCTCTACCCGTCGCGTGATGCCAACAACTTCGGCCCGCAGGAGGATGTCGTCCTCGAGCGCCTCGAAGCTCAGGTTGTCACAGCTGGCGAAGTAGAAGGCAAAACCTGGACCGACCTCGGCCTCGGCGACAACATCTCCCGTCAGCTGATGGCAATGGGCGCCCCCGCCCCGTTCCCCATTCAGGTGGCAACCATCCCTGATGTGCTGGCTGGCAAGGATGTCCTCGGTCGCGGCAAGACCGGATCCGGAAAGACGATTGCCTTCGGTGCGCCGATGGTCGAGCGCCTCATGGAGAACAACGGCGGCAAGGGTCGCGTTCAGGGCCGCAAGCCCCGCGCACTCATCCTTGCTCCCACCCGTGAGCTGGCCATGCAGATCGACCGCACCATCCAGCCCATCGCGCGCAGCGTGGGAATGAATACTCTGGCCATTGTTGGGGGCGTGCCGCAGTTCAAGCAGGTTTCGAATCTGCAGCGCGGTGTCGACATCGTTATTGCGACCCCCGGTCGTGTGGAGGACCTCGTCCAGCAGGGTCGCCTCGACCTCAGCCAGGTGACCCTTACGGTTCTCGATGAGGCCGACCACATGTGCGACTTGGGCTTCCTCGAGCCCGTTCAGCGCATCCTGCACGAGACGAAGTCCGGTGGGCAGAAGTTGCTGTTCTCCGCGACCCTCGACAAGGGCGTTGCCAAGCTGGTCAAGGAATTCCTTGTGAATCCGGCCGTGCACGAAGTCGCCGGTGAAGACCAGGCTTCTTCAACGATCGACCACAGGGTGCTCCTCATCGAGCAGCGCGACAAGCGTGCCGTCATCCAGCAGCTCGCCTCCGGTAGCGGCAAGACTTTGGTTTTCGCCCGCACCCGCGCATTCGCCGAGGAGCTTGCCGACCAGCTCGAGGACGCTGGCGTTCCCGCCACCTCCTTGCACGGTGACCTCAACCAGTCGCGCCGCACGCGCAACCTGCAAATGCTGACCTCTGGCCGTGTGAACGTGCTTGTGGCGACGGATGTTGCGGCTCGCGGCATCCACGTCGACGACATCTCACTGGTCATCCAGGCAGACGCGCCCGACGAGTACAAGACCTACCTGCACCGCTCAGGTCGCACGGGCCGCGCCGGTAAGCAGGGCACGGTCGTGACGCTCATCAACAAGTCACGTCGTCGCCGCATGGACGACCTGCTGGGTCGCGCCGAGATCGACGCCACCATGGTGAGCGCCGCCCCTGGCGACAAGCTTCTGGACGACCTCGCCGCCCTGTAAGTGTTAACAACGAAAGGCGCCCACCCGTAGCGGGGGGCGTCTTTCGTCGTTTCGGCAGCGCCGGCTCAAGACGCCTCAAGCCATGCATCACGCCGGTGTGCAGGCGTAGCGCCCCAGGCGAAGGGGGATGCGGGCAAGCGCACGCGCCTGACGAACAAGTGATGATGCAACCTCAACAATTTCCGCGTGTCCGACCCCGGCTGGCAGCAAACGCGAATAGGTTTAGCCGGTCGGCCGCTACGGCTTCGGGTGTCATGCCGCCGGCGGGGGTCGGAGTGATGATTTCGGGATCAAGCTCCGGAAGGCCTGTCGATGACAGGCTGGTGTCCAGTGGTGCAGCGGATCAGGTTGCAGCACTGGGCATCCCGGAGTGATCGCCGGGGCAAGGGGAAACTCGGGCGGCCTACGCTAGCGCTAGCATTCCGGCAGCGATGAGGGCGAGTGCGAGACCTGCGATCTGCACAGCGGTCAGCTTCTCGCGCAGCACGATGGCTGCGAGGATGATCGTTCCGGCTGAGTACATTGCCGTCAGTACTGACATCACCGTCAGTTCGCCGAGACGAAGCCCTAACAGAAGTAGGGCGTTGGCTGCCGCGTCGAGGATGCCGCACGAGATGGCAAGCAGGAGCCCGGGTCGCCACGCACCAACCGCGTTCACGGGCTCGGCAAGGCTGCGCCGCGAGCGAAGGGTGACAACGGCGATGACTCCTACCGCGGCGAACATGATCGCCGCATTCGTAGCCCGGTTGGCGATCAGCGGGACCAGCCCCGAATCATCCGGCGTTAAGTCGATCAAAATCAGGAATGCGCCGATCAGGGTCCCGGACGCCACCGCCATTACAAGAGATTTCGCGGACGGGCGTACCGCATCCTTTTCTGGGACGAAGCCAACAAGTACTACGGCAATTAGGGCGATTCCCAGCGCCAGGT
Source organism: Homoserinimonas sp. (assembly GCA_025464755.1). GTDB lineage: Bacteria > Actinomycetota > Actinomycetes > Actinomycetales > Microbacteriaceae > RYN-87. The sequence continues at coordinate 2,465 of JAODMI010000143.1, forward strand.
AGCCGATCGGCTCGAGCCGTTCCCCTCGGACTAGCCCAGCCGTCATGGGAACAATCGCCGACACGACAGCTGTCAGAGGCGACAGGATACTCATCGGGCCGATCGCGAGGCAGGCGTACAACAAGACGATTGCGCCAGCTCCGGTGACGCCGGAGAGCGCACCATAGAGAACAGCTTGCATCGACCAGACGCCGCCGATGAGCGGCAACGCGAGGAGCAGCGCGATTAGCCCGACGCCGGCCGCCAGTGCGGTGACGCGGATGCTGCTGATGCGTTTGGAGGCCATGCCGCCCAGGAAGTCGGCGGCGCCGAAAATGAGCGCGCCGACGAGGCCAACGATGACACTGAGCATTGCACCAAGATATCGGCAACGGATGCCGCACGGTTACGGGCAGGTGGCCATTCGCCTTCGGCTCTTGGCAACGTCGGTGCCTCCCGCTATCGTCACTTATGTCACCCGTTCGGGGGTAGGCAATGTGTCCTCAGGAGACAACACATGCGCAAAGTAGCGACCACGGCCACACCACCATTGCACGGGAAGGGCCCACTGGCCGCGATAGCTACCACCAGCGCTCTGGCCCTGGTTCTCACCAGCCTGGGAGTCATGCCGGCAACTGCCGCGCCGGCGACGCACACGATCGCTGCCGTCCAAGGAGCGGGCGCCGTGACCGGGATGGCGGGGGCGACCGTCTCTGTGGACGGGATTATCACCGCGGACCATCGTGGGGCATCCGGTTACCGCGGGTTCTTCATCCAGACCCCCGGTTCGGGTGGGGCGACAGATGCGACTCCCGGGGCTTCGGACGCAATCTTCGTGTTCCTCGCCAACGCTGACCCTGCTGTTGCGCTGGGCGACACGGTGAGTGTCACGGGCACCGTGTCCGAATTCAATGGACTCACGCAAATCAGTGCGACAAATGTTGGGCTGCTCACGACGGCTGCGCAGGTTACAGACGCCCCTGCAGTCACCGCGCTGGCTGAGGGTACCGACCGCGAGTCCCTTGAGGGCATGCTGGTAGCGCCGACCGGAACATACAGGGTCGCCTCCAGTCATCAACTGTTCAACTTCGGAACTCTGTGGTTGAGTCCCGGGGATCTAGCCGTCAAAAGTACTGAGACGACGGATGTGGGCCCCGCTGCAGATGCTATCGCCGCCGCGAATCGCGCCGACCGTCTCCTCCTGGACGACGCCTACAACATCCAGATCACGAATGCCGCCCACGCTGGCGAGCAGCCGTACTTCGATGCCAATACGGTGGTGCGAAACGGCGACGCCGTCGTCTTCCCAGTCAACCCGTACGTGCTCAGCTACGGTTTCAACGACTGGCGCCTGCAGCCGACGTTGCCGATAACGGATGCCAGCCCTGCACAGTTCACACCGACCTTCGAGCCGGCGAACCCGCGCCCGGCGCAGGCACCGGCTGTCGGAGGTGACTTCCAAGTCGGTGCGTTCAACGTCTTCAACTATTTCACCACCCTGACCAACGAAAACAGTCAGGCGCGTGGTGCGGACACCGCCGAAGCCTTCACCGTGCAGAAAGCGAAAATCATCGCAGCTATCAACGGCCTGGGCGCTGAGGTGATTGCGCTGCAGGAAATCGAGAACTCGGTCAAACTGGGAGAGCCGACAGATGAGGCGCTCGCCGACCTCGTGGCCGGGTTGAACGCCGCAGCCGGAGCCGGCACGTGGGACTACGTGAGATCGCCCGCCGATCTCGCCGACCCGGCGATCACCGACTTCATCACAAACGCCATCATCTTCCAACCAGCCGCCGTCACACCTGTGGGCGCTAGTTTCGCGGACATCGATGAGACGGTGTGGGACATCGCTCGCGAGCCCATCGCGCAAACCTTCGAAGCGCAATCGAACGGCAGCGTTTTCACCGTTATCGCAAACCACTTCAAGTCGAAGAGCGGCGACGGCGTGGAGCCTGCTGACGGCCAGGGCCAGTTCAACGCCGAGCGTGTAGAGCAGGCGAACAGGCTCAAGGCGTTCGTGGACGGGATTGTCGCCGATCCCGCCAAGAGCGAAGATGTGCTGCTGATCGGTGATTTCAACGCCTACGCGGAGGAAGACCCGATACAGGTTTTCACCTCCGCCGGGTACGTCGACTTAGTCCCCGCTTTCACCGATGACCAGTACACCTATAGCTTCGACGGTGAACTCGGTTCGCTCGACCACATCATCGCCACGGCCTCGATGGCCGAATCGATTACCGGCGCCGGTGTCTGGTCGATCAACTCCCCCGAGTGGTCCGAGCGCGGCTACGAGTTCAGTGCGGTGGATGCCACCAGCGTCTACCGTTCCAGTGACCACGACCCGAGCCTTGTTGGTGTCAGCGCTGCCGCCACAGCTGCAACGGTTGAGATCGAGATTGTCACCACCAACGACTTCCACGGTCGCCTTGAGGCTGGCAGCGGCGTTCCGGGCGCAGCCCAGCTTGGCGGAATGGTTGAGTACTGGGAGGCTTTGAACGCCAACACCACGTTTGTCGGTGCCGGTGACATGATCGGTGCCTCGACCTTCACCTCGTTCATCCAGAATGACCAGCCCACCATCGACGTTCTGAACGCAATCGGGCTCGACGCCTCCTCGTTTGGCAACCACGAGTTCGATCAGGGCAGGGCCGACGTCGATGCGCGTATCCTCGATGCCGCCGACTGGCCCTACCTTGCAGCAAATCTGTACGACCGCGCGACCAACCAGCCCGCGTACGACGAGTACTTTCTGCAGAGCTTCGACGGCGTCGACGTCGCGTTCATCGGTGCTGTCACCGAAGATTTGAACGAACTGGTCAGCCCGGCCGGTATTGCGTCTCTTGAAATTCGTAGCGTCGTTACAGAAGTCAACCGTGTCGCTGATTACCTCACCGATGGCAACGATAACAACGGTGAAGCCGACGTGCTGGTGCTGCTCGTCCACGAGGGGGCGGCTACGCCAGCCCTTCATTCGGCGACGGATGCTTCCGCCTTTGGCCAGATCGTTACCGGCGTAAGCCCCGAGATCGGTGCCATCGTTTCTGGGCACACCCATCTGTCGTATGACCACGAGGTAACGGTCGCCGGTATGGATCGTCCTCGCCTTGTGATCTCTGCCGGGCAATACGGGGCCAACTACGGGCATCTCGACCTCACCGTGGACGCGGCCACCCACGACATCATGAGCTTCACCGCAGAGGTGCTGCCCGTCACCGGCTTCACCCCCGATGCCGAGGTAGCTTCGATTGTGGCGGATGCGGTCGCCGTCGCCGCCATACAAGGCGGGGTCAGCGTCGGTCAGATTACGGAGTCTTTTTACCGTGCGGTGCAAACCCCGACGGCAAGCGCTCCCTTCCCCGAGAATCGTGGGGGTGAATCAACTCTCGGTAACTTCGTTGCCGATGTCCACCTTTGGGCGGCTCAAGAATTGGGTGCTGAGATTGCGCTGATGAACCCGGGAGGTCTTCGTGCTGACCTGTTGTTTGCGTCATCCGGCCCCGATGATCCCGACGGAAATCTCACCATCGCGGAGGCAGCAGCAGTGCAGCCTTTCGCCAACACTTTGACGACTTTCACGCTAACCGGCGCGCAGCTGGAACAGGTGTTGGAGGAGCAGTGGCAGCCCGCCGGCGCACAGCGTCCGTTCCTGAAACTCGGAGTTTCACAGGGACTGGAGTACACCTACGACCCCACCGCTGTGGCAGGCGAACGCATCACTGCTGTCTACCTGAATGAGGCGCTGATCGACCCGGCGGGCAGTTACCAGGTTGTCGCTAACTCATTCCTCGCTGCCGGTGGCGACAACTTCGCCACCCTCGCTCAAGGCACCGATCGGGCCGACAGTGGACGTGTGGATCTGCAAAGCATGGTCGACTACTTCGAAGCGAACCCCACCGCGACTCCGCCTCTCGAGCAGCGCGCGGTGGGTGTACACCTCGCAGCGGCTGGCCCTTACGCCGCCGGAGATCAGCTCACCGTCAACCTGTCATCACTCGTATTCAGTCGCGGCGGTCCCTCCACGGGGGTCGTTATGGTCCGCCTCGGTGAGACTGTGCTCGGCGAGAGCCAGATTGACGGCACGATTGTGGACACGACAGATGAGGGCGGTCGCGCATCCGTGACCGGCACCATCCCGGCGGGGCTGAGCGGCCCGCAGGTGCTGACGATAACTGTGGTGGAGACGGGTGCATCCGTTGTGGTGCCGATCCAGATCGAGGCAAGTGCCGCTGAACCGATCGCTGTTCTGCGGAATCCGACGATCACGGGTGTCATCCGTGTTGGTAAGACCGTAAGCGTGAACGAGGGCCGCTGGAGCGTGCGTAACCCCCAATTCGGTTACCAGTGGAACCGGGATGGCCAGACCATTGAGGGTGCCACGAGCGAACGATACCGGCTGGTGGCGGCGGATGCTGGCACCAGGGTGAGCGTCACGGTGACGGCCACGGCGCAGGGGTACACCGACGGCGCGGCCACAAGTGAGTCGAAGGTGGTGCGACCTGCCTCTCGAGGGGGGCGTGCCAACCTGGAGGACCTGCGCGACCTCTTATCCGACCTGCTGAGCCGTCTCCTCGGTTAGCGCGCCAGCCGAGCCTGCCGAGACCCACGTCGGGTCTTGGCAGGATCGGCCTCGCCGCTGCGCCACCAATCCGGCCCCCGTCGCATTGCCGGTTGTATCGATGGGCGGCTCACGCATCGGCGCAAGCGCCGCACCGATTTGCACACGGAAACCGAGTGCGCCCGGCAGATCCGCCCGCGTCGCGCAGGTTGACGCACGCACGGCCCAATATCAAGCGGCGTGGGATGTCGCCATCCACGCGAATGCGCGCCGACACCGTCTCGTGACTGCGGCGCCCGACGAAGGACGGCACGCTCAGCAACGGTGAGCCATCGCGTCGAGGATGACAGTCCTTGTCAGGCGTCCGGGTTTGTCGGGCACTCAGGGCCGACCGCCACCGCACCGTTGCCTGAGCAGGGAATCTCAGCGAGCCCCATCAGCGGGGGTGCGGTCAGCGAGAGATGCAGCTATGCGCCAGGCATCTCGATTAGCACTTTACCGACCATCTCGGTGCTCGAGCGCAGCGTCTCGAAAGCGTTCGGAACATCCAGAAAGTCGAACCGGTGGGTAATCAGCGCCCGGGCCACATCCTGGTGCCGGTCGAGTAACGCAAGCGACTCGGCGATGAGGTTTTCGCTGTTACGCGACCCGATCAGGTCGATCTCCTTGATCGGTATTGTTCGCATCGACAAGCTCACTTCGCGCTCCGAAATCCCGACCAACACAACTCGACCGGCGGTTGTCACCACCTCGACAGCGTTCTGCAGGGAGCTGGGCATCCCGGTGGCTTCCAGCACGAATGACGGGCCCTCACTGTTGCTCCACGCCTCAAGCGTTGCCTTGTGTGATGCGCTCGGAAAAGCGACCGTCGGATCGATCAGGATGGTGTCTGTCGCCCCGAATGCTTTCGCGAAATCACATCGCGATTGCACGGTGTCGGCCGCGATGACGTCGACTCCGAGCTCGGTCAGGTACAGGGTTGCGAGCAGACCGATAGGTCCGCTCCCGAGTACCAACGCCTTCTCGCCGGCGATCGGCCGACCGCGGTTGACGGCCTGCATGGCGATGCTGACGGGCTCACAGAGCGGCGCCAGGTCCATCGGGAGGGAGGCCGGTATGGCGTATAACTTCTCGAGCGGCACGTTCATCAGCTCGACCAGGGCGCCATCTTCGTAGCATCCGTATACCGACATCTCCTCGCAAGCGTTCACGCGTCCGATACGGCAGGCGTAACAGGTTCCGCAGTAGAACATTGGGGAGACCGCCACTCGATCGCCAACCGTGAAACCGCCTCCATCATCCGGGAGAGCTTCGATGATTCCTGCGAACTCGTGACCCTGGATGATGGGGAGCTCGGTGGCGTAATCATCCTCCCAAATATGCAGGTCAGTGCCGCATAGCGTCAGCGCGCGGACACGCACGATAGCGTGGCCCGGCATTACCTGCGGTTCCGCGTGATCGTGAAATTCGATGACCTCTTTGGAGATGGTGACGGCGGCCTTCATTGTGCTCCTTTGAAAACGAATACGCGCTTTAGCGAACGATCTTGCTCAAGAACTATCGCGCAGGCCTGGCCGATTCGCCCAATCCGGCCGCATGCGTCATCGTTGCCACGAGCTGTTTCACCGTCGCCCTGGACTGGTCCTTCCAGGCAAGCCAGGTTCGCACTTCGAGGTCATCTCCCGCCGCAACTTTGAGGGGAATCCATACCCACTCGGGCAGGTGTCGGGATGCGGTCGCCTCGGTCACCAAAGCGCCGTCCACCTCAGAACTGGCGGCGATCAGGCTGCTGTGTTCAGAGAACCTGCGGAACACCCACTCGATCTCAACGCCGGCGCTTGTGCATTCCTCGCCCAGCCTCTTCTCGTCGACGCTGATGGCACCGGTCGCGTGGGCCAGAAGACGCATACCGTCCAGGTCGGCGAAACTCAGTGCGGCGTGCGAGGACAGCGGCGAATTGGCGGGCAGGGCCAGCCCGATCGCTTGAGAGAAAACTTGCACGGACTCCACGTTGGGCGGTTGAAGATGCAGCACGGCCACGTCAATGGTGCCGTTTTCCAGAAGTTGCACCTGGCTTTGACTTGTCGCCTCGAGCAATGACAAGGTGACGGAGGGCAAGCTGATTTTCACGGCATCGAGCAGTCCGCGGAACCAGTCGTGCGGCAGACCCTGCGGCACGCCGACGTGCAGTAACTCCTGTGACCGGCTAGCGGTGTTCACGACTTCGGGAATGCGATCCAGTTGCGCGAACAGCGGATCTAAATGTCGTCGCAGTCCCGTCCCTGCGGCGGTCAGCGTCACGCCCCGTGACGTCCTGGCGAATAGCGGATGTCGCAGCTCCGCCTCGAGTTCGGCGATCTGGCGGCTCAGTGACGGCTGTGTCATGTGCAGCACTGCAGCGGCTGCACTCATTGAACCCAGATCGGCAACCTGGCAGAAGTAGCGAAGGTGCCGAAGTTCCATACCCGCAAGGCTATGCCGGGCAAGCATGGCGACCAAACCAAATAGGCATTGGACGCATAGCCCGAGGCGAGGCAAAGTGAACGAACCACCCCAGCACAGTTAGGCACCGACGCACTTATGGTCAATGACGACAATCCGCTCGACTTCGATGTCGTTGTGGTCGGTGGCGGGGCGGCAGGTATCGCCGCTGCTCTCGGAGCCGCCGCGCTCGGTTCCCGCGTCTGCCTCATAGAGAAGTACGGGTTCCTTGGCGGCGCAGCGACGATCAGCTCCGTTCTCACCCATTGCGGCTTCTTCGATCAAACTGGGGAGCAGGTGGTGCGGGGTGCCGGCCAGTTAGTTCTCGACAAGCTCGAGCAGGTGAACCTTTACCTGCCACACACCATGGAAGAGTCGGGCAACACGGTTGTCCTTCTCGACATGGAGACGACCAAGCGCGTTTATGACGAACTTATCGACGAGGCGGGCATAGAGCTCTACCTTCACAGTCAACTGGTCGACGCTCAGACGAGGGATGGTGTCATTACCAGCATTCGGTTCGCGCACCGCGGGGGCACAGCATCGGTCACCGCTCAGGCCTTCATCGACTGCAGCGGAGACGGAGCGCTCATCGCCGCCGCCGGTGCCGCCGAGATTCTCGTCGACGTTCACGACCGCCAGGCCAGCACTCTGGTCATGCGGGTCGGCCGCGTGGAGGAGGACGCCGATCTGACGTCGAAGGCCATGACGGATGCGGTGGCCGCTTACCAGCAGAAAACAGGCGTTTCGCTCGTCCGCACCAGCGGCATCGCCGTGCGCATGCCTCTCACGCGAGAGGTGATGTTGCTTCTCGCCGACCAGCACCGCGACCTGCTCGACGTGACGGAAATCACCCGCGCCGAGATTGATGCGCGGAAACTGGCCTGGCATTATCTGGCTGCCTTCCAAGATTCCCTCAAGGGCTGGGAGTCAAGCTTTCTGTCCGCGACCGGCCCACAGATTGGCATTCGGGAGGCCCGACGGCTCAAAGGCAGGGACGCAGTCACTTCCGATGATGTGTCGGAGGGGCGCAAACGCTTGGAGGACGCGATCGCCCGCTGCGGGTGGCCGATGGAGAATCACATCGCTCCGGGGGTCACCGAATACGGCGGCATCCGGGATCAGGGGTGGTATCACATCCCCTACGGCGCTATCTGTTCTGAGAACATTGACAACCTGTGGGCGGGCGGTCGGCTCGTCAGCTCCGATAATCGGGCCTACGCATCGCTGCGCGTTATGGGCACTGCTTTGGCCACTGGCCAGGCTTGTGGTGTCGCCGCCGCCGTTTACGCCGCCGATGGCGTGCACAGCCTGCAACGAACCCGTCACCACCTGCAGCTGCAGGGAGCCCTCGTCTAACGTCATAGGCTAATGAGGCCTGCCGTCGGAGCCCTACTCGGCGGCATCCGCTATTCCCCAGAGAAAGTGAACATGAATCAAGCACCAGTCGCCACAGCCGCCGACGCGTTCGTTGTGCGAAACGTTTCCAAGGTTTTCAGTGGATCCAAGCGGGTCCAGGCGCTTACAGACATCAACCTGAACCTGAAGAAGGGTTCGTTTACCTGCATCGTTGGTCCGTCAGGCTGCGGCAAGTCAACTCTCCTGCGCATCCTTGGAGAGTTGGAGACGGCCACCACCGGAGAGGTCGCCCACAACGTTGAGGTCACAAAGGTTCCCAAGTCTGCGTTCGTCTTCCAGGAACACGGCGTGTTCCCCTGGTTCGATGTTCTGCAAAACGTCGCCTTCGGTGAGCACATGGCCTCTGTCGGCAAAAAGGAGCGCGAGGCTAATGCCCGCCACTGGATTGGCGAGGTTGGTCTGACCGGGTTCGAGAACAGCTATCCGCATCAGCTTTCCGGCGGTATGCGCCAGCGCATTGCTATCGCTCGCGCGTTCGCCACCGGGTCTCCGACCCTTTTGATGGATGAGCCGCTCGGCGCGCTCGACGCCCAGACCCGCATCCTCATGCAGGAGCAGCTCGTGCACTTGTGGGAGGCGGAGCGCAAGACTGTCGTTCTCGTCACCCACTCGATCGAGGAGGCCTTGCTCCTTGGGGACCAAATCGTGATGATGTCGGCCCGCCCCGGCCGCATCAAGGAGATCATCGACGTTCCTTTCGGACGCCCCCGCAACATCGAGGTCGAAGGAACCGCGGAATTTGCGCAGATGAAGCAGTCGATTTGGGAATCGTTGCGCGACGAAGTTCAAGCCTCCCTGAAGTTCTCATGACCATTACGACGACAACCGGGATGACGACCATGACCACCACGCCCGCCATGAGCCAAGAGCTCGAGACGGCCATCGACCGTGAGAACAAGCGCGAAAGCCGCCTAAAGAAGCGCGACTTAGCCCTTGCGGTTGCTACGCCGCTTGCCCTACTTGCAGCCTGGGAGTTGGCTGCCGCCACCGGTGTGCTTGACGCCCGGCTTTTCAGCCCGCCGTCAGCGATCGCCGTGCGCGGTGCGGAGATGGTGCTTAATGGGGAGCTGTGGGGCCACATCTACGCCACAATGGTGCGCCTCATGTTTGGTCTGGTGATCGGCGCCGTTGCGGGTATCGGCGCAGGTTTGCTCATGGGGGTTTGGCGTCCGTTCCGTGCGGCGCTTGAGCCGATGTTCGCGGCGCTCTACGCGCTGCCGAAGATCGCCATCCTGCCGCTGCTGCTGCTGATTTTCGGGCTCACGGAGACACCAAAAGTCCTCGCGGTTGTCATCTCCGTGTTCTTCGTCGTGCAGATCAACACCCTTGCTGGCATCATGCAGATCGACGGACGCATTACGGAGGCGGCGCGTGCTTACCGAGCCACCGGCTGGAAGCTGTTCCGGTATGTTCTGCTGCCCGCTGCGACACCATCCATCATGACGGGACTGCGCGTATCCGCTGGCACGGCGATCATCGTCATCACTGCGGTGGAGTTTGTTGCGTCGAACGATGGCCTTGGTTACCTGATCTGGAACTCTTGGCAGCTATTCCAGCCAGCAACCATGTTCGTCGGCCTTATCACCGTCTCCATCATCGGAGCGCTGATCACCGGGCTCATCGTGCTTCTCGAACGAGCGTTGCTGCCTTGGCAACACTCGGACAACACTAAAAAGAAAGCCAAGTAAAAGTGAAGACATCAAGAAAAACATTTGCGCTGGTCGCAGTGGCAGCAGCGGCGGGGCTTGCACTGAGCGGATGCACGGCAGCAGACGCCGGGGAGGCGGGGGCAGGAGCGCAGGAGCTTCAGACCGTCAACGTCGGCATCGTGCAGTTGTCCATTTTCGCGCCGCTGTACGTGGCTGATGCGAAGGGATACTTCGAGGAGGAAGGCATCAAGCTCAACCTGCAGAACGTAAAGTCCGGCCAGGACGCCATCCCCTTGGCGTCGAGCGGAAAGCTCGACGTCGTCGCGGCTGGCTTCTCGGCTGGCATGTTTAGCGCTGTGGATTCCGGCCTTGATGTCAAAGTTGTCGCCTCCATGGGAGTTGCCGACTCCGCTGACGAGCCTGCTTCGGCCCTGATCGTCTCACAAGCGCTGATTGACAGCGGTGAGATCAAGGACCTCAAGGACCTTAAGGGCAGAAGCATCGGTGTCGCCGGCGGCGGTGGCGCAACCGGGGCCTTCTATGTGAGCCTTGCGCTGGAAGAGGCCGGCCTCAACAACTCTGATGTCGAGTTCGTTCAGCTGAGCAACCCGGACATGCCAACCGCAATTCAGAACGGCAGCGTCGACGCCGCGTTTGCTTCGGCACCGTTCTGGAGCAACGCTGTCGACCAGGGCGTCGCTAAGAACATGTGGGAGATGCCGGATGGCACGTCGGGCACGGGCGTTATCTACGGCGGCGGTTTCGCCGAGTCGGACCTCGCGCAGCCGTTCTTTGACGCGCTGGTTCGCGCCTCCGCCGACCTTCAGGGCGACGCTAAGTACGACGACGAGAACATGAAGATCATCGCCGATGCCACTGGTCAAACGGTTGAGCAGTTGAGCGCCGTCCCGCTCTACTCCTGGCTGCCCGACCTGGCACCGCTTCCTAAGCAGCTCGCTGCTATGGAGAAGGTTTGGATGGACTTTGGAGCAATCGCCTACGCTGAGCCCCTCGACAGCGAAAGCTACGTTGACGGGTCCTTCGCGAAGGCCTCCTCTGCCGAGTAGCTGATCAGGTGAAGGCGCTCACCCTTGGGGTGAGCGCCTTCACGCATTCCCGCTGGTTGTACGTTTTACAGGCGCCGTTCGTGAAGGCACGGTGCCGCTGAATTGGGCCCCTTAGCCTTTGCGGATTGGTCTTCAGTGCGTGGGGGCGGTGACAGCAGCGGTTAGGCCGAGGGCAACGCTGATAGTGCGTCCGGTGCCACTCCGAGTTCGCGATAGGCCCGGTGCAGCCCCGCTACGGATGCTCCGATTGCGCCGGACATGTCGCCCAGTTCGGAAAGTACTAGGTGCGGACTCGAATGCAGGTTCTGCCGCAGCGCGTCTTCGTACCGGCTCAGGCTTGATGCAAGCGACTTTGCAATCCCGCCACCGAGCACGATGATTTCCGGTTCACAACTGACCGTGATGGCCGTCAAAACTATGTGCAGTGCATGGTCGAACTGACCCCGTAGTGCCTCGACGGCCGATGACGCGTTTGCTGCAAAGAGATCCGCCGGGCCACCGAGCATGACGCCGGCTTCAAGCGCACGCCGGACAATTCCTGGCCCGGTCACCATATGTTCCAAACGGGTGCCGAGCGGGCCTACCGGCAGGTGCCCGAACTCGCCGACCAGGCCGTGCCGACCATGCAAGATGGCTCCATCGATAGCGAGCCCGGCTCCCAACCCTGCCCCGAGCGTCAGCATGGCCGCGGTTGTATGCGTCACGGCCGCCCCAAACCGCAGCTCACCCAAAAGCGCGTAGTTCGAGTCGTTGTCGATTTCGACCGGCACACCAAGGTGCTTTTCCAGCGCGTCGAGAAAGCGCCGATCCTCCACTTGTATGAGGTTGGGCGCGTTTGTGACGGTGCCATCCTCTCGGCTGACGGACCCTGGCAAACCAATGCAGGCGAATCGGATGAGGTCCCACCGGTCGCCCGCGGCAAGGCGCACTTCGTGGGCGATCCATTCAGCGAGTGCGGCCGGGGGCAGGCTGGCAGGTGTGGGTCGCTCTCGTTCTTCGACCCTCGCCCCAACGAGGTTGGCGATCACCAGACGCGTGTTCGATGCGCCAAGGTCTACGCCAACCACGTATGAGCGGTCCGCCACGAGATCCAACAGCATGGCGCGTCTTCCGCGGTTTTCGGACACGACCGCTGACACTTCCCGGATAAGGCCCTCGGTGATTAAAAGGTCCACGGCGCGCGAGACCGTCGCCGCAGAGATTGCGGTAGCGGCTGCTATTTGCGTTCTGCTGATGGGTCGCGACCGCAGCAGTTCGGTGATGACGGCGGCTCGGTTGAGTTCGCGGGTGTCTTGAACCATGTTCCTCGCAATTGTTAGCAGCGTGAGACAAAACATAGCGCAGGGCGCATCATGGGCGCGCGGAAGGCGCGCGAACGTAGGCCACCTCACGCGCCCGTGGAGCCGTCACCATACCGTTACTTGCTTTTGGTTGCAGAGCGAAACTAAAGTGTGTACAACCTGCCGACGAGACATGCGCCGGCGAGGGCCCGAAGTTGTTCCCGCAGTTCACTTCTCTCGAAAGGCAACGCAGCCATGACCCTCTACCGCCCGGCCCAACGCGGCACATCTCGCCTGATCATGGCGGCCGTGATGACCGCGGCCCTCGCGCTCACCGCGTGCAGCGGCCCCTCCGCTGAAACACCCGATTCAGCCCCCAACACCCCCGCAGCGGAACCGAGCCTGGAATTTGCCGGCCCTGGCGGGGAGGAAACGGCCACACTTGATGACCTGCAGCTGACCACCGCGGAAATCGAGGAAGTCAACGCCGGTACCTACACCGCTGCCTTCGTCTGGCACACCTCAAGCGAGTTCGTCAGCGCCACCGAGAAAGGCGCCCGGGCCAAGTTTGATGAGCTTGGCATCGAGGTCGTGGCAAGTACCCAGGCCGACTTCGACCCCGCGATTCAGGCGAACAACCTGGAGACCGTGCTTGCGCTTGATCCGGACATCATCGTGACGATCGCCGCCGATCCGACCTCGGCACAGGCAACCTTCCAGCCCGCGGTAGATGCGGGCGTGAAGCTTGTCATCATGACCACGCCGCCAGCTGGTTACACCGCAGGCGAAGAATTTGTCTCCATTGCGACCGTTTCACTCACCGAGCAGGGCAAGCTGGACGCTGAAATGTTGGGCGAAGCGCTGGGCGGCCAAGGCGAGATCGGCTACCTCTACCACGACGCCGATTTCTGGTTCACCAACCAGCGTGATCAGGCGTTCAAAGACTGGACCGCATTCCTGCACCCCGACGTCGAAATCGTCGCCGAGGAAGGGTTCACCGATGAGGCTGCCACTCAGGAGATTGCTGCAGCCATGCTCGCTCGCAACCCCAACATCAAGGGCATCTACGTCGCCTGGGCAACCGCGGCGCAGGGCGTTCTATCCGCCCTCCGCGACGCTGGGCGCATGGACGTCAAAGTAGTCACCAACGACCTCGACGCCACGCTGGCCGCCGACATGGTTAACGGCGGCAACGTCATTGGCCTAGTGGGTAACGCTTCCGTGGATCTCGGCACCGCGCTGGCGACGATCGGGGCCTACGGCGTACTGGAGAAGAAAGCCCCGGCGCTCGTAGCTGTCACCCCGCTTGCGGTAACCGCAGACACCATCGTTGACGGCTGGCAGGCCGACTATGGCGTCGAGCCGCCGGCAAGCGTCACCGGCGACTGATGGTGGCGCCGAAGTAGAACAAAGATCCACCCAGGTGGGGTGCCGCATCACCCCGGCACCCCACCCAGCTTCGCAAGCGGCAAGCGAGTAACTCGCGAATACCTGCGCGCGTCATGCGCCTGAGAACGCGATGATGCAGCCGTTCGCCCTGCGTCGGTGCACGCCACCCTCGGTGCACACCACCCTCGGTGCACGCCACCGTCAGTTGGCGCCATGCGCCCGCAAGCAGGCGGCAGCGAACAGCACCATAAAACGAGCAAGCAACCTGCGCAAAGCAGCAAGCAACACCAGAAACTCAGCAAGGAGCAACACATGGCACCTTTCGTGCAGACAGTCCTTGGGCCTGTAGATCCTGCCTCCCTCGGCCGGGTGCTGCACCACGAGCACCTCACCTCGCTCGTGCCCGGCCCATGGCTCTCCGGATCCCGGACAACCTCGACGAGTGACCCGCGAGACGGTGACCAGATCGCGCAGGCCGTCACCGCTGTGAGCGGCCTCAAAAACCTCGGCTTCGACACGGTCGTAGACCTCAGCCCGTACAGCGTCGTCGGGCGGTCGGCTTGGGGTGAAAACGTCACCCTGTTGCAGGAGATTTCGCGGCAGTCAGGGGTGCATGTTGTGGCCGGCTCCTCCGTTTACCTGGAACCGTACAGCCCGAGCTGGGCGCTCGACTCGACACTTGACGAGATGACCGATCGTTTCATCCGCGACGTCACCGCTGGCATTGGCACAACTGAGGTGCGCGCCGGCATCTTGGGCGAACAGGCCACGGGTCTGAACGAGATCACCGATCATGAGCAGAAATGCCTGCGTGCATCCGCCCGCGCTAGCCGCGCGACCGGCACCAGCCTGATCACCCACACCACGCACGGCACGATGGCGCTCGAGCAAGTGGCCATTCTGCGCGAGGAAGGCGCAGACCTGAGCCGCGTGGTAATCGGTCACATGGACATTCAGCCTGAGCTTGACTACGTGCAGCGTGTGCTCGACACGGGCGTGAACATCGCCTTCGACACCATTGGCAAGCAGTACTGGGACTTCGTACTCGAACCGCCGCCCACGGAACCTGCCGAAGGTGAGTTTGATAAACGCGCGTACTTCCGCGCTGATCGGAGCCGAGCCGAGCGTCTGGCTTTGCTTGCCAGCCGAGGCTACGCGGACCAACTTTTCGTCTCCCAAGACCTCACTGGCGCTGAGGTCTACCTCAACACGCAAACCCACGGCCAGTTCGGCTACAACTACCTCGCTGCGGTGTTCATGCCGATGGCAGCCGAGTTTGGTCTTTCCCCCACGGACGCCGAACGGATGCTGCGCAGCAATCCCATACGCCTCCTCGCGCAAGGGAATGCCGCATGAATCACACAACCGTGAAGCACAACGATTACGTGGTCGGCATCGACCTGGGTGGTACAAAGATTCGCGCGGGCATCGCAACCCTCGACGGGTTGATCGTGGCAGACATGAAAGTTGCCACAAATCCCGACGGTTTCGGGCTTATCGAGCAGCTTGTCGGGCTGGTGAAAAATCTGTGCCAAAGCAGCGGTGTGCCATTGAACCGTGTGCTCGCCACCGCTATCGGTGGAGCGGGTGTCCCCAACGGCAACGGAAGTTTCCACCTGGCACCCAACCTCACCGGGATCGATGACGCGCCATTCACCCAGGCTCTTGCCCAGCAGTTGGGCCATCCGGTCATCCTGGAAAACGATGTCAATGTTGCCGCAATCGGCGAACTGCACTACGGCGTGGGTCTTGGCGTAACCGATTTTGTTTACATCTCGGTGGGGACCGGCATAGGCATGGGCATCGTCGCCAACGGACAACTGGTGCGTGGCTCTAGCGGGCAAGCAGGCGAGGTGGGATTCCTCCCCTTCGGCACCGACCCATTCGAGCCAGCCCATCACGTGCGAGGGCCGCTGGAGGAGATGCTGGCCGGTGACGCCCTCGCCGCCCGCTATACCGCAGCGACGGGCGAGCAGCTTCCCGCCACGCAAATATTCACCCGAGCGACAGCCGGTGACCCGCAGGCTATTGCGGCAATCGACGAGGAAGCGCATTGGCTGGCCATCACCGTTATTGCAGTTAAAGCTATTCTCGACCCCCAGGTTTTCGTGCTCGGTGGCGGTATCGGCAGCCGAAAAGAGCTGCTTCCCGGTATTCGAACCTGGTTGCAGAAACTGGGAGCACACGAAATTGACATCCGGTCCAGCGAACTGGGGCACCGTGCCCCCGTTGCCGGCGCCGTTCGCCTCGCCCTCAACGCCGTAGTTTCGGCCACGGAAGGACAACAACGATGAGCCCGACCATAGCTGCCGAGAACCCGGGCATGCTCGCCCGCGTAAAGAGGGTGAACTGGAGCAACTACGTCGTCTACATCGGCTTCGTCGTGGTCTTCCTCTTTTTCGCGATCACGCAGACCCAGTACTTCCTCACCGGAACTAACCTTTTCAATATCGTCATCCAGGCGGCGCCAATCACGGTGATGGCTATTGGCGTGGTGTTCGTATTGAGCACCGGTGAGATCGACCTGTCCATCGGCTCCGTGGTGGCATTGTCTGCGCTGACCGCTGCTGTGGTGCTGCAGACCACAGACCTGTGGTGGCTGGCAGCGCTCGCCGGTCTTGCCTCCGGTGCGGTCATTGGCCTGGTCAACGGTGTCTTCGTCACCTGGGTGCGTCTACCGTCATTCCTGGTGACACTTGCCACCATGGGGCTCGTCGCCGGTTTAGCCCGGCAACTGACCGAGCTGCAGTCTGTGCCGGTAACCGACAAAGTTTTCGTCTTCCTCTTCGGCGGAGGAAACCTTCTGGGTGTTCCGATCATGATCTGGTGGACGGCCGTCGCCGTGCTCGTCGGGTGGCACCTGCTGCGTCAGCGCAGGTACGGGGCGCACGTGTTGGCGGTCGGTGACAACGCTTCCGCCGCGCGAGTCAGCGGCATCCGGGTGAACCGCGTGCGTTTGATGGTGTTCGTCGGAAGCGCAATGACCGCGGCCCTAGCCGGTCTGCTTTACGCCGGTCGCCTGCAGGGTGCCCGCTACACGCTCGGCGAGAGCGACCTGATGACGGTGATTGCGGCCGTCATCGTCGGCGGAACAAGTATGTTCGGCGGCAAGGGGGCGGTGATCGGGGCGCTCATCGGCAGTCTCCTGATGAGCATGATCAACAACGGTCTCATCCTCGCCGGCCTCAACGTCTCCCAGCAAATGATTGTGCGGGGAATCATCATTCTGGTCGCTGTGTCGTTCTCGTTGCGCGGCAAGAAGAGCAGTTAGGAGAGCCTCATGTTCTTAAACCTACTTACCCGGCGCAACCCTCAGCTTCTCAACGCCGCTGCGCATTTACATGCGGTAGGTCAACTGCCGCCAAACACGTTCGTCATCGACCTTGACGCGGTGGAGCGCAACGCTGCCGCATTTGTCGCCGAGTGCGCGCGGTTGGCCTTGACGCCGTTTGCCATGACGAAACAGATCGGGCGAAATCCTGACGTCTCGGCCGCTGTTGCCCGGGCCGGCATCAGCCACGCCGTGGCCGTCGACTTAGAGGATGCGTTCGGGGCGGCATCCGGCGGTCTGAACATTGGGCACCTCGGCCATCTGGTGCAGATTCCGCGACAGCAAGCTGCACTGGCAGCCTCACTGGAACCGCTCTACTGGACGGTGTTCAGCGACGCCAAGGCTGCCGAGGCTGGGGCCGCCGCGGCGGCGCGGGGCAAAGTGCAAGACGTACTGCTGCGGGTGGTCGCCCCCGGCGACCGGTTCTACACCGGTCATGAGGGAGGCTTCGCCCTCGACGACATTGTGGCCGCGGCCGACCGGGTGGATGCGCTGCCAGGTGTGCGTTTCGCTGGCATCACCACCTTCCCCGCCACACTGTTTGACGCCACAACATGTTCGGCCAAAGCAACACCCAACCGTGCGACCCTCACAGCGGCCAAGACCATGCTTGAAGCTGCCGGACGTACCGACATACAGGTGAACGCTCCTGGCACCACGTCGGTTTCGGTGCTCGAATCGCTGGCAGCTGCCGGAGCCACTCAGGTTGAACCCGGTCATGGGCTCACCGGCACCACACCGCTGCACGCCGTTGAAGACCTGGTGGAGGAACCCGCCATCGCATATGTCAGCGAGGTGTCGCACTTCCACAACGGCTCCGCATATGTGTTCGGGGGCGGACTCTACGTTGACCCTGTGCTTGGTGGCGTCGAAACGAACGCCCTCATCGTTGCTCCGGGAACGGATGCTGCCGCCACCGTTCAGCGGCGGGTTGCCATGCCCGCTGCCGAGGCGATCGACTATTACGCAACGATCGGGCTCGACGAGCGCGAGGCATCCGTCTCGGTCGGCGACACCGTAATTTTCGGTTTTCGCCCGCAAGTCTTCGTGACCCGAGCCCAGACCGCTGCAATCTCAGGTCTGTCCACTAACCAACCCCGACTCGAGGGCATCTGGGCCGCGAACGGGTCAGCGCCGCTCATCCCGTTCCGTCCGAGCGTTCGAACCACAGACAGGATCACCCCATGACGACACTCGGAACCGCGACCGTCGCCCCCGTACTCAAGCTTGTCGGCATTCACAAAAAATTTGGTGGTGTCGTCGCCGTGAATCGTTTTGACCTGGAGGTGCGCCCGGGTGAGATTGTGGCCCTGGTCGGCGACAATGGCGCCGGCAAATCCACGCTGGTGAAAATAATTTCGGGCCTGTATCAGCCGAGCGACGGTGAAATCTGGCTAAACGGCGAGCAGGTCAACTTCCGTGACGCGTCAGACGCACGCAAGCAGGGCGTGGAAGTGGTCTACCAAGACCTGGCCTTGGTGCCGGATCAGCCGGTGTATATGAACATGTTCCTTGGGCGGGAGCTGACTAAAGGTCCGCTCAAGACTCTCGACCGCAAGAGAATGGCCAAACATACGCAAGAGCTGGTCGATACGCTCGAGGTGCGCATCCCGTCGGCCAAGGCAACGTTGAGTGATCTGTCGGGCGGGCAGCGCCAGGGTGTGGCTATCTGTCGCGCCACGCATTGGGCAAGTGGTTTGGTACTTATGGACGAACCCACCGCCGCTCTCGGCGTGGCGGAGACCGCGAAGGTGGAGGCGTTGATCGCCAAGCTCCGCGACCGCGGCGCTGCCGTGCTGCTGGTCAGTCACAATATGGACCAAGTGTTCCGGCTGGCCGATCGGGTGGCGGTGCTGCGTCGAGGTCAGCAGGTGGCTGTGAAGCCTCTCGCCGACACCACGCACAACGAACTGGTCGCCATGATCACGGGTCTCGCTTCATGAGCGCGCCGATCGCCGAGCCCGGCGCTCACATGCGTGCCGAAATCGCCGAGCAGCCCGCCCGTTGGCTCGACCTCATCGGGCAGCAGCGCGAGGCAATCGAGGCGGCGGCATCCGTCATCCGTGATACCGCGCCCGAGCTGATCGTTTTCGCGGCTCGAGGTTCTAGCGACCATGCCGCCATGTATGGCCAGTACTTGACCCACAATGTGCTCGGCATCCCGGCGATGCTGGCAACGCCGAGCACCGTGACGGCGTTCGGGACGCAACTTCGGTATCCGCGAACGGTGATGCTCGCCATTTCGCAGTCGGGGGAGTCGCCCGATCTTCTCGATACAGTGCGCGCGACCACGCGAGCGGGTGTGCCCGTCATCGCGTTGACAAATAACTCCGCGAGCACTTTGGCCACTCTTGGTGATGTGCACGTGGCGCTAAGCGCCGGTATCGAACACTCGGTGGCTGCGACCAAAACCTACACCGCCGAGCTGTTGGCACTGTACGCGGTGTTGTCGCGGGCATCGAATGTCTCGTGGGAGCAGTTGCGTGAACACATCACGGTTGCCGCCGAGGCCGCCCGGGCACTCATCTTGGAGGGGGAGCCCATTGTGGCTGACTTGGCCGGGTCACTGATCGACAATGACCGGGTGGTAATCGTCGGTCGTGCCTACTCGATGTCATCCGCCAAAGAGGGCGCTCTCAAGCTGACGGAGACAAACAGCATCGCTGCTTCAGGCTGGAGCGTGGCTGACGCTAAGCATGGCCCGCTCGGTCAGGTCATCGAGGGCACCCCTGTAATACTGCTCACTGCCAGCCCTGGCGGGCGTGAGTCGGTCGAGTCGTTCGTGACGGATGTGCGCGGCTTGGGTGGTCGGCCGATCGTCATCGGCAGCACACTCGTTGGTGCAGAATCGTTGCCGTTACCAAGTCTCGAGTGGCCTACTCTGCAATCCGCGCTGATCCCACTGGTGGAAATCATTCCGCTGCAGCAGCTGGCGCTTGCGTTGGCTCTGGCCCGCAACAAGAACCCGGACACCCCGGCCGGTCTTCTGAAGGTAACCCAGACGCACTAGCCGACTGGGGTTGGCTGAGCGACCTCTGCTAGCCAGCCCCTAGCCGGTCGCGTCGGTCGCGAGCTCTAACCCCAGTTGGTCCCGCCGTCGGCAGAGACCGCAAAGATGTCCCCAGCCCATAGCCACAGACTGTCGTCTGACGACGCCGATGCAAGCGCCACGTTCCCCGCCAGCGCAGCTGGGTCACTCGTGGTGTTGACACACCCGAGAACGCTAGCGTCGCCCACGTTCACTAACTGCACGCCGGCGCACTCAAGCGTGCCGACAACCGCCGCAACGTAGTCAGCAGACGTTGTGGTCACGGCGACGGTGCTGCCAAGGGGTGCCGCAATCGCCCATGTAGCTCCAGCATCCGAAGTGATGTGCACGCTGTTGTCAGCGCAGAGAACGGCGGCAGAAGTTGCATTGCGGCTCGTCAACGAGACTGTCGTGGCGCAGGGGCTGTCAACAGTCGTTCCTCGAGCGTGAACCACCGCAGGGGCGGCCGGGTCGAGGTACCAGGCGCCGGCAAGTTGCGCGGGGTAAGAGGCGTAGTTGTCGCCCGCCACGAATGTGCGCACCAGCTGAGGTGAACAGTCGTCGCGGTCCAGCCCGATGAAGGAGGCGGTTTCTGGCCCCATGATGGTGACGCTTTGCAGTGCTGTAACCCCTGTTGGGCGGGTGGCGTTGGTCGTCTTCCAGGTGAGGCCTGCGTCTGTCGTCAACTCAGGCGAGGCGTTCGCCTCTGGGCAGGTTCCTGTGGTTGCTCGCCACCCGGTCGTGGAGTTGAGGGCGGCAAGCACACGCTGCGGCGAAACGGCTGAAACTTTAATGGGGGTGGGCGTCGGGCTGGGCACAGGAGCAGGCGCAGGAGCAGGCGCTGCTGTCTGGGAGGCGGCGGGAGAAGAAGTAGGTGCAGCTATCGTGGCCGGGCGACCGTGCGATAGGGCCAGTGAGATGAGAGCGATGTCTGCGACCGCGAATAATGCCACGCCGACGATGATCCAGGCCCGTTTGCTGCCCTGACTCACCCTGGAATCACGCCGTTGACGCGCCACATCACTCCCTGTGCTGAGACTCGCCCCATGACGATCCGAAATATCATCGTGGCACAGATAGGTGTCGTCGTATGACGCGACAGACCCGGTGTGTGCCGCCCAGACGAGAGTATTGCGAAGCAGGTGTGGCACCATAGGAGGGGGATTTCTCAGACGTCTCCTAATTGATTCAAGGAGAGTGCGTCCAAGTGGAGCTTCGCGACTATATCCACGTGCTGCGTAAAAGTTGGGTGCTGATTGTTGCTCTCACGCTGGTGGCCACGGCTGCAGCTGCAACATTCTCTCTCCTTCAGACCCCTGGTTACAGCGCCACATCGAAAGTTTTTGTGAGCACCCAGTCTGGTGGCACAGTTTCTGAGCTGGCGCAGGGCAACACTTTCACTGTTCAACGGGTGAGTACATACTCGGATCTGGCCACCACGCCGATTGTGCTCCTTCCTGTTATTGCCGACCTCGACCTGGATACAAACGAGCTCGACCTCGCTGCCACCATCACTGTGTCGGCGCCTCTTAACACGTCGATCATCGAGATTACGGTGACCAACACCGACCCGGTGCTCGCCGCTGACATCGCTAACGCCACGTCGGAGAGCCTCACCAGGGTGGTCGACCGTATTGAGTCGCCTACTTCTGGGGAGGCTGCTTCCCCGGTCAAGCTCACTCCCGTGCAGCAGGCTACGGTGCCGGCTATCCCGGTGAGCCCCAATGTGCCGCTCAACATCGCACTGGGTTTGCTGGTGGGGCTCGCCGTCGGTGTTGGACTGGCCGTGCTGCGGCAGGTTCTGGATACGCGCATCCGTAACGAGCACGATCTGGCCCAGGTTACGGATGCGGCTGTCATCGGCGGCATCGTTTACGACGCGAAGGCGCAGGCGCGGCCACTTATCGTGCAAGATGACCCGCGCAGCCCGCGAGCTGAATCTTTCCGCACCTTGCGTACTAATCTTCAGTTCCTCGATATCGGTCACAGCAGCCACAGCTTCGTGGTTACTTCCTCCATCGAGAGCGAAGGCAAGAGTACGACCGCTGCGAACCTGGCCATTGCGTTGTCTGATTCGGGTGCGAGCGTGCTTCTCGTCGACGGCGATCTGCGTCGCCCTAAGGTTGCGGATTACATGGGCTTGGAAGGGACGGTGGGGCTCACGGATGTTCTCATCGGAGGTGCAGAGATAGCAGATGTGGTGCAGCCATGGGGTAGGGCACGTTTGTCCGTTCTGCCGGCTGGCAAGATACCGCCGAACCCGAGTGAGCTGCTCGGCTCAGCGACGATGGAGCGCCTGGTCCACGATCTTAACCAGCAGTACGACTTCATCCTTTTCGACGCTCCGCCTCTCCTTCCCGTGACGGATGCTGCGATCCTTTCGAAGCTCGTCGGGGGAGCGCTCCTAGTTGTGGCTGCGGGTCGCGCCAACAAACATCACGTAACGGGCGCCATCGGCACCCTGGAGAACGTGGGTGCCTCGGTCTCAGGTGTCATTCTGACCATGCTGCCGACCAAGGGTCCAGATGCTTACGGTTATGGGCGTTACGGGTATGGCTACAGCGACGATGCCGAGATGGCTTCCCGGGGCAAAAGGAAATCCTGATGGTTGCCCAGGGGGTCGCGCAGCGCAGCTTCCACATCTTGACCGTCTGTACGGGCAATATCTGCCGTTCGCCGCTGGCAGAGCAGTTGCTGCGATCCGGTGCAGCAGCGTGGCCCCAGGTCACCGTGTCGAGCGCCGGAACCGGGGCGCTCGTTGACCAACCCATGCCGCAGCAAGCGGCGCGCCTCTCCCACGAATACGGTGGCGATCCCTCTGCGCATCGCGCGCGCCAGCTTTTAGCTGCACAGGTGGCCGAAGCCGACCTTGTGATTGCGATGTCACGGGAGCACAGGAGGGAGATTGTGGCGCTGCTGCCGCGCGCCTCCCGCTATACCTTCACCCTTCGTGAGCTTGCGCGCCTCCTGCATGATGTTGCTGAGCAAGACCTGCAGGATGTTGCGCAGCTACCGGCCGCGGACACCTCGGCGCGGTTATCTGCTCTGGTGGCAGTTGCAGCGTCACGGCGGGGGCTTGTGCAACCGCCGGAGCGGCCGGAGGATGACGACGTTATCGACCCGTATCGGCAGAGTGATGAGGTTTATCGTGCCTCCGCTGACCAACTCGTGCCGGCGGTTCGTGCGGTACTCACGCGCTTCGCTCTCACGAGCGAAATCGGAGCAGCCCATGATGAACCTGGCGAGGGTGCCCATGTCACTAACTGACTACGCTATGAAGCGCATGCAGGCGCTGTACAGCAACGGGCCACTGTCACGTTTTGGAACCCAGTACTTGTTTGATGCCCTCGCCTGGGCGGTTGCGCTGACGCTTGCACAAATACTGCGGTACGAGTTCGATGTCACGCGGGTGGCCTGGTTATCTCTGGCGCTGCTGTGTGTGGTTGCCGCTCTGATTCAGCTTGTTGTCGGCTGGCTGCTCTACCTGTATCGCGGGCGGCATCCGTATGGAAGCTTCGCCGAAGTTCGCACCTTGCTTTGGGCGGTGTTAGCCACTGCTGTCGTTCTCGAAATCCTCGTTCTGCTGGTCGGCCTCATGTGGCGTATTCCGCGCAGCACGATCATCATTGCGCTTCCTATTGCCTTCGTCTTCATGGGGGCCGCCCGCTATATTAAGCGACTCGTTATCGAGCACTCGATGAAGCCCACTGCCGAGCTCGAACGGGCACTTATCTTCGGCGCGGGCTACCTTGGGTCAACGGTGGTTCGGCGTATGGTCACCGATCGTGAATCGGCCTATCTGCCTGTCGGCCTCATCGACGACGACCCCGGCAAACGCAACGTTTGGCTGCACGGGGTCAAAGTGCTGGGCAACCGGCGAAGACTGGTTGATGTGGCACGGCACACGGGTGCCACAGTGCTGGTTGTGGCCGTCGGCAGAGCAGACGCGGCGTTGCTGACGGAGATTTCGGATGTCGCCTCTGAAGCCCATCTGCATGTGAAGGTTCTCCCGTTGCTCGATGAGGTGCTCGCCGGTAAGTCGAGGCTGCGCGACTTACGTGACATCTCGATCGAAGACTTGATCGGACGACACCCTGTGGACACTCAAGTCGAGTCCATCGCCGGTTATTTGCAGGGCAAACGAGTGCTCGTCACCGGTGCTGGGGGGTCGATCGGTTCCGAACTGTGCCGCCAGATTTCGAAGTTCGCTCCGTCGGAGCTGATCATGCTCGACCGGGACGAGACCGGTCTGCAAGGTGTGCAACTTTCCATATCTGGTCACGGCCTGCTCGATACAAAAGATGTTGTGCTGGCTGACATTCGCGACGCGGATGCGTTGGCAAAAATATTTCATAAGCGCCGCCCTGAAGTTGTTTTCCACGCGGCGGCTCTCAAGCACCTTCCCATGCTCGAGCAGTACCCCGATGAGGCGTGGAAGACGAACGTTCTCGGCACACTCAACGTGCTGCAGGCCGCGCGCGAAGTGGGCGTTGAAACCTTCGTGAACGTCTCCACTGACAAGGCGGCAAACCCGACGAGTATTCTGGGGCATTCCAAGCGCGTTGCTGAGAAGCTGACTGCCTGGGCTGCAGACGAGACCGGGCACACCTACCTCTCAGTGAGGTTTGGCAATGTAATTGGAAGCCGTGGCTCCATGCTTCCGACATTCGCGTCGCTTATTGAAGCAGGCGGGCCGCTGACGATCACACATCCGGAGGTCACGCGTTTTTTCATGACGATTCCAGAGGCGTGCCAGCTGGTAGTGCAGGCGGGCGGCATTGGTCGTCCCGCGGAAGTTCTGATCTTGGATATGGGCGAGCCGGTGAAAATTCTCGATGTTGCTAATCGCATGATCGACATGTCGGGCAAGGACATCGCAATCATCTACACCGGCCTGCGGCAAGGGGAGAAGCTGCACGAGGAGCTCATCGGCGAGAACGAAACCGACAATCGTCCAATTCACCCAAAAATTTCGCACGCGAAAATCAGCTCGATCAAACCACAAAATCTCGACAAGGCGATATGGCTCGCACGCTGCGGCGTAGGGCCGACCGCTGAACGAGACGGCGCTGCGCAATGAGCGACCGCATTTACCTGTCATCACCAGACGTCGGCGAGGTGGAAGAGCAGTACGTTGTTGCTGCGATTCGATCTGGCTGGATTGCCCCGCTGGGCCCTGACGTGGACGGATTCGAAGCGGAGCTGGCTGCGCGCGTGGGTGTCGAGCACGCTGTGGCGTTGAGTTCCGGCACGGCTGCTTTGCACCTCGGTCTCCTTGGTCTTGGTGTTGGTCGCGGCGATATCGTCTTGACCTCATCGATGACGTTCGCCGCAACGGCGAACGCCATTGTCTACACAGGTGCGGAGCCGTTCTTCATCGATTGCGAGCTGGAAACCGGCAATATGGATGCGGTGCTGCTGCGGCAGGCCCTCGAGCAACTCGCGCAAGAGGGCAGGACGGCGGCAGCCATCGTGCCGGTCGACCTGTTGGGCAAGGCCGTCAACTACACGCAAATTTGCGCAATCGCGGACGAGTACGGGGTGCCCGTGCTGGCCGATGCGGCCGAGTCGCTCGGCGCCACCCATCGCGGCCGTGCTGCAGGTTCGTTTGGCCAGGCGTCGATCGTGTCGTTCAATGGCAACAAAATCATGACCACGTCCGGTGGGGGCATGCTTCTCACCGATGACGCGGCGTTGGCCGACCATGTGCGGTATCTTGCCACCCAGGCTCGGCAACCCGTTCTTCACTATGAGCACACCGAGGTCGGATATAACTACCGGATGAGCAACCTGCTGGCGGCGCTCGGCCGGGCACAGTTGACGCGTCTTGACGAAATGATCAGCCGCCGTCGTGAAATGCGTGAGCTTTACAAACAGCTCTTTGCCAATGTCGGTGGTGTCACGGTTTTCGGTGCTGACGGCGACGAAGCCGACAACGTCTGGCTGACCTCGATCCTGGTGGATTCGAAAGCAACCGGCTGGTCGACTAAGGATCTTGCTGATGCGCTCGCCATGGACAACATTGAGTGCCGGCCGCTGTGGAAGCCAATGCACGCCCAGCCGGTCTTCGCTGGCTCGCGTGCAACGATCAATGGCACCTCAGAAGCGCTGTTTGAGCGGGGGCTCACGTTGCCCAGCGGCTCGGCACTTACGCCGGCACAGAGAGAGCGCGTCTTTTCTGGGCTGGTCGGCTTTTTGAGTGGGCGTTGATTGCTGTGGCCTCGCTGAAGCCCCGGCCCTACGACTATGTCAAGCGATTTCTCGATATCGCGAGCGCGTCGCTGGGCATCGTCGTACTCTCACCCGTGATGCTGGTTACTGGTGCTGTTGTGGCGGTTAAGCTTGGCAGGCCTGTCATCTTTGCGCAGGAGCGCCCTGGCCGTGGTGGCCGGATCTTCACTTTGTACAAGTTTCGATCGATGCGCAGTGTCGACGCCCGTCGTGGCTGGGTGACAGATGAGCAAAGACTCACCCGTTTTGGACAAGTGCTGCGGGCGTCAAGTTTGGATGAGCTTCCCTCCTTATGGAACGTGCTTCGTGGCGACATGAGCTTCGTTGGCCCTCGTCCTCTGCTGGTCGAGTACCTTCCTCGGTACACCCCCGAGCAGGCACGGCGCCATGAGGTGCGACCGGGCATTACCGGCTTGGCGCAGGTCAGCGGCCGCAACACCGTCGATTGGGCGGAACGCTTCATTCGTGACGTGCAGTATGTCGAGCAGCGGAGTCTTTATCTCGATGCCTGCGTGCTGGCGGCGACTGCACGCTTGGTTGTGACGAGGGCGGGCATCACCGCCGAAGGTCACGCCACCATGACTAAGTTCGGAGAGCCGAATGACGGACGAGGTTGTCGTGGTGGGTGCCGGTGGGTTCGGCCGCGAAACTCTGGATGTTATCGAGGCTGCGATTTCCGCAGGTCAGCCGATCGTGCTGCGCGGGGTGGTCGATTCTGGACCTCGTGTCATCGACTTGCAGCGACTGGCGGATCG
>JAODMI010000156.1 GCA_025464755.1 Homoserinimonas sp.
CATGGCGAGTGGGAGCCTGGGTGACAACGGCGATCATGGTGTCTGCCTGGGGCGCGATACTGGTGCGCGGGGTGACGGATCCGCTCGGTGGCATTAACACGTTCTACCCATTGTTCGGCATCGCCAATCTGTTGTTGGCGGCGATCGCGCTAGCCGTGT
This sequence comes from Homoserinimonas sp., assembly GCA_025464755.1. Lineage (GTDB taxonomy): Bacteria > Actinomycetota > Actinomycetes > Actinomycetales > Microbacteriaceae > RYN-87. The sequence goes on from JAODMI010000156.1 coordinate 160, forward strand.
GCATGGCCTTCATCGCCAAGAGGGGCCTGTTAATGTACCTCTGGGTTGTCGCCCTGCCGCTGACCTTCGCCGCCGTGGTCACGATCTACGCGTCGTACCTCAAAATCTTCTCCGACGTCCCCGCCGTGGGCTACTTCGCCCAGAATCGAGCCTTCGCCGAAGCGCTCGCCAGTGGCGAAACCAGCTTCGGAACTGCGTCGACTGTGGAGGCCATGCAAGCTGTTGTGCGCAACACCATGGTGCAGGGCGTGCTTTCCGTTCTCTTCGTCACACTGGCGATCATCGTGATCCTTTCCGCCGTGATTGCCACCTGGAGATCGTGGAAGTCCCGCTCGCTAGCCACCAGCGAAGACCCGGCCCGACCCTCACGCATTTTCGGACCGGCCAGCTTCATGGCAACCCGGGCGGAGAAGGCAATTCAGGCGCAGTGGGATGCACAATCTGCCTCTGAAAGAAGTCGCCGCTGATGGACGCCTTCACCACGGTCAGAAAAGGTGCCGCTGAGCTAGCTTCGCTCGTGAAAGGCATTTCCTGGTTCATTTCGAGCCTGATGGGTGAGGACGCGTACGAGAAATACCGGGAACATCACGTGTCAACCCACGGAAATGAACCGGCCATGACCGAGCGCCAGTTTTGGCGCGACCGCTACGACCGTCAGGATCGCAACCCTGAGGGACGCTGCTGCTAAGCCCCAACGAAAGGAAACTACCATGGCATTCATCACCGTCGGTGAAGAGAACTCGACCAAGATCCGTCTGTACTACGAGGACCTGGGCTCCGGAAAGCCAGTGGTCCTCATCCACGGGTATCCGCTAGACGGCCGCTCGTGGGAGCGCCAGACTCGAGCTCTCCTCCAGGCAGGCCACCGGGTCATCACCTATGACCGCCGTGGCTTCGGTCAATCCAGCCAACCCAGCTCTGGCTACGACTTCGACACCTTCGCAGCAGACCTCAATCGGGTGCTGACCGAACTTGACCTGAACGATGTTGCGCTAGTTGGTTTCTCTATGGGAACCGGCGAGCTTGCGCGCTACGTTGCCAGTTACGGCACAGAACGACTCTCGAAGCTCGCTTTCCTCGGCTCGCTTCAGCCGTTCCTGGTGAAGACTGACGATAATCCGGCGGGCGTTCCGCGTGAGGTATTCGATGGGATTATCAAATCCGCAACCACCGACCGGTACGCGTGGTTCACGCAGTTCTACCAGGACTTCTACAATCTGGACGAGACGCTCGGTACCCGCATCAGCGAGGAGGCCGTGAAGCACAGCTGGGACGTCGCTGCCAGCAGCGCATCAGTGGCTGCCTACGCCGTCGTGTACAGCTGGATCGAAGATTTTCGCAGCGATGTGGCAAAGGTGCGGGATTCGCGGATACCGACCCTTATCGCGCACGGAACTGTCGACAGGGTCCTTCCTATTGATGCGACGGGTCGTCCGTTTCACGCGCTGATGCCTGACGCTCAGTACGTCGAGCTTGACGGCGCTCCCCACGGGATGCTGTGGACACATGCCGAGGAAATCAACGCGATGCTGCTAACCTTCCTCGCCGACTGAGGGCACGGTCAGTCGCCATTGCCACAATGGTCACATGAGCGATCGACCCGACGCAGATGAGGCGCAGCCACGCAGCACCCGGCTGCTTGTGAGCGAATTGCGGCAGGCAGTCGTTCCGGCGTTCACCCCGTCACGGATTTTGATCGCGCTTAAAACGGCCATAGCCGCTGTTTCGGCGTGGCTACTAGGCGCACACCTGCCCGGAGCATTGGATGAGTACGCCTACTACGCGCCACTTGGCGCTCTCATCAGCATGACACCAACGCTGATGGGATCCTTGCGCTCAAGCGTACAGACCGTTGTCGGACTGGCGTTAGGCATCGGTTTGGCTTGGGCCGTCAACGCCCTGAATGTTCCAGCCATCGTGGGCGTACTGATCGCGGTCGGCGCCGGCGTGCTCATCGCCGGATTTCGAAGTCTCGGTCCCGGACGCGAATATGTTCCCATTGCCGCACTGTTCGTTCTCATTGTGGGAGGGCCGCAAGCAGAGGACTACTCCCTCGGCTATCTGGCACAAATGGGCGTGGGCATGCTCGTTGGCGTGCTCATCAACGTGCTCGTCGTGCCGCCCTTGTACTTCACCAGTTCCTCGCGCGAAATCACTCGCCTTCGAACGGCGATCGTGACTACCGTGACAGACATTGCTGACGCACTGGAGGAGTCGTGGCCCCCGAAGAACGTTGCTTGGCAACGCCAGATGTCGTCCTTGAGCACAATGGTGTTGGATGCGCAGCCCATAGTTGATGAGGCACAAGAAAGCCGCAAGATCAACCCCAGGGCGAAACGGCGGGACTACGACGTGCAGGAGGACGCTGACGACCTGGACGCCCTGGGCCGACTCACCCGCCACACCCTCGACTTAGGCGAGGCGATCAGCGGTGCTATCTGGTTTGATCCGGTAAAAACAGCCATACCCGCAGAACTTTGCTCACCGTTGAGTGCTGCTCTCCGCCGGATGGGTGATCTGGTCAGGGCCTGGGAAAACCGCGACCAGGAGGAGAATGCGGCGGCAGCAGCCGAGAAGGCTCTGGCCAAGCTGAGTGAAAAGTTCGACCAGCACCGCGGCGTGCCGAGTTCGGCCGTCGGCGCTGTCATCTTCGACTTGCGCCGCATGCTCACAATCGTTCAATCCCGGCTACGTTCCCGGCGCTAACACTGGCTCGGGTTCACCCATCCAAAGCGCTGTCGAGCCGGTCAAGCTTCCCGGTGAGCTCCCCCACGAAGCCCGGCCGGATATCTGCCTTCAGCACCAGCGAAACGCGCGAACCAAACTGGCCAACCGCATCCGTCGCCCGCTTGACCACATCAAAAACTTCGTCCCACTCGCCTTCGATTTCGGTGAACATCGAGGTGGTGCGATTGGGCAATCCCGACTCGCGGACGATGCGCACTGCGGCGGCGACCGCTTCGTGAACAGAACCATCGGCACGGCCAGTGCCACTCGGTGCGACAGAAAAGGCGACGAGCATGGCGAACCTCCCGGGCGCAAATGTGTTGACTCGAGCCTACGGCGCGGTAGCTGGCCGGCCCGTTCGACGCGCGAGGAGGTGTAACAGCACCCCGACCGCGAGCAGGACACCGCCAAAAAGCCAAACCTGCGCGCTCTGCTGCGTCAACAGTAGAACGCACGAAATCACGCCAAGAACAGGAACAGCACTCCAGACGCGGAAATGCTCATGCTCCACCCGGTCCCGGCGCAGCACGAGCACAGCAGCATTGGTGCTGATGAAGACGAACAACAGAAGCAGAACCACTGTCTGGGCCAGTGTCGACAAATCGCCCACTGCTGTTAGAGCCATGGCGACAACCGTCGTAAAAACAATGGCCACCCATGGCGTGCGGCGGTTAGGCAAGACGCGGCCTGCGGCGCGAGGCAGAAGCCCCTGCTCTGCCATGCCAAAAGTAACCCGGCTAGCCATGATCATGGTGAGCAAAGCGCCGTTCGCGACAGCAATCAGGGCGATGAGGCTGAAAAGCCAGTTCGGGATACCGACACCAGTTGTTGCGACCACATCGAGCAAGGGCCCGCTCGAACCAGCAATCTTCTCGGCCGGAAGTGCAACCGAACTGGCAAGCGCCACAAGCACATAAATAACGCCTGCCGTCACAAGAGACCCAAACAAGGCTTTCGGATACACCTTGCTGGGGTTGCGAACCTCTTCAGCGATATTGGCGGAGGTCTCAAACCCGACGAACGAGTAGTACGCGATGATGGCACCGCCCAAGGTAGCTACCGCCGGTACCGAATCTGTTGGAAACTGGGTCACTCGCGACAGGTCGCCGCCTCCATTTCCCAGCAGCACCGCGACACAAACGATCACAATGACCAGTCCGCTTACCTCGATGATCGTCATGACGACATTGGTTTTAACCGATTCACTGATCCCTCGGGCGTTCACAGCGGCAACAACTGCAAGGAACACGACGGCTGCAAGGGTGGGAGGTACATCGATGAAGGTGGCGAGATAGTCCCCGGCGAAGGCCAAAGAAAGTCCTGCAGCGCTCGTAACGCCGGCGGCCAACATACAAAACCCTACGAGGAAGGCCACGACAGGTCTCTTGAACGCCCGTTCCGCGAAGATTGCCGCGCCGCCCGCTCGCGGGTATTTGGTAACCAATTCGGCATATGAGCCGGCAGTGAGTAGTGCGAGTATCAGTGCTACCACCAGGGGAACCCACAGCGCTCCGCCCACCTCCGCGGCGAGTACACCCATCAGTGCGTAGATACCGGCGCCCAACACGTCGCCAAGAATGAAGAGGAAAAGCAGCGGACCGGAAATCGCCTGCCGCAGTTTCGATGAAGGAACTTTAGAAGCCGTCAAATCTGCGCTCATTTGCTGTGTCTCCTCACCCAGCTTGCCGTTCACGCGCCGCCCACTCAACCCCATGTGTCGCCTGCTCCCGTGTCAACGCCGTCGCGGCGGCACAGTTGGAGCACTCGACAAAGTACGAACTCGACAAACTGAACAGTGGAATGAAAAACAGCGTGACTTTCGTTGACCGTTTGAAAACTCGCTGCGGGGCACGCGTGCCGCAGCGCTCGCAAATGAACGATACGACTACCAGCAGTGTCTCGCCGAGCTTGGTTCCGAACAAGAGAAACATCGTTCGATATTACGCACGAAAGCGCATTTGACCAGTGCTAGCCGCGTATGGCTAGTTGCCCGGGCAGAGGTACTCGGAGGCAACCAGCACCACCCGGGTCAGCAACACCGCCTGGTTCTCATTTGGCGTAGATCGTTGCGCTTGTGCTTGCGCGGTCGCAATGTTTTGCTCCCGAGTGTTCTGCGACGCCTTCTCCCAGTCATCGCAGACACCCCGGCCATAGGCGAGCGCCGCATCACTGATCGGCTGCGACCACTCGAAACCGGCTTCCTCGTAGAGTCCGCGGGCGGCGTCGAGAAAGGCTTGCTCTTCGGGAGATCCGGACGGGTTCGAGCACCCGGTGAGTAGGAGTGTTGCAACAGCGAACGCGGCCACTATCCTGGGGGATCGAGTAGGCATGTCTTCCTTTCGACGTGAGCTTGTCTCATGACATGACCTTACCCTAACGTAAGGGTACAGTTCGAGTGAAGCTAAGGATGCCTCCAGACAATGAGTGACACCATGCAGATCGGCGAATTAGCCGAGAAGACGGGCCTGTCGTTGCGGACCATCCGCCACTACGACGAAGTGGGATTACTCAAGCCGTCGGCACGCTCAGAAGGCGGCTTCCGGCTTTACACAAAAGAAGATCTTGCTCGGCTGATTCTTATCCGCCGAATGAAGCCGCTCGGCTTCTCGCTGGAAGATATGAACGAACTGCTGAACATCGTCGAGACTCTGCGCTTGCAGCGGCCGGCCGGTGAAGACTCGGAAGTTCGAACGGCGCTGAAGTCGTTCGTCACCGACGCCGAAGCTCGACGCGAGAAGCTTCGCGAGCAATTGTCGATGGCTGACGAGTTCTTGGATCTTTTGAACCAGGCATAGCCTGCCAGCGTCTCGCCGGCACTGTCGCGCCGCCACTCGTTGCGGGAAGATCCCAGTATGGATCTCACCTCAGCTGACCCCATCTCCCCCATGCTCGCCAAGGCTATTGACACTGTGCCTGAACAAGACAGTGTGCCAGGAGGTCTCAGCTATGAGCCGAAGTGGGACGGGTTCCGCGGCATCGTCTACTTCGACGGTGACAGTGTCGAGATCGGCAGCCGGGGATCCAAGTCGTTGACTCGCTATTTTCCTGAGCTGACAGAAGCTTTCGCCCGGCTACTGCCCGCCCCGTGCGTGCTCGATGGCGAGATCGTCGTGCGAACCGGTGAACCCGGCCACGAGCGACTGGATTGGGACGCACTCTCCCAACGGGTACACCCAGCGGCCAGCCGCATTCGGAAACTGTCAGAAGAGACACCGGCGATGTTCGTCGCCTTCGACCTTTTAGCGCAAGGCGACGACACCTTGTTACACATCCCTTTCGCTGAGCGACGAGCACGGTTGGAGCAGCTTGCCACCCACTTCGACCACCCGGTGTACCTATCGCAGACCACCACCGACATCGAGCGCGCCCGTCAGTGGCTCGTCGAATTTGAAGGCGCTGGTCTGGACGGTGTCGTTGCCAAGCGCCTGACCGCCCCATACTCCCCCGGCAAACGCCTAATGCTGAAAATCAAGCACCATCGGACGGCGGAGGTCGTCATACTCGGCTACCGAGTACACGCAAGCGGTCGCGGTGTCGGGTCATTGCTGCTCGGCCTGTACGACAAGGAAGGCACCTTACAGAGCGTCGGAGGAGCATCAGCCTTCAGCGATGTGCGGCGGCTGGAACTGATCGAAGAGCTTGCACCGCTGGTGGTCCGGGATGCTGCGGGCGACACTGTCAGGGGCAAAGGTGAACGCAGCCGGTTCTCTTCCGGTAAGGACACCTCATTCGTGCAACTGCATCCAAGCACAGTGGTTGAGGTGCGGTACGACCAGATGGAGGGGGCTAGGTTTCGGCACACCGTGCAGGTGCATCGCTGGCGCCCCGATCGAGATGCGCGTTCCTGCACGTTCGACCAGCTTCAGCTACCGATCGCTTATGACCTTCGCCGTGTTCTCGTCTAGTCTTTTTTCCTGGCCCGGCTGGGCTGCACCCGGGGCGGCTCCCCCGGCATTTTCGGGTAATCGGGCGGGAACGGCAGTTCGTCAAGACCCGCAGCGACGTCACGCTGCCACCATCCCAGTAACTCGGCGATCGAGCCATGCGTGTCATGCATCTTCGCCCACGGGTCGCCGACCAGCTTCAGTCGCTCGGGCACGGTCACGACGGTGAACACCTTCGGATCTGTGTTCTCCAGCTCGTCCCAGGTGATGGGGCATGAGACCGGGGCGTGCGCGAGCGCACGAGGGCTGTAGGCGCCGGCCATCGTACGGTCACGGTTGGCCTGGTTGAAATCGACAAACACTTTGGTTCCGCGTTCTTCCTTCCACCAGGAGGTGGTCACCTTGTCGGGCATCCGCCTCTCCAACTCTCGGGCGGCTGCGATAACCGCATGACGAACGTCCAGAAACTCGTGAGACGGCTCAATGGGAGCAAAGATGTGCAAGCCCCGGTTACCCGAGGTCTTGATGAAGGCGGTTAAGCCCGCCTCTCCGAGAACGTTTCGCAGCTCCTGCGCCGCCGGTATCGCATCGTCGAAATCGGTTCCCGGCTGAGGGTCAAGGTCAATTCGAAGCTGATCGGGATTGTCGGTATTCTCCGCGCGTGAGGGCCACGGATGGAACACCACCGTGTTCATCTGCACAGCCCACACTGCGGCGGCTGGTTCGTCGATGACTAGCTGCGGATGCGACCGTGCGCTTGGGTAGACAACCATGACCGACCGAACAAAATCAGGAGCACCCTTCGGAGGATTCTTCGAGAAGAACTGCTCGCCGTCTATGCCGTCAGAAAAGCGCTGCAGCGACACCGGACGGTCGCCATTGGCGGCGACGAACGCTGACCCGACATCGACCATGTACCGGGCGAGGTCGAGCTTTGTTATGCCGAGCGCCGGAAACAGCACCCGCGACGGGCTGGAGATACGGATTTCCCGCCGAGCTTGCGGCCCATCCACGGGCAGCACAACTGCATCGTTTGCCATCTAACCAACCTACTCACAGCGGCCCCCGCTGACACAAACCTATTTGTCGGGAACGCGCGCAGTTTGACCTGCCTCCCGAGACTAGAAATCTGTGTTGCGCAGACACGCTAGCGCCTTGCTTCAGCGTCACCACAGCCTGAGACCCCAGGGACCTGGGGGCATTTCGCCTAGGATTCTTCTCGAGAGGAGCGAAGATCATGAATGGTCCTCTTGGTGATGGCGTTGGTCTGGCGGCCGGTGGCGCGAATGTGATCATGCAGCTGTCGATGCTTCCCATCGGGCACGCCGTTGCGCAAAGCACAGTCCAGACCGGGCGAGTCGACCGGCATCCTTTCAAGCGGGCCCGCACCACGATCACATACTTAGCCGTCGCAAATGGCGGTACCGAAGCGGATAAGAACGAACTTCGCCGCCAGATCAATCACGTGCATGCCCGCGTGCGATCTGAAGGCGGCGCGAAAGTACCGTACGACGCCTTCGACCATGACCTGCAGCGTTGGGTCGCGGCATGCCTGTACTGGGGTACGGAGGACATTTATCACAAATTGCATGGGCCGATCCCCGCTGACCGAGTACAGGAGTTCTACCGTCGGGGTGCGGCGTACGGCACGACGTTGCAAATGCCGGAACAGTTGTGGCCGGCGGATCGAGACGCGTTCGAAAAGTACTGGCAGGAATCCCTTGGCCGCATAGAGATGGATGACATTACGCGCGAGTACCTGCAGGGCATCGCGGAAGTCCGATTTCTTCCCTTCCCTGTCGACCGCCTCCTCCGCCCGTTGAATCGCTTCCTGACGCTAGGTTTCCTTCCCGAACAGTTTCGCCGTGAGCTACGAATGTCATGGAGTCCACGGCAACAGGCACGTTTCGACAGATTGGTGCGGGTCACAGCCGCGGTGAACAGACGCCTACCGCGGGCAGTACGCGAGTTTCCCTTCAACCTGCTGCTGCGTGACGCTCGCAGGCGGATACGGCGTGGAAGGCCGATCATATAGCGGGTCAGTCACCGCTAGTCTTACTCACTGACACTTCCTCACCTGCCAGGGACTCGGTGATCGCTTGTGCCGCGCGAGCCCCTTGCGCCGTCGCACCGATAACCTGAGCGAGGGGATCCGTAACATTACCCACGGCAAAAATTCCGGCAACAGTCGTCTCGCCGGCATCATCCGTCGATACGAAGCCCGCGCCGCTGCGCTGACAGTCCAGTGATTCAAGATAGCTGTCATTCGGGATTCCCACCGGTGTCACGAAGGCCGCATCGAACTCATGCGTTTCGCCATTCCCAAGATCGAGCGTCACTCCTCCAACAACTGTCGGCATGATGCGCTGCAACGTCCCGGGAATCAGTGTGAGCCCGCGCGCATGCATTAGCCGACGCTGCCCTTCACCGATGACCTGGTCGTGTTCAAACACGGTAAGGCGCGCGCTCCACCGAGATAGCAACAACGCGGCTGGCACCACATGTCGGTTCCAGGCGATCACAGCTATACGTCTGCCACGCAACTCCCAGCCGTGACAATAGGGGCAGTGCAGAACCCGAGTACCCCACAGCGAATGGAGCCCGGCGATGTTCGGCAGGGTGTCTCGCATTCCTGCGGCGGAGACAATCCTGCGCGCTGTCACGCTCTGCTTTATGGAAAGGTCAACCGTGAAGCGGTTGATGCGACCAACCACGCGCGTCGCTCGGGCCTCAACGATCGTGACCCCATACCCGAGCACTTCCTGCCTCCCCTCGGCTAACAGCGTGTGTGGTGCGCTGCCGTCGCGGCCAAGAAAACCATGAACGTGCTCGCTGAAGCGATTGCGCGGCTCGCCAGTGTCAACTACGAGAACACGGCACAGTGAGCGAGCCAGCACGAGAGCTGCACTCAGCCCTGCAGCCCCGGCCCCGATCACAACGACGTCATAATCCGTTTTGCCATCCATACTGTCGACGCTAGGCGGGCGTCTTCGCTTCGACAATGCCACCGCCGGATCTGCCCGGCATTCGCGTACCGTCGGCTACATTTACGTGTATGTCTGAAGAACCGGGAGCGAATGGTCCCACCGGGCAGCCTGAGCAAGCGCAGCCACAGGCTTCACCGCTTCCGGATACTGCACCAAGTAGACCGCCGCGACCTGATATGTCTGATATCACGCCGCCTCCGGTCGTGCAGCGCCTTGAACCGACCGCCGCGGTGAAGGTCTCGGGAACGTTGTGGATTGTGAGTTTTGCAGCGGGTTTGATTGCCACGCTGTTTGTATTCATCTCTCGGCACGATCAGTTGCAGCGGATACGCGAACTGGTCACCGGTCTGGAGCCTAAAGAAGACGTGGAAGTCCTTGGATCGCTAACGTCACTCCTATTTTGGGGCAGTTTAGGGGCACTTGTGCTGATCATCGCCATCGAAGCATTGTTGGTGCACCTGATGATGCGCAGACACGGCAGGACTCGGTGGGCAATGCTTGCTGTCCTCTTTCTGCATTCCGGCGTTCTGCTGGTTGCCGACACCCTGGTCGTGGCCTCTGGCGCGGAAGGTATCTACGTGCGCTTGCTTCTCGTGGGACAGCTCACATTAGCTGGGGCGGGGCTGGTAATCAGCATGCTTCCCGCGGCGAGCGCCTGGTTCCGCGCAGACGGCATCGCGGGCCGCGGCTTCACCGCCTGACGCGCCCTAGCCCAACTCAGCCAGAATCGCCTCACAACTGCGCACCACGGTTTGGCACATATCAGCTGTCCCTCGATCGTTCATCGGGTTCGCAGCAAGCGTTCGCCATCGAGACAAACATGACAAAGCGTCTGAGCGCAGATCGGATGCCTCCGCTCCCTGGTCTAGCCCCAGCCGATCTGACAGCGCGGTGCCGGAACCACCGACCAGGCGTTGCGCTTCTGCCGTAAGCTCTGGCGCCAGAGCCAGTTCCCTTCTTCGTGCTGCGCTTAGTAGCCGCAGCTCGCGAAACTCGTGCGCGCCAGCCAGGATGCCTTCCAGGGAAGCAGCCAATGTGTCTGTGCCGGCGTGTGCGCGTTGCTTCAGCATGGTCTCGATGGCGATCACCACGTTACGCACTTGTAGATCCTTCGCCCGCAGCAGAAACTGACGTGAGATGACGCTAGATAATTCATCCAGGCCGCTACGGCGCGTGAGTTCGTTTGCCAGGGCCATGGGCTCGGTGATGCCGCTGCGGATGAGGACTATGGCCAGCCGTATACCAAAAAGTCCGAACCTGTCAAGCAATGCGGCACGAGCCTTCGGGCTGCTCGTGCCCTGTGTCGCGGTTCGCACAAATCTGTCAGCCGAGAGCAACATGCGCTCGCGTTCGACTCGGTCTAGTCTGCTCAGCTCCGTTAGAGCGGCGAACTCAGCACGTCGGGGCGCGCGTGCAGTCTGGGCGAGCAGACCGGCGACGGGAATGATGGCGGAAACAAGCCCCCGGAGTGATTCGTCAGCACGGTAACGCGTTGCAACATTTTTGGCGGCGAGCAGCGAACCGATGCGCCCCGCCCCCACCTCGTCCGCACGCGACAAGACGGCGACGGTGTCAACAGCCCCTAATCTACTTGCGGTGGCATCGCGGAACGCCGCCAGGAACTGCAAGTCGGCCTCGTGTAGGCGCCGCATGACGTACACCATCGCGTCAGTCTCCGAAGCCCGGCTCTGTGCGACGAGGAAGTCCGTCGACCGCGCAGAGACTCGCCCACTGGGTGATGCGATTCCGGGAGTGTCGATGAGTGTCATTTCCCGCAACTTTTGCGCCGGCCAGTCGACCACCAGGCGATCAACGGATTGCGGATGCGTGTCACCTATGTCACACAGCAATCGGCCCCGAACACTGTTAACCGGGAGGGAGTGCGATTCGCCATTGGCGAGGAACATGGTCACCTGAGGTGTTGCGCGGTAGCGGTACCAGGTCACAATCTGTGTGCACTCGGTGGTTCCCGTGGGGGCGACCTCCTCGCCTATCATGGCGTTGATCAGGGTTGATTTGCCTGCCTTGACCATGCCTGCAACTGTCACACGGGGTGGCTCTTCGAGCCGGCGAGCGTACCCTTTTAGCGCATTGCAAGCAATCGGGTCGTCGGCATACACGTCGATGGCTTCCCGGAGGAGGCGAGCAACGTCCGTACTGGTGCTGGCGCTCATGCGCGGCCCGCACGAACCTGTCTCGTGGCCAACGACTGCGCCTGCGCCCGAAGCTCTGCCACCGACGCAAGCTGCGCATTGATGTGTTTGATCCGCTGTTCACGCTGAACGCTATAGGTTGCGGCTGCTTTCTGCGCGGCGAGCACGGACTCCCCCAGGGAGCGATGATGCTCGTCAGCAATGTCGGTGAAATGGTCCCTGGTTCCACGCTGCACGAGCCTAAGCCGGTCTTTCAGCTGCTTACCTACCTGAAAAATGACGTCGTCGATATGACTGCGCACCAGCACTTTGGCCTCGTTGCGGCGGCGCTTCAGACGAGCATCCTTCTCATCCCTGTAAACCTTTGTTCCGATCAGAACGCCTGCACCAACCGATATGGGATTGATGAGGGACATACCCGCCAGTCCCGTAATGAGACCGAACATCAGAACGCCGCCGTAGGAGCCGCGCATGCCGATGAAAATTTTTTGAGTCAGGGTGAGCCGGCCGGGATCCAAGGTATCAATGGGCTGAACCGGATCGAGCACCTCCTCTGTGTTATCGA
>JAODMI010000185.1 GCA_025464755.1 Homoserinimonas sp.
GTCGCCCTCCGCTATTGGCCGTCGTGGCTTTTGCTGTTGATTGGCGGAGTGGCACTGGTCGCTGCTTATGCCGTTCTCGGGTGGGAGATCTCCCCGCTGACTGCCCTTATCGCCGCCTCGCTGATGGGGTTGGGGTGGGCGCTGGCGCACACCACAATGCAAACCTGGATGACAGATGCGGTTGCCGACGGGCGTGCCATTGGCATGTCTTTTTTCTCGATCGCCTTGTTCGCTGGTGCGTCAGTTGGCGCGGCGATGGGCAATATCGCAGCTGCAGAGTCCCACTTCGATTACCTCTTCGTTGGCTCTGCTGTTGTTTCGGTCGTTTTCGTGGCGGCTGCCAGCGGCGGCCGGGGGCGCTACCGTGAGAAGGGCCACTAGGTGGCCTTTCAGCGATCGGATGGAAAATTGGGCAAGAGAACGACGATCGACGATGTCGCGAAGCTTGCGAACGTGCACAAGGGAACAGTGTCGCGCGCACTGAACTCGCGCACCGAGAGCCAAGTGAGCCAAGAAACCGTGAAGCGGGTGAAGCGAGCTGCTCACCAGCTCGGATATGTGCCTAACGTTATGGCCCGCAGTCTGAGAACCAGTTTGTCCATGACCGTCGGTGTGATAATCCCTGACCTTACCAACCCGTTTTTCCCGCCGATTATCAGAGGGATCGAGAATTATTTGCAGCCGCGCGGATACACAGCGCTGCTTGCCAATACCGACGGGCATGACGCGATCGAAGTCGCCGCCTTCGAATCCCTCATGGAGCGCAGCGTAGACGGCTTTATTCTCGCGACCGGGCGACACGGAGATCAAGAGATTCTGAAGCAGGCCTACGAGCGGAATGTTTTCGCCGTGATGGTCAACCGTGGCGCCGGGTCGATTCCGTACCCTCTCGTAACCGGAAACGACTCCAGCGGAATCGCGGCAGCCGTCAATCATCTGGTCGAGCTCGGTCACCGGGACGTGCTGCACTTGGCTGGCCCGTTCAACTTGTCGACCAGTCAGGTTCGAGCTGACGCCTTTACCGCTGCCTGCGCGGCGAAGAAGGGCGTACGGGGACGGGTGATCGAGGCTGGCGCGCTGAGCGTCGCCGCCGGCCAAAGTGCGATGGACGCTGTGATCTCCAGGCAGGCGGGCAGCGGACCCACTGCGGTCGTAGCGGGCAACGACTTGCTTGCCCTTGGGGTATTGCGTTCCTTGCGCACGCACGGCTTGAACTGTCCTGACGATATGTCGGTTGTCGGATTCAACGACATGCCTTTTGCTGAAGACTTCTCTCCACCTTTGACCACCGTTCGGGTGCCGCTGTCGGAGATGGGGGCAGAATCTGCGCGGATGCTCTTGCAGAATATTCAGACGGGATCTCAGGAGGCGGTGACCCTGATTCAGCCGGTCTCGCTCATCGTTCGATCCTCAACAGGTCCCGCTAAGCGCTAGGAGGGGCAAGAGCGGGAGCAGGCCGCGCCGCGAGCCCTGGTCGGCTGTTACTCGGCTCGGCGTTACTCGGCGCTGTCATCGCGTCTCCTCGATCGCCTCCTGCCCCGTTAGCTCGTCCGGTCGCCGTCTCGACCGCCCTCAGGTGACTGTGGGCGAGCTATCGCCGCCCGCCCCGAGGGCAATATGCGCAATCGGTTGTGAGGCTATTTCTGTGGCGGAGCGAGCCTGAATCTCGCGCCTGGCAATTGAGGTGCCGCGGAGGAAGCCATCAGGGTGGCCGTAACGCTTGACAGTCGCCTTGCGCTACTAATACACTCCGAGTGCAATCGATTGCATCAATCGGAACAGATGCCTTGCATTCCTAACAGAGAGGTTAGTTTCATGCGCAGATCCACAGCACTCAGAGCCATTGCAAGCACGGCCGGACTCTTATCCGTTGTGCTCGTCACATCAGCATGCACCGCGGACAGTTCGTCCGAAGCCGACACAATCACCATCGGAGCGTCGCTTCCCCTGACCGGAGAATTCAGCCAGGGCGGTCTGGATACCCAACAGGGTTACGAAACTTGGGTCGCCATGACCAACGAAGCCGGTGGCCTGCTGGGCAGCGACGTCGAAATCATCGTCAAGGATGATGCGACAAACCAAAACACCGTGGTCACGAACTACAACAACCTGATCAGCGAGGAAGGTGTCGACCTGCTCTTGGGCAGCCAGTCATCTCTGCTGAACATCCCCGCCTCGGCGGTTGCAGAGCGCAACAAGATGGTATTCGTTTGCCCCTCGTGCGGTTCACCAGACATGTACAACCGTGGATTCGAGTACATCTTCTTTTCGCAGCAGGCCATAGCGACCAGCCAGGCCCGAGTGTTTGCGGAGTGGATCGTTGACCTTCCCGAAGACCAACGACCCGCTACGGTGGCTTATCCCACTCTGGATGACCCCTTCGCCGGGCCGGTGGCCGAAGGCGCCGAAAAAATCCTTTCCGCGGCGGGTATCAAAACGGTTTATAAAGACATCTACCCTTCGACCACTAAGAACTTCGACGCCATTGTCGCTGCCATAAAAGACAGCGGTGCAGAAATGATCTTTCAGGGCTCGCAGTTCGAAGACGGCGTCAACATGATCCGGTCCCTGAACCTCGCCAATCTCGAGCCGGCCATCCTCTACCAGAGCTCCGCTCCTACGTACGGCCAGCAGTTCCTAGACGGTGTCGGCGCGGAGAACGCTCACGGTGTCTTCTTCTCGTCGAGCTACAACGTTCTGGCGAAGACCCCCGGTAACCCGGAGTTCGTCGCTAAGTACGAAGAACTCTTCGGGGGCGAACCGCCAGAGGACGCTGCCGATGGCTTTGCGGCAGCAGAAGTGCTTGCGGCTGCGGTCGAAGCAGTGGGCTCAATCGATGACCAGAAGGCGCTCGCTGACTGGCTGCACGCAAACGAGGTGCCGACCATACTCGGCTCGTTGAGCTGGAACGAGGACGGCAGCCCGACGGGCGACTTCCTGGTCGGCCAGTGGCAGGAAGGCGTGTCCCATGTTGTGTTGCCGACAGAAGCGGCCACTACTTCTACCGTGTACCGCTGGCGCGGCGACGCGTTCTAAGCACCAACGACCAAAAGGAAGCTGACCTGCAGATGATCCCCTTCATCCAAACGCTGATCTTCGGCGTGCTCGTGGGCGCGGTGTACGCGCTCATGGCCTCTGGCCTCACGCTTGTCTTCGGAGTGATGCGGGTAATCAACATCGCTCACGGAGCTTTCGCGGTCTTCGCGGCGTTCCTCACCTGGACGCTGTGGCAGACATTGGGCCTTGATCCGTTGCTGTCCATCCCCATCGTTGCCATCGTGATGTTTGGTCTCGGTTGGGCTGTCTACCAGGCAGCGGTAAGGCACGTCCGAAATTCTCACGTGAGCATGACGGTGCTCGTGACCTTCGGCATCGCCTTGGTGCTTGAAGGTGTGATGGGGTTCGTCTGGGGCAATGTGTCGCACTCGGTGCGCACCGACTATTCGGCTGCGTCGATTCCGATTGGTCCCTTCTATATTCCCTTGGTGCAGTTGATCTCCGCGGGAATTGCGGTTGCGGTGCTCGTCGTGCTCTACCTGGTTCTCAATCGAACCTGGTTAGGGCGCGCCATCAGGGCTGCCTCCGTCAATGAAAGTGGCGCACTCCTGGTGGGGGTGAGTGTCGCCGCGGTGGCGGCGCTCACCTTCGCAATCGGGATTTCCACGCTGGGAGCGGGAGGGGCCATGATCAGCGTCCTCAATCCCTTCCTTCCCGGCTCTCACTACCAATGGATTGCGCGCTTGCTCGCCATCGTCGTGCTAGGTGGGCTTGGAAGCCTGCCTGGCGCGGTGATTGGAGCATTGATCATCGGCGTCGCGGAGATGTTCGCCACGACGTACATCGGCTCGGCCTGGCCGGTCGCCGTTCCCTTTCTCATTATCTTCGTTGTGCTCATCGTGCGCCCTCAGGGGATCATGGGCACCCGCCTTCGGGAGGATCTTGTCGCATGAGCACCATCACACCACCTGAGTCGCCGCCAACCGCAAAATTCTTGACGGCCAAACGGATTAAATACGCTGTCATTGCTGTGATCGCCATCGTGATCACACTCTTTCCCTTATCGCCCAGCATGTCGGCCGAGAACACCATGATTCTCGCGTTGATTTTCGCTATCGGTGCCAGCGGCTTGAACATCATCACCGGTTACACCGGCTATCTCTCGCTCAGTCAGGGAGCGTTCCTCGGCATTGGCGCGTATACAGCGGCAATCCTCGGCCGGGCAGCACCAGATATCTCGCCCTTCGTCTGGGTGCCAGTCGCTGGCGTTGTCGCAGCCGTGCTGGCTTCGCTATTGGGGCTTGTGACGTACCGGTCTCGAGGCTCGTCATTTGTGATAATTACGGTTGCGTTCCTCTTCCTTGTGCAGTTTGTCGCAACAAACTGGACCGACCTGACAAATGGCACGGCCGGCATAACTTTCCCCCTCCCCGACTGGGATGCGGAATACGGCAACTGGCCGTTCCATCTGGTGCTGGTCGCGCTTCTCGCTCTATCGCTACTCACCTCTTGGCGGATTCGGCGCACCAAGTTCGGTACAGGGCTCATTGCCATCCGTGAGGACGAAGGTAAGGCCGGGACGGTCGGGATCAACGCACCGGTTTACAAGCTTCTCGCGTTCGGATTCAGCGCCCTCTTTGTGGGGATGGCCGGGGCTGTCTACGGGTACTATCTGTCATTCGTCGACCCGATTGGCATGTTCTCGATCCTGAACAGTGTGATCATCGTGCTTGCCGTCATCCTCGGCGGCCGTGGAACCCTCTTCGGGCCCGTGCTTGGCGCCTTCATCTTGGTTCCGCTGGACGCTTTTGCGAACAATAACCTCGGCGGCGGTAACGTACGCCTCATCGTGTTCGGCGGTCTGCTTGTGCTGTTGGTGGTTCTGCTCCCTAAGGGGATCATTCCTACTGGCGCCGCGCTGATCGCCAAGTGGCGTACCAAAGACACGGTCGGCCTCACCGGTGCACGGCTGGAGCTACTTGATCGTCCGGTGGCACCACAGATCGTGCCGCGTCCGATCAGCGACCGGATGCTGCTGCAAATCAACGGGCTCAGCAAAAGTTTCGCGGGTATCAAGGCCGTCGATGACTGTACTTTCGGTGTGCCGGAAGGTTCCATCACCGCGCTCATCGGGCCGAACGGTTCCGGCAAGACCACCGTCTTCAACCTTGTTTCCGGTGTCATGACCCCGGACCGAGGCGAGATCCTGTTCGAAGGTGAGCGCATAGACAAGTTGGCTCCGTGGAGTCGGGCGCACCGCGGCATGGGGCGTACTTTCCAGATGACCCGGTTGTTCAAAGAGATGTCCGTTCTGGAGAACGTGATTGCACCGCTGCGCAACTTCAGCGTTGGTCAGTTGAATCTCGGCGCAGTGAGCGGCTCCGAAGCGGCCAGGGCAGAAGAGCTGCTCGACTTCGTCGGAATGCGTGCCTACCGCGACTTCCCGGCCGGATCCCTCTCCTACGGGCAACAGAAGTTAGTTGAGCTGGCTCAGATTTTGGTGCTGGATCCGAAACTGATTTTGTTGGACGAACCGGCTGGCGGTATCAACCCGACACTAATCAATCGGATGGGTGAACTCATCCGCGATCTCAACGCGCAGGGAAAGACGTTCCTGATCGTTGAACACAACATGCCATTCGTGCTCGGCCTATGCGACCCGATTCGGGTGCTTGCTCGGGGAACCACCATCGCAGAAGGCAACCCTGTTGAGATTCAGAAGAATCCTTTGGTCCTCGACGCCTACCTCGGCGACGACTACCTCCTGGAAGTGCCTCCGACTGG
>JAODMI010000012.1 GCA_025464755.1 Homoserinimonas sp.
TATGTCTTCAGCACACGCGACTTTGAAGAAATGCACGAGAAGATCCGCCAGGCTCCGGTAACAAGCAAGCAGGCCCGCGACTACCTCCGACTGTTTCTCTCGGGGGCAACCTCCGACACTCCCGATGCCCAGAACCGTGTCAGTATCCCCTCCTCGCTGCGGACGTACGCCGGACTCGGCAAGGACCTCACCGTCATCGGTGTCGGCAACCGTGCGGAAATTTGGGACACCGCCGCATGGGAGGAGTACTACGCCGAACAGGAAAGCAATTTCGCCGATACGACGGAGGAGGTGATTCCCGGACTCTTCTAGCGCCTTGTTCCTGACTCCCAGCCGTTCACGCGCCCTGCCACACTTCCCCGGTGGCAGGTCGGATCGGATGGGGATCAGGAATCAGGAGCAGAAGCCGGTATCCATGACTGAAAAGCAGATTCATACCCCCGTCATGCTCGAGCGTTCCATCGAGTTGCTCAGCCCAGCACTGCAGCGTCCGGGCGCGATACTCGTTGACGCCACGCTTGGGATGGCCGGACATGCCGAAGCATTCCTGCAGCGCTTTCCTGATCTCACTCTGGTAGGGCTGGACAGGGACACTGACGCGCTGGCTATCGCGGAGGAGAGGTTGGCGCCTTTCTCACACCGTGTTCACCTCGTGCACACCGTGTATGACGAGTTCTCCGACTCGCTGCACGACTTGGGTATCGGGGAGGTTGATGGCATCCTTTTCGATCTCGGGGTGTCGTCGCTCCAGCTTGATCGAGTAGAGCGCGGCTTCTCGTACTCGAAAGATGCGCCTCTGGACATGCGGATGGACGCAACAAGCGAGCTCACGGCTGAGCGAGTGTTAGCCGACTACAGTCAAGCGGAGCTGGCGCGGATTTTCCGCGAGTATGGCGAAGAGCGACTAGCTCCCAAATACGCAAAGCGCATCGTCGAACGCCGGTCGGTGAAACCTTTTCTCCGCTCGGCGGACCTGGTGGAGGTCATCACGGCCGCGACGCCCGTAGCCATCCAGCGCAACGGTCACCCGGCCAAGCGTGTGTTCCAGGCTCTGCGCATCGAAGTCAACCAGGAGTTGGCAGTGCTTGAACGTGCCATACCCGCCGCTCTCTCCTCGTTGGCCGTAGGCGGCCGAATCGTTGTGCTGGCATACCAATCCCTGGAGGACCGCCTTGTCAAGAGGGCACTTGCGGCAGGGTCAACGTCCAGCGCCCCGGCCGGCCTGCCCGTAGAACTTCCGCATCATCGCCCGGAGCTACGACTTTTGGTGCGTGGCGCAGAACTGGCCTCCGACGAGGAAAAGGCCAACAATCCTCGATCTATTCCCGTGCGCCTTCGCGCCGCAGAACGCGTCCGGAAGGCGTCATGAGCAACCTCGCATACGCATTGCCCGAGCGGTTCCGCCGCGGGCCGGCTGAAATCGGAACCCGTACACGTCACATCGAGGTCGTCGCCAGTCGTCAGCAGCGGAACGCGAGGCCGCGACTGGCCTACGCACTTATCATTGTGATCGGCCTCTTCGGCGTACTTGTCGCGCAGCTACTGCTGAGCATTGCCCTCGCAGATGGCGCGTACCAGATTTCTGCATTGCAGACCCAGCAGAAGGAATTGAGCAGGGATCGCCAGGTCGTCACGGAAGAACTCAACGTGCTGAACTCGCCGCAAAATCTTGCAGCGCGAGCTGAATCGTTAGGAATGGTCAGCAACACCAGCGCCGTGTTTCTGAACCTTGCCGATGGAAGCGTCATGGGCGCCCCAGCTGCTGCCACTGCCGGTGCCGGGAGCGTCGTGGGAGAGAATGGCAGTTTGCTGATCCCTAACTCGCTGCTGCCGGCAGATATTGCTGGCATGGAACGTGCGGCGAAACCTGAACCTGTGACTCAGCGGATCATGGGCGCGCCTGTCGCCCCCTCCAGCGCCGGCTCTGTAGCGTCATCTGCTGGTGGGATCCCGGCCCCGGTCACACGTTAGCGGGCGTCGCCGGGGATTTCAGGTAGGGGAAGTCAGTTGTGAAGAATCCGCGCAGCACCAGTCGCCGACTGTCGTTGGCCATCCTGGTCACGATCGCCATAGTCGGAATCTTCGTGGTGAGGCTGATCGACTTCCAGGTCGTGCGCGCAGCTGAACTCAATGAAGCATCGTTAGACAAGCGCGCTGTGGCCATGACGACCTTCGGAGCGCGAGGCGACATCGTGGACGCCAATGGCGTCGTCCTGGCCGACAGTGTGTCCCGTTATGACATCACCGCCTCTCCCCGGAACGCCAATCCGTTCGAGAGAAGACTGAAAGACGGCACCAGCGTCACGATCAAAGTTCTCGACGCGGTTAACGAAATCAGCGCGATCACGGGTGAAGACCCCACAGCCATGTACCTCGCTCTGACCGAAGACCCAGAATCGGACTTCGCGTATCTTGCCAAGGGGCTCGACACGCAGCAATATCGGGAGATCCGTGAGCTACGTGTGCCCTGGGTCTACCCGGTATCCAGGCCGACGCGCACATATCCCAACGGTGCGGTTGCGGGGAACCTTGTGGGCTTCGTGGGTACAGATGGCCCCCAAAACGGACTGGAGTACTCAGAGAACGACTGCCTGGCGAGCACCGACGGCCTATCGACCTATGAACGAGGTGTCGACGGAGTGAGGCTTCCGGGAAGCACTATCACCACGGTCGAGGCGAAAGACGGCGGAACGCTAAAGCTGACAGTCGACAGTGACCTGCAGTGGTTCGTGGCCCAGCGCGTGGCGGAGCAAGCTATGGCCATAGGTGCAGACTCCGCGTCTGCCGCCGTGGTGCGAGTCAAGGACGGTCACCTCATGGCGATGGTCGACTGGCCCTCACTCGATCCCAATAATCGCAACGCGACGGAGACGGACTACCTCGGCTCTCTCGCCTTCAGCGGTGCTTACGAGCAGGGATCCACATTTAAGCCGTTCACCGCCGCCATGCTATTAGATCAAGGTGTTGCGGCTCCAAGCACACGGTTGACCGTCCCAGCCATTTGGACCACGCCGGAGGGCGGCACTATTCGGGATGCCGTCGCCCATGCCGATGCCAAGTACACGTTGACCGGGATCATCCAGCAATCATCCAACGTCGGGATTGCAATGCTGGGAGCGAAGCTCGACAACCAAACACGCCTTTCGTACCTAAAAAAATTTGGCTTCGGGCAGCAAACAAATGTGGGCTTCCAGGGCGAGGCTGCGGGTTACTTGTCCGAGACCTGGGACAGTCAAACTAAATACAACGTGACGTTTGGGCAGGGGCTCTCAGCGTCGCTAGCCCAGGTGGCCGGCGCCTTCCAAGCGCTAGGCAACGGGGGCGTGCGACTGCCGCTGACCCTGGTGGACAGTTGCACAATGCCCGATGGCACCGTTGTCGAGCCAGGTAACGATGAGCCCGTTCAGGTCGTGTCCGAGGCCGCAGCGGACCAGGTCGTGAACATGATGGAGACGGTTGTTACCGGCGGAGGGCTCGGGGCACAACTCAATATTCCCGGATACCGCGTGGCTGCAAAGACGGGTACAGGCGAGGTCGCCATCGACGGTGTGTACACATCCGAGCGAGTCGTTTCCATCGCTGGACTTGCCCCAGCAGAAGATCCTGAGTACGCCGTGATCGTCAGCTTCGTCAGGCCCGATATTATGAAGACATCAACGGCTGCCGCAGCGCCGTTTCGCAAGATTATGACGCAGGTGCTAAAAACGTACCGCGTCGAACCGTCCACCGAGGCGGCTCCCAACATGCCAACGACCTGGTAAGAAAGAGGATCATTTGTCTGCTCGGATTCCCCCGGTGCTCAGGCCGGAGCATCCGTCAGCCCGGTCGCTTGCCGGTCTTGTTTCAGAGTTCGGGCTGGAGAGCGTGGGTTCGCTCGATGGCGTGGAGATAACCGGGGTTACCCTCCGGTCGACCGAGGTGCAGCCAGGCGACCTTTTCGTGGGTGTACCAGGGGCAGCCAGTCACGGTGCCCAGTTCGCAGCCGCAGCTAGACAGTCCGGTGCCGTTGCTGTCATGACTGACGCTGCTGGGGCGCGATTGGCGGCCGAAAGTGGTCTGCCGATCGTAGTTGTCGAATCTCCCAGAGCAGCCTTGGGCGATGTGTCTGCCTGGGTTTACCAGACAAATGTGCACCCTCCGCTCATGCTCGGGGTTACCGGAACTAATGGCAAGACATCCACGTCGTATTTGATTGAAGGCATCCTCAAACAGCTCGGGCTGGTTACGGGTTTGAGTACGACCGCGGAAAGGCACATCGGTGACCTCACCGTCGTCAGTCGGCTCACCACGCCAGAAGCCAGCGAAATACATGCTCTTCTGGCTCGCATGCGCGAAAGTGAAGTGCGGGCAGTCGCCCTGGAGGTGAGCGCACAGGCGCTCAGCCGGAATCGCGTTGACGGTATCTTTTTCGACGTCGTCGGATTCACCAACCTCAGTCATGACCACCTCGACGACTACTCCACTATGGAGGAATACTTCGGCGCAAAAGCCGTCTTCTTCGAACCAGAGCGGGCCAAGCGCGGAGTGGTTTGCCTCGATTCGCCCTGGGGTCAACGCATCGTTGACGTATCCCGCATTCCCGTGACAACGGTCGCTACCGCTCCCGCGGCTGACGCTGAGTGGATCGTCGACATACTGGACGAGCAGGCAGCCTTCACATCGTTCACGCTGACCGGACCGGAAAGCCGATCACTGACCACGCGCGTACCGCTGATCGGTAGGCACATGGCATCGAACGCCGCCCTTGCCATCGTCATGCTGGTAGAAGCGGGCTTCGAGCTGGAAGCAATCGGCCAGGCCATCGAGGGTGGGATCGACGCGTATCTCCCGGGCCGCACGGAGCGTGTTTCCGGAGAGGACGGTCCGGCAGTCTTTGTCGACTTCGGGCACAGCCCTGATGCGTTTCTCAACACTCTCGCGGCGGTACGCAGGTTCACAACCGGCAACATCATCATGGTTTTCGGTGCAGATGGCGATCGTGATGCGACGAAGCGCCATGAAATGGCCCGAGTCGCATCCGAATACTCAGACCTCTTGATCATTACCGACCATCACCCTCGCTTCGAAGATCCCGCGTCAATTCGGGCGACGCTGGTTGACGGGGCAGGGCTCGCGGAACACCAGGCCGACCTTTACGAGGTCAGCCCACCGGAGCAGGCGATTCGCAAGGCTGTTTCGCTGGCAAAACAGGGGGACACCATTTTATGGGCTGGCCCTGGGCACCAGGACTATCGCGACATTCGCGGTGTTCGCACGCCGTACTCCGCGCGGGCAGAAGCACGGGCTGCGTTAGCAGAAGCAGGTTGGTTGTAATGATGGAACGCACTCAAGCGGCGGTCACCATCGCCGGGTCGGTCGGAAAGTCCACGACGAGTCGAATGCTGGAGAGCATCCTTGCAGCTGCCGACGCAGTCACGCACGATGCACCGCAGATTCTGGTCGTGCTCTCTGAGGGACCCAACGAGCAGGGGCAACCCTGGCGCGACAATCTGCAGTCGCTAACCTCCAGGGGGGTCGCTGTTTTGAGCGCCGACGATGCTAGCGTGGCTGAATCGCGCCTAGACGGCGCCATTACCTTCGGCCTCGCAAGCACCGCCCACTTCAGGGTCAATGCGATTCACGCAACGCTCAACGGCACGTCATTCTTGTTGCACCACGATGGAGTTACGTACCCGGTCGCCTTGAGCATCCTCGGTGAGTACCAGGCCACTAACGCTGCGGCGAGCATCGCGGCAGCGTACGCCCGCGGCGTCGACATCCGTACCGCCATCGCAGCGCTCGAACGCATCACCCTGGCCGGACGATGGACGATGGAGACACTGCCAGGGCCGAGCGGCACCGTGATCATCAACGACGCCGTCAGCGCCACAATGCACTCGATGTCGGCAGCGCTGAAAACTCTGGCGCTGGTTACTCCTGCTGGCCGACGATCAGTGGCCGTGCTGGGCGAGCTGACCGCGCCCGAGACCAGTTCTCGCGAGGATCATGACCGTATCGGGCGACTCGTCGTGCGGTTGAACGTAAAGAAACTTGTTGTCGTGGGTGAAAGCGCCCGACATATACACAACGCTGCCGGCCTTGAGGGCTCGTGGGATGGTGAGTCGGTACTCGTGGGATCACGAGATGAGGCATACGCTCTACTGCGTGATGACTTGCGGTCCGGCGACGTCGTGCTGGTGAAATCAACGGCGCGCGCGGGTCTCGGCCACCTCGGCGACCGGCTCGGCAGTGTGGCCTCGTGATCGTCCTCCTCCTCGCGGGCGTTATATCGCTCGTCTTCTCGTTGCTCCTTACGCCCCTCTTCGCGCGGCTTTTTCGCCGGCTCAACTTGGGCCAGTTCATCCGGGCCGACACGCCGACCACTCATGTCGTCAAACGCGGAACACCGTCGATGGGTGGCATCGTATTCATCTTGGCCGCAGTATTCGGCTATTTTGCGGCCAAGCTCATCGGGCACGAGGCGCCGTCGGCAACTGGCCTCCTGGTGATATTGATGATGGTTGGGCTGGGCGTCATCGGCTTCATCGACGACTACATGAAGGTTCACCGTCAGAACAGCCTGGGTCTTAGCGGGCCTTTCAAAATCCTTGGAACAGTGGTTGTGGGTATCGTTTTCGCGATCCTGGCGCTGAATTACAAAGATGAGAACGGAATCTCCCCGGCGTCGACCGCGGTGTCATTCGTCAGGGACATCCCGTGGCTGGATTTTGTGGTGATCTTCGGCCCGACTGTGGGCGTCGTTGTGTTCGTGCTGTGGATCGTCCTGATTACCACCAGCGTTTCGAACGCTGTGAACTTGGCCGATGGTCTTGACGGGCTGGCCGCCGGGTCCTCCATCTTCGCCATTGGCTCGTACGTCATCATGGCGTTCTGGCAGAACAACCAGTGGTGCTACTCGCTGACACTGGACCCAGGGGACGCCTACAAGTGTTACGACGTGTCCAGCCCGTTCGAACTTGCTGTGGTCGCAGCAGCGATCGTCGGAGCGCTTATCGGATTCCTCTGGTGGAACACCTCACCCGCCCAGATCATGATGGGCGATACCGGAGCGTTCGGCCTCGGTGGAGCGCTTGCAGCACTGGCGATCCTCTCTCGTACGGAACTGCTCCTCGTTTTCATCGGCGGTCTGTTCGTCATCATCACCATGTCGGTCATCCTCCAGCGGTCCTACTTCAAACTGACCAAAGGGAAGCGCATATGGCGGGCCAGCCCCCTGCATCACCATTTTGAGATGAAGGGCTGGGCCGAGGTCACCATTGTGGTGAGGTTCTGGATCATCTCGGGGCTCTTCGTCGCGGCCGGTGTCGGGCTCTTCTACTCAGAATGGCTGTTGCGATAGATGCCGAAACCAACGGATGGACGTGTTCTCGAGCTTACGAGCTGGCATCACGACTGGGCCGGACTCAAGGTAGCTGTTCTGGGCCTCGGCATCACCGGGTTTTCTGTAGCCGACACCCTCGTTGAGCTGCAGGCGGAAGTTCTCGTCTTTGCCGCTCACAGCGATCCGCAGCGCGCGGAACTGCTGGCTGTTATCGGAGCTGGGCTCGTCACGCGTGACCTTGCCAACGGCCAGACGGATGACCTCGCTGAGTTTGCTCCAGACTTGGTCATTGTCTCCCCAGGGTTCGCGCCCTCGCACCCCCTTGTGCAGTGGGCCACTGAAAGCAAAGTGCCCCTGTGGGGCGACGTGGAGCTCGCCTGGCGCCTGCGAGACAAAGTGGGAAAGCCAGCCGAGTGGCTCGCAGTCACAGGAACGAACGGTAAGACCACCACGGTGCAACTGGCCACGGACATGCTGGTCGCAGACGGATATCGCGCCATCGCCTGCGGCAACGTCGGCGTACCCGTCCTTGATGCGGTGCGTGACCCCATCGGCTGGGACGTCCTGGTCGTCGAGCTGTCGAGCTTTCAGCTGCACTACACCAACAGCATGTCACCGCACTCGAGTGTCTGCTTGAATGTTGCCGCCGACCACTTGGACTGGCACGGATCGGCTGGTGCCTATTCGGATGCCAAGGCGCGGGTTTACACGAACACCCGTGTCTCCTGCGTCTTCAACCGTGCGGACCCAGCAACCGTCACCATGGTTGAGGAAGCAGATGTGGTTGAAGGCTGTCGCGCTGTGGGCTTCGGCCTCGATATTCCAGGGCCGAGCGACTTCGGCATCGTCGAAGGCATCCTCTGCGACCGCGCATTCTTAGACGACAGACGCAATTCCGCACTGGAACTTGCCACCGTTCACGAGTTAGAAGGCGTCGGTCTTGGGTCGCCTCACATGGCTGCCAACGTGCTTGCCGCCTCCGCACTGGTGCGCTCCTTCGGCTGCTCTGTTGCGGCCGTCCACCGGGCACTGCTTGCCTTCCGGATGGATCATCACCGCACCGAGATTGTAGCCAAAGCAGCCAGCATCCAGTGGGTGAATGATTCGAAAGCGACCAACCCGCATGCGGCCGGAGCCGCTCTCTCTTCTTTTCGTTCCGTTGTCTGGATCGTTGGGGGACTACTTAAGGGTGTTGACGTCGATGAACTTGTCTCCACGCACTCGGCGCGGCTCCGGGCGGCAGTCATCATTGGGGTCGACCGGCTGGCCCTTCGCGAAGCTTTCGCGCGACACGCGCCTGAGCTTCCCGTATTCGAGGTGGACACGACTGACACTGGAGAGGTGATGTCGTCGGCCGTTCGGCTCTCGGCAGGGGTGGCCGAAGCAGGCGACGTCGTTCTGTTGGCACCCGCTGCCGCATCCATGGACCAGTTCAGGGACTATGCAGACCGTGGCACGCGCTTCGCTTGGGCCGTACGAGAGTTTTTGGGAGATGAGGGTGATGACGACGAGTCCACCGCGCCGCCTCCCGAACCGGGCCGGTAAGCAAGCGTTAGCGGCGCCCAACGACAATCTGGGGGACAAGCAGCCACCTGCCGCCGTCGTGGCCGTTAAGAGATTGTTTGCCGCCGAAACCGGAAATTACTTCCTTCTCCTTGGCACGACGCTCTTCCTGGTCGTGTTCGGATTGGTGATGGTGCTGTCATCATCAGCGGTCACCTCGTTCACTGAGTCAAATAATTTCTTCGGCGGTTTCGAACGGCAACTTCTGTTTGCGTCGCTGGGCGTACCCATCATGCTCCTCGCTTCACGGATGCCGGCCATCTTCTGGAAAAAATGGGCAGGACTCGCTGTCGTGCTTGGGGTCGGCCTGCAACTGCTGACCGTGGCCACACCGCTCGGTTACGCCGTCGGCGGCAACAGAAACTGGATCGACCTCGGTGCCTTCAGCCTGCAACCCTCCGAACTGGTCAAGTTGGCGTTGGTGATCTGGCTCGGTACGGTATTGGCCCGCAAGCAAGATGTGCTGGGCAATTGGAAGGAGGCAGCGATACCGGTTCTTCCGGTTGCTGGGGCAGCAATCGGCTTCGTGCTCTTCGGCAAAGACTTGGGAACAGCAATCATCATGACGGCGCTTGTCCTCGGCGCGGTCTACTTTGCGGGAGTGAGACTTCGCCACCTCGCCGTCCTGCTTGTGGCCATCGCCGGAGCAGGCTTCATATTGGCTTTCGCGACACTGTCCAGGCAGAACCGGATTGCCGTGTGGCAAAGCGGCTGCACCTCGGCCGCCGACTACTCGAACGAGTGCTGGCAGACGGTGCACGGGTGGTGGGCGCTAGCATCGGGAGGCATCTTCGGTGTTGGACTCGGTAACTCCAAAGCGAAATGGAACTGGCTACCAGAAGCAGACAACGACTTCATCTTCGCCATCATTGGAGAGGAACTGGGGCTGATTGGGGCCGTTCTGGTTCTTGTCCTGTTCGTTGTCATGGCTATTGCCTGCGTGCGCATCATCCGCGCGAACCCTGATCCTTTTGCCAAGATCACTGTCAGTGCCGTCATGGTGTGGATCATCGGGCAGGCTTTCGTTAACATCGCTGTTGTTCTCGGCGTGCTTCCGGTGCTGGGAGTGCCTTTGCCTCTGATCTCCTCCGGAGGGACTGCCCTGATTTCCAGCATGACAGCCATTGGAATCGTCTTATCGTTTGCCAGGCAGGCGTCTGGGCGTAGACCGGACCATCCGCAAAGCCAGCCGTGGGTGCGGCGACCATGACGCGCTACCTGTTGGCAGGCGGTGGGACTGCCGGTCATGTAAACCCACTACTGGCCGTGGCCGATTACCTTCGCGACAACGAGCCCGAAGCAGAAATCATGGCACTCGGGACAGCGCAGGGCCTAGAAGCACGGTTGGTTCCGGAACGCGGATACGAGCTTTTAGTCGTTGACAGGCTGCCCTTTCCCAGGCGCATCGGTGGCCCGGCCGTGCGTTTTCCCGAAAATTTTCGCAAAGTCGTGTCGACGGTTGAGGGTTTCATCTCATCACGGAATATCGACGTCGTCGTAGGATTCGGCGGATACGTTTCCGCTCCCGCGTATATCGCCGCCAGACGAGCCGGCATCCCCTTCGTCATCCACGAAGCCAATGCTCGGCCGGGGCTCGCCAATCGTCTGGGCAGCCGATTCACGCCATTCGTTGGAGTCACATTTCCCGGAACCAAGCTGCCTCATGCGCGGGTGGTCGGCATGCCGTTGCGCCGTGAAATCGAATCACTCGACCGCAGGGTTCGCCGGAAGCAGGCGAGGGAATTCTTCGGGCTCGACCCGACACGCATGACCTTGCTCGTGACCGGCGGCTCTCTCGGGGCGGCTCGGATCAACGAAACCATTGCCGCCTCGGCGGCGGAAATCGTGGGCGCAGGGTGGCAGATTCTGCACATCACCGGGGAGGGGTCGGGCCTGGCCGACAGCGAGCTTGATGCCCATCACATGATTCGCTACTGCGATCGTATGGAGCTTGCCTTCTCCGCGGCAGACCTCGCTGTTGCCCGTGCCGGATCCGTAACAGTCAGCGAGGTCACGGCGATCGGCTTGCCGGCCGTCTATGTTCCCTTGGCAATTGGTAACGGCGAGCAAAAACTTAACGCCCGTGGCGTTGTGCAAGCGGGAGGGGCTCGACTGGTAAACAATGCCGACTTCACCCCGCAGTGGGTACGCAGTCAACTTGTTCCCCTGCTGCAGGACCGTGCGGCCATCGCGGGCATGGCTGCCCGCGCGGCTGCCTTCGGTGTCAGGAACGGCACCGAGCAAACCGCAGCGCTCATACGCGATGCCCTTCGCGGTTCAAGCCCCTCGAGCAGCGAAGTAAATTAGTAACAATGATCAAGTCTGATTTCTCCCAGCAGGTGCCCGAGCACCTGGGTGCCGTTCACTTCGTCGGTATCGGCGGGGCAGGTATGAGCGGCATAGCCTCCCTCTTCGTCGATGCGGGTCAACGCGTGACCGGATCTGACATCCGGGCGACAGCCACCGTGGAAGCGCTGCGCAAGCGTGGCGTCGAGATCACCATCGGGCATGACGCGGTCAACATCGGCTCGGCAGATACGCTGGTAGTCACTGGAGCCATTGCCGAGGACAACCCTGAGTACCTGGCGGCACGACAGAATGGAACGCCCATCATTCACCGGGCGCAAGCGTTGGCATGGTTGACCCGGAACCATCGACTTGTGGCTGTGGCCGGTGCCCACGGCAAGACGACATCTACCGCCATGATCGTCACGGCTTTGCTGCAGCTCGAGGCGGACCCCAGCTTCGTTAACGGCGGCGTCATTCGCTCTCTCGGCGTCAGTGCGGCTCGCGGGGAAGGCGACATCTTTGTGGTCGAGGCCGATGAGTCTGACGGGTCGTTTCTTCTCTATGAAAGCGCTGTTGCGCTCATCACCAACGTTGATCCGGACCACCTCGACCACTACGGTTCTGATGAGGCGTTCGAGAACGCCTTTGTGACCTTCGCACAAACCGCCAGCGAACTTGTCGTGGTTTCCCTTGACGACACCAGGGCTGGGCGAATCGCTTCTCGACTAAAAGCCCGCGGCCTGAGCAAACAGAGCATTCTGACTTTTGGGTTGGACGCCGAAGCTGACGTGCGGCTTCATTCCGTGGTGTCGCGAGGGACCGTCTCGTTTTCGGTCAGGTACCGAGGCAGTGACTATGCAACGACGCTTGCGGTGGCCGGACTCCATAACGCCGTTAATGCTGCCGGGGCATTCGGCGTTCTTGTCGGCCTGGGCTTCGAGCCGCAAGCATCCCTCGATGCCATCGCCACATTTGGTGGCACAGAACGACGCTTCGAACATCGTGGCACCGTCACTGGTGTCAGCGTCTACGACGATTTTGCGCATCACCCTACAGAAATTCACGCAGCCCTTTCCGGTGCGCGGGGTGCCGTCGGGGAGGGGCGGCTCATCCCCATTTTTCAGCCTCACCTCTACAGCCGCACTCGGCTGATGGCGGGGGAGTTCGCGTCCGCCTTCGAGCAGCTGGCTGACCATACGATCGTGGTACCCGTTTACGGTGCCAGGCAGGACCCCGAGCCGGGGGTGACCGGAAAGCTCATTACCGATCGTTTCGCGGATACATCAAAGGCCACATACTGCTCCAATTGGGCGGATGCGGTCACGTATGCGGCTTCAATCGCGCAGCCCGGGGACTTCATCGTGCCAATGGGCGGGGGCGACATTTATCTCATCATTCCGCAGCTTCTTGATGCTCTCACGCGCGCTGCAGAGCGAAGCGGTGCATGAAGCGACCGGAGGGATTCGATCCACGAGCAAGTGAACAGGCTGCCGAGGAGACACAACCCAATCGCCTCCGCGCCGGTATAGGCAAGAAGAGGCGGTCACCTGGGGCTCGCGACGGGCTCAGCGCAGCGTCACCCGCGCCGCGCAGCTCGTCAACGCCACGGCAGAATGCTCGTACAGCGGACACTGCGAAACTGGAGCAGCAGGCCGCCAACCGTCAGGTCCGGCGCACCGCACGCGAGCGAAGAAAATTTGAGCGTGAAGAGGTGCGTCGATTCACCCGGCGCTCCCGTCACCGAAGGGCAGCGTGGGTGTCGGTGGTGGGCACCATGCTCGCGCTCGTTGTCGTGGTTGCCATTGCCGTGTATTCACCACTTTTGGCATTAACGTCCATTCAGGTCAAAGGTGCTTCTAGGGTGAGTGCTGATGACATTCTGAACGCGGTCGACGGTCAGCTGGGTACACCCCTCGCACTGGTGGATACCGATCGACTGACCGCGGAACTTCGTGCGTTTCCTCTCATCCAGAGTTATGTGACAGAAACGGTTCCGCCAAACACGCTTGTCATACATATCACCGAACGTGCGCCGGTTGGCAGTATCGCCATGGCGAGCGGGTTCACCGTCGTGGACCCTGCCGGGATCGTCATTGAGAAGACCGCTGAGCGCCCACCCGGCATCCCCATGATCGAGCTCGCGGGAGCCGACACAGACAGTGATGTCTTCGATGCTGTTGTTGAAGTCCTTCTTGCGCTGCCACCAGAGCTGCTCGTACAAGTCGATCGAGTAACCGCTCAGACCAAAGATGACGTCACCCTCGTGTTGGCAGGCGTCGGTCAACGGGTCGTGTGGGGAAGCGTGGACCGTTCGGATTTGAAGGTACGCGTGCTCAGCAAGCTGATTCTGCAGCAGGACCCGGGCGCGGTCGTTGAATATGACGTTACCGCGCCACTGAGCGCTGTCATCCGTCCCGGCTGACAGGGCCGCAGGTCGGTCGGGTGAAACCCACAGCGGAGTCCCAGCGAAGGCGCGCGTTACCTTAATTGTGGCGTGAGTTTCCGACACGCGGGTTCCCTTGGCTTCAGGGAACCCGCCCGACGCTTACTTTCAAAGCAGGAAATGTATACTGAGCATAACTTTAAGCCTCTACTTGAGGTTGAGAGTTGGCAGCGGAGGCCGGAAGTGTCAACAAATCAAAACTACCTAGCCGTGATCAAGGTCGTCGGCATAGGCGGCGGCGGCGTCAATGCGGTTAACCGCATGATCGAGCTAGGGCTCCGTGGAGTCGAGTTCATCGCCATCAATACGGATGCGCAAGCGCTGTTGATGAGCGACGCCGATGTCAAGCTCGACGTCGGTCGCGAGATCACACGGGGGCTCGGCGCAGGTGCCGACCCCGAGGTCGGTCGCCGCGCTGCTGAAGATCACGCAGACGAAATCGAAGAGGCGCTGGCCGGCGCCGACATGGTCTTCGTCACGGCGGGTGAGGGCGGTGGCACCGGAACCGGAGGGGCTCCTGTCGTGGCCCGCATCGCAAGGTCGATCGGTGCGCTCACCATCGGTGTTGTCACTCGCCCGTTCGGATTTGAGGGTAAGCGTCGTGCCGCGCAGGCGGAAGTCGGTATCACCGCGTTGAAGAGCGAAGTCGACACACTCATTGTCGTCCCTAACGATCGTCTGCTGGAGATCAGCGACCGCGGCATCAGTTTCCTTGAGGCGTTCGCGACGGCCGACCAAGTGCTCCTCGCCGGTGTGCAAGGTATTACAGACCTCATCACTACCCCTGGGCTCATCAACTTGGACTTTGCTGACGTGAAGTCGGTTATGCAGGGAGCCGGATCGGCACTCATGGGAATCGGATCATCGCGCGGAGCTGATCGGGCTATCAAGGCGGCTGAGCTGGCCGTGGCCTCGCCGTTGCTGGAAGCAAGCATCGACGGCGCGCACGGCGTGTTGCTCTCCGTTCAGGGCGGATCGAACCTCGGAATCTTCGAAATCAATGACGCGGCCCGTCTCGTGCAGGAAGCGGTGCACCCGGAAGCGAATATCATTTTCGGCGCCGTCATCGATGACACGCTGGGAGACGAAGTGCGAGTCACCGTCATCGCCGCAGGATTCGATGGCGGTGAGCCGGTCATCAAGAAACAGGGCCACCGTTCCAACTACGTCGATCCAAGCGGGCAGGCTGCAGTCGGGGTACCCGCCGCAGCGGCCGCCAGTGCGGGCACCCCCGCTATTTCGCCGACATGGACGGCGGCCGAGCCTGAAGCGCCCAAGGCTCCTAGCGACCCGGTATTCGATACTGAAGATGACAATCTCGACATCCCGGACTTTCTCAAGTAGGTCGGCTCGGCTCCTCCGGGGTAGTGAAGTGTTAGCAAATGTCCGCTGATATCACGCAACTGACATCCCGCCTCGAAATTGTTCGAGGCGGGGTGGCAGATGCGGCACGCGCAGCCGGTCGCGACTCGGCCAGCATTACAACCATCGTTGTCACGAAGTTTCACCCCGTGGCGGTGATTCGAGCGCTGCATGACCTGGGTATTCGCGACTTCGGTGAAAATCGTCATCAAGAGGCCAAGGACAAAGCGGCCATGCTGGCAGACCTGGATATGACCTGGCATTTTGTCGGTCAGCTGCAAAGCAAAAAAGCCAGACAGGCGCGATCATACGCACAGGTAATCCATTCCCTTGATCGGGACTCCGTCGTCGACGCTCTGGTATCCCGCGACAGGGATGTCGACTGCTTCATCCAACTCAACCTGACTGATGATCAGGGCAGAGGCGGTGTATTGCCGGGCGACCTGGAACGCCTTGCGGAGAAGGTGGTTGCCACGGAGGGACTGCGGCTGCTGGGCGTCATGGCAGTAGCACCGCTCGACACGGAACCCCGGGCAGCATTCGCACAAGTACGGCAGGCTTCTGACCGCGTACGAGCCATTGATCCAGCAGCGACATCCATTTCTGCCGGAATGTCTGGCGATTATCGGGAAGCCATCCTTGAGGGCGCGACACACCTCCGGATTGGTTCGGCAATCACCGGAAACCGCCCCCCAGCGGGTTAATCTCAAACTAGAAGTTCACCACCAGGAGGCACAAGAAATGGCTAACCCACTACGCAAGACCATGGTCTATCTGGGCCTGGCCGACGAAGAGTTCGACTATCAAGAGAACGCGCCCGTTGCGCCTGTCGCGCCCGTGCAGCAGCACGCCGCTGCGCATCAACAGCCATCCCACCAAGGCGCCTCGCAACAGTCCGCCCGCGAGGCGGTGTCCCAGACTTCGGCCGGCCGCGCACCCGTCACGCCACTCCGTCGATCCACTACCAGCACACGAAATGCGGCGCCTGCTGAAATGAATGAAATTCTTACCGTCCACCCGCGTCAATACAAGGACGCGCAAGTCATTGCCGAAAGTTTCCGCGAAGGAATACCGGTCATCATCAACCTGTCGCAAATGAGTGAACCAGAGGCGCGTCGCCTGGTTGACTTTGCCAGTGGCCTTTCACAAGGTCTCTACGGCAAGATCGAACGAGTAACGAGCAAGGTTTTCTTGCTGTCGCCGGCCCATGTTGCCGTTAGCGGCGACCAGCCAGCGCCCGACCCTGAAGTGGACGCATCGTTCTAGCTCATTCTGTAGCAGTGCTGACCCTCAACCGCCCCCAGGCGAGACTCGGTGCATCATGATCGTCGTTTCGCTGCTGGCATCCATCGCCTATACGGCGCTCCTTTTGTACCTGGTGGTCATGTGGGCGCGCTTCATCTTGGATGTGGTGCAGTCAATCAATCGGCGGTGGCGGCCGACCGGCTTCATGCTGGTTCTGGCAAACATCGTCTACACGCTGACCGATAGGCCCATCCGCTTCGTCAGAAGAATCGTCCCGTCGGTGAGGCTGGGCGGCGTGGCGCTCGACTTCGGCTGGAGCATCGTGATGCTCGCAGTGCTGCTGCTCATGGCCATTGTCGGAAGCCTGCGTTGACACTTTGCGGCCCTGCGCTGTCGCATGACCAGGGTTGGCTGTAGCCTTGACGCGTGGGCCGGTCCCATTGGGGACCCGACTCGACGGTCCCCAGAATTTTGCTAGCGTTGGCTCAACGTTACAAACGATTTATTCAGAGAGTTATTTGAGGTGACGAGAATGGCCCTAACGCCTGAAGACGTAGTCAACAAGCGATTCCAACCGACCAAGTTCCGCGAAGGATACGACCAGGACGAAGTTGATGACTTCCTTGACGAAGTTGTCGTAGAGCTCCGCCGCCTCGGCCAGGAAAACGAAGAGCTGCGTCAGCGTCTCATCGCCAGCGAATCGCGAATCGCGGAACTGCAACGTAGCGGCGCATCACAGGATGCTTCCCCCCAGTCGGCAGCACAGGCTAGCAGCGCTGACAGCGCCTCGCAGGCTATCGCTGAGCCGGCGCAGGAGTCGCCCGTTGCTGCGGCACCTTACGTAACTCCTGGTATCGACAGTGAGACGGGAAGCACCAACAACCTCCTGCAGCTTGCACGTCGACTTCACGAGGAGCACGTCCGCGAAGGAATTGAAAAGCGCGACGCCCTCATCGCAGAGGGCCACGCTACCGCGGCTCGTGTCGTGGGTGAAGCCGAAGCGCAGCAGCGTCAGCAGCTTGCGGTGCTTGAGCAGGAAAAGGCAGCACTCGAGAGCAAGATCGACGAGCTCAGCACGTTTGAGCGCGAATACCGCCAGAAGCTCAAGAGCTACATTGAAAGCCAGCTACAAGAACTGGAGAGCGACTCACCGTTGACCTCCGGCGACAGCAGCAACGCCTCGGGCTCGTACGG
>JAODMI010000027.1 GCA_025464755.1 Homoserinimonas sp.
CAGCCCACCTAGCAACTGATAAGTGACTGATGACACAGGGCCGCGATAGGCGACCTTGCCTTCGATACCTTCTGCGATCAGTTGCTCGTCGTTCGGCACGTCCGCCTGAAAATAACGGTCCCGCGAGTAGGAGGTTTTCTTACCCCGTGTCTGCATGGCACCAAGGGACCCCATACCTCTATACGTCTTGAACTGTTTGCCGTTGACGAAGAGCATGTCTCCCGGGCTTTCGTCGGTTCCGGCGAGCAGTGAGCCGAGCATGACGGTTTCAGCACCGGCGACCAGCGCCTTCGCGATGTCGCCCGAGTACTGCAGCCCACCGTCGGCGATCACAGGCACACCGGCTTCGCGAGCGGCGAGGGATGCTTCATACACTGCGGTCACCTGCGGTACTCCGACACCGGCGACAACTCTCGTCGTGCAG
This sequence comes from Homoserinimonas sp., assembly GCA_025464755.1. Lineage (GTDB taxonomy): Bacteria > Actinomycetota > Actinomycetes > Actinomycetales > Microbacteriaceae > RYN-87. The sequence goes on from JAODMI010000027.1 coordinate 425, forward strand.
ATGGAGCCGGGGCCGACACCAACCTTGATCGCGTCCGCGCCGGCATCCACCAGTGCCTGTGCACCAGACCTGGTGGCGACGTTGCCGCCGATAATGTCGATGTTTTTGAAAGCCGGGTCGGATTTGAGGCGACGGATGATGTCGATCTCACCCTTGGAGTCGCCATTGGCCGTGTCTACGACGATGACGTCTACCCCGGCGTCCGCCAGCGTGCCGGCACGCTCCCAGGCGTCGCCGAAGAACCCGATCGCGGCACCCACGCGCAGGCGTCCCTCGTCGTCTTTGGTCGCATTGGGGTATTGCTCGGTCTTCTCGAAGTCTTTGACAGTGATGAGCCCGCTCAAGCGGCCATCGTTGTCTATCAGGGGAAGCTTCTCGATCTTGTGCTGGGCGAAAATGGCGATCGCGCTGTCGGGGTCAATGCCGGTTTGCGCGGTGATCAGCGGCATTTTCGTCATGACGTCACGGACCAGCGTCGTGGATTTCTCGAACTGCGAAACGAAGCGCATGTCGCGGTTGGTGATGATGCCGACGAGCTTGCCGTCGCCTTCGACCACGGGAAGCCCAGAAACCCGGAACTGTCCGCAGATGGCGTCGACCTCCGCCACGGTGGCGTCAGGAGTCGTTGTAACCGGGTTGGTGATCATCCCGGATTCCGAGCGCTTCACCTTGTCAACGTAGGCGGCCTGGTCCTGGATTGAGAGGTTGCGGTGCAGCACCCCGAGTCCGCCGTTGCGTGCCATCGATATGGCCATGCGCCCCTCGGTGACGGTGTCCATAGCAGCGGATATAAGGGGGGTGCTCACGCGAATGCGGCGGGTGAGTCGGGAGGACGTGTCGACCTCGCTCGGGATGACGTCGGTGTGGCCGGGCAGCAGCATCACATCGTCATAGGTGAGGCCGATAAAACCGAATGGATCTGGCTGGTCCATAATTTCCCTTGAGATTGCTCGATAAGTGGGCAAGTAGGCCGGCCAAACTCCAGTGGTTACCGGTAGTACATGTTAACCGGTTACCGCTCGCAGTATTCCTACCGCCATAATTACCCGACGCGAATTCTTTCCGGATGGAAACACATAGGACATAATCGGCAAGTATCGTCGTCGACGACGGAACGTCAGACCTGCGAGAGCACCCTCTCGACTGGCTCCGCCTTGGAGGATTTGTGACAATCACTGGCAGGCTGCGTGTGCGAAACTTGCGCTGGCTATTCGTTGTCTTTGCTGCGCTTCTTGCAGCCACCACGCTGTTCAGCGCATCCCCTGCTTTCGCTGACGTTGTCGGTGAAGATGAGCCGTTCAGGATCAGCGGCAACGTCAAGAACCAAGGTGTTCCGCTTGAGGGCGTGCTGATCATGGTCACAGGCGGCGGTCACGATGCCCAAGTGAGAACAGATGCTGCTGGGCAGTGGCGCATCGGCGTTCCAGAGAAGTCGACTTACACGGTAACGCTCGACGAATCCACGCTGCCCGACGGAATTGCGGTTGTCGAGGGGTCCAACGCACAAGAGGTCGAGATCGGCCCAAGCGGGCGGATTACGCTCAACTACTTCATCGGCCAAGGGGAAAGAAACGTCACCAGCTTTGCCGACCAGCTGATCTCGCGACTTATCAACGGGGTGAACTTCGGGCTCATGCTCGGGCTTGCTGCTGTCGGTATCTCGCTGGTCTTTGGGACCACCGGTTTATCCAACTTCGCGCACGCAGAGATGGTCACCTTCGGTGCCATAGCAGCCCTGTTGCTCGGCACGACGGTAGCGCTGCCCATTTGGGCAGCCATCCCGATTGCCGTAATCGTGAGTGGAGCCTTCGGTTGGGCTATGGACGCGGGTTTGTGGAAGCCCTTACGCAGCAAAGGGCTTGGCCTGGTGCAACTTATGATCGTGAGCATCGGGCTGTCCCTGGCGCTTCGGTACATCTTCCAGTACTTCATCGGTGGAGGAACGCTCCAGCTGCCCGGCGCCAACACTGAGAAGCTCACGCTGTTCGGCGCCGTTTCCATGTCGTGGATCGACATCGTCAGCATGGCCATCAGCGTCATAGTCATCATCGCCTTTGCCTGCTGGTTGTTGTTCACACGCATCGGTAAAGCCACTCGAGCTGTTTCCGATAACGCGTCGCTTGCGGCAGCGTCAGGAATCGATGTCGACAAGGTGGTGCGCATAGTGTGGATCGTCTCGGCGGCGATGGCCGGCCTCGCCGGTGTCCTGTATGCCTACTACCGTCCCGGGATTAAGTGGGACATGGGTGCGCAGATTTTGCTGCTCGTTTTCGCCTCGGTCACTCTCGGCGGGCTGGGCACGGCATTCGGTGCACTAGTGGGCTCGATCATCGTCGGGATCATGGTGGAAATTTCGGGCCTGTGGATCACCTCGGACCTGAAGTTCGTGGGAGCTTTAGGCATCCTGATTCTGGTTTTGCTCGTCAGACCACAGGGGATTTTGGGCCGTAAAGAGAGAATTGGCTAAGGGACTCCACCATGGACTGGTTGCAAATCCTTTCGAACACCGCATCTTCCATCATCGGGCCAGCGACCATCGGCTACGCCCTCGCCGCTATCGGTCTGGCCGTGCACTTCGGCTTCGCCGGTTTGCTCAACATGGGAATTGCCGCGTATATGGCCATCGGAGCCTACAGCTACGCCATTTCCATTCTTACGTTCGGGCTCCCCTGGTGGGCTGGCATTCTGGTCGCCATGGGCGGCTCGGTTGTGTTCTCGCTCATCCTGGGCATCCCCACCCTCCGGCTGCGGGGTGACTATCTGGCGATTGTCACAATCGCCGCAGCCGAGATTGTGCGGCTGCTTTTCCTGACTACGACATTCGACAAGTACACCGGCTCCGCTGACGGGCTCAGCGGCTACCACTCGAGTTTCCGGGACGCCAACCCGATTCCACCGGGAACCTATGGTTTTGGCCCCTGGACCTACAACGAGACCGGTTGGTGGGTCCGCATCGTCGGGCTGGTCATACTGGCGCTGGCGGTCCTCATCGTTTACGTCTCGATGCGTAGCCCCTGGGGGCGTGTCTTGCGTGGCATCCGAGAAGACGAGGATGCTGTGCGAGCGCTGGGCAAGAACGTGTTCTCCTACAAACTTCAGGCTCTGGTGCTCGGCGGAGTGTTCGGCTCGCTCGGCGGTGTCGTTTATGCCATGCCATCCAACGTCAACCCGGGCGTCTACGGCACGTCCCTTACTTTTTTTGTTTGGACAGCGCTGCTGCTCGGTGGCGCCGCGACCGTCTTCGGGCCGCTTCTGGGCGCACTGATCTACTGGGGGGTCATGACCTTGCTGAGCAACATCCTGCCAGCGCTCGTCACTTCGGGAATCCTGCCGTTCATGTCTACGACTCAGGCGCAGACGCTGCGCTTCATCCTCGTCGGCGTTTCTCTCATGCTCCTAGTCATATACAGGCCGCAAGGCATCCTCGGCAACAAGAAGGAGCTGACCTTTGTCAAGTGATGTCGCCCCTCGTCAGAGGGTGAAGTCAACCGGCCTGCACATCGGCGACGCGGTGCCCGGTGTCGCCAAAGTCGACCCGATCCTTATCGCCGACAGCGTCACACGAAGCTTCGGGGGTCTCAAAGCAGTCGATGTTGAGCACCTCGAAATTCCGCGCAACGCCATCACGGCACTGATCGGCCCCAATGGTGCAGGAAAGACGACGCTGTTCAACCTGCTCACCGGTTTCGACAAGCCCGACCATGGCACCTGGACCTTCGAGGGCCGCTCGCTGGCCGGAGTACCCGCATTCAAGGTGGCTCAGCGCGGCCAGGTGCGCACGTTCCAGCTCACAAAGTCGCTGGGGCTGCTGACCGTGCTCGAGAACATGAAGCTTGGCGCCAAAGGTCAGCGGGGGGAAAATTTCTGGGCGGGGCTGTTCCCCCATGTGTGGCGCAAGCAAGAGGATGCGTTCGAGGTCAAGGCGATCGAGCTGCTCACGAGGTTCAAACTCGACACGAAGAAAGACGATTTCGCCGCCAGCCTCTCCGGTGGGCAACGCAAGCTTCTTGAAATGGCCCGCGCTTTGATGAGCGACCCCACCCTCGTCATGCTTGACGAGCCGATGGCGGGCGTGAACCCTGCACTGACTCAGTCGCTGCTGGAGCACATTCTCGACCTCAAGGACCAGGGTATGACTGTGCTCTTCGTCGAACACGACATGCACATGGTGCGTCACATCGCAGATTGGGTGGTGGTGATGGCCGAAGGTCGGGTCGTTGCCGAAGGGCCACCTCATGTGGTGATGAAAGATCCTGCCGTTGTGGATGCGTACCTTGGGGCTCACCAGGACGTGGATTTGGGTGTCGTAACCGGAAGATACGCGGGTGAACTCACCGGCGAGGCGTCCGAGCTTGCGTCCGAGATACAGGGCCTTGACCATTCACCTGACCCCGCCGGCAAGGAGCAGACCACATGAGCATCCCCCTGGCAGCATCGTCCACCGGCTCGCCAAGTGCCACCCTGACGCCGGTCATCGAGGTCAGCGATCTCACCGCGGGCTACCTTCCCGGAGTGAACATTTTGAACGGATCGAATCTCGTAGCCGGTCAGGGCGAACTTATCGGCATCATCGGCCCGAACGGAGCAGGAAAGTCGACCCTCCTCAAGGCAATTTTCGGTCAGGTCAAGATCCGGGGCGGAGCTATCCGCTTGGACGGTGACGACATCACTGGGCTCAAGGCGAACAAGTTGGTGGCCCGGGGTGTCGGCTACGTGCCACAAAACAATAACGTCTTCCCCAGCTTGACTATTGAGGAAAACCTGCAGATGGGGCTCTACCAGAACCCCAAAATCTACGATGAGCGGCTGGACTTTGTCGTCGGGATTTTCGGCGAGCTGGGCAAGCGACTCAAGCAGCGCGCTGGGTCGCTCTCCGGTGGCGAGCGTCAAATGGTCGCCATGTCGCGGGCGCTGATGATGGACCCTAAAGTTATGCTGCTCGATGAACCCTCTGCGGGCCTTTCGCCGGTTCGTCAGGATGAGGCCTTCATCCGCGTCTCTGAAATTAACAAGGCGGGCGTGACGACCATCATGGTCGAACAGAACGCACGGCGCTGCCTCCAGATTTGCGATCGCGGCTACGTGCTCGACCAGGGCCGCAACGCCCACACCGGCACCGGACGCGAACTGCTGAATGATCCCAAAGTTATCGGCCTGTACTTGGGCACGCTCGGCACGTAGTCGGGCACACCAACTGTGGCCAATCCTCGGCGCATACGTTCCCCACAGCGCCAGCGGCTCCGGTGGCCCGAACACTGAACGGCATAGGGAAGGGCCCAGGCGCAGCGCCCGGGCCCTTCCTTATGCCCTTGTCACTCCGCAGCAGAGTAAGTGTTGTCTTCACCGAACTGGTAAACACCGATGCTGGCTTCGGTCGGGTCGCCCACCTCGTTGAAGGTGATCGGACCGGAGATTCCGTCGTAATCAGCGACGCCGCCATCGATGATGATCTCCGCACACTCAGCAAAGCTGATGCACGTCTCGCCGTCGCCGGAGCCACCCGAGACCTCCTGCAGCTTGCCAGAGATCTCGCCTGCCTCCGTCGATCCAGCAGCGAGAGCGGCGAGAGCCAGAAGAGTCACGGCGTCGTATGACTCGGCCGCGTAGCTGAACTCGGCGAGCTCGGCTTCACCTTCGCCCACCCAGAACTCGTTGAGAGCTCCAGTGAAATCACTCAGGTCGTCGATGGTGAGACCCGGCAGGGTGCCCTTGGCGCCCGCTAGAGTCCCCGCGGGGAAGTCGTCGCCGAAGTTAGACAGGTTACCGTCCACGAAGTACAGTTTTTCTCCCGGGAACTGGCTCACCAGGTTCGGGATGATCGTCGCAACTTCTTCGAAGGTAATCAGGGCAATCGCGTCGGGGTCGGCCGCAAGGACTTCGCTGATTTGAGCGTCAAAGCTCGTGTCGCCCGTGTTGTATGTGGGCTGAGCCACGACCTCGCCACCCGCCGCTTCAAAAGCCTCCTGCGTGTAACCGGCCAGGCCGGTGCCGTACGAGTCGTTCAATACGATCATGCCCAGCGTCTCGTGGCCGTCTTCAGCGATCACGTTTCCGAGCACTTCGCCTTGGAGTACATCTGACGGTGCGGTACGGAAGTACAG
>JAODMI010000056.1 GCA_025464755.1 Homoserinimonas sp.
GAACGCGTGCTGTCTTAACGTTCTCTTCTAAGGTCGTTCAAGAGTCTGAGCTCGTCTGAGAATCTGAGCTCGTCTGAGAATCTGAGCTCTTTTAGGAACGGGTACCGTTAGAACCCGATGATCTCGCGATAACGGGGCAAGCTTCCGGTGCGTATCCCAGTAACGCTGGGCTTGTTTTCGTACACTCCTGCGCCCCAGTTGCCCTCGACCAGCACTGGCCCGTTCTCGCCTATGACGACATCCCAACCGACATATTGGACCTGTGGCACGACACGGCTTACCGCATCGATGAACTCGTACAGTTCAGTGATCATCGGTAGCTGGAAGTCAGGAATAGATACGCCTGACTCTGGATGGGTCACATGGACGCCGTCGTGCGAGTCATACCCTGGGCCCCGGGAGGCGCCGTCAGCATCGAGCATGGTGTAGAAACCACCGAATGTCTGCTGGTCGCTGGCCTGACCACGCCCGAACTTTTGGGCCATGGCGAGCACGTGCGACTTCTTGCCGTCGAAGAAGCCGGTCACTCTCGTCGTGTTTGCCGTTCCCGGGCAGATAGCCGCAAGAGTCGGGTGCTGAACAATGCACTCCTCAACGAGGGTCTGACCCTTCGAGACAAGGTTAACCCGGAAGGCGTGCCAGTCTTGGATGGTCCCGGCCTCATATCGTTCGACGCCATGCCCAGAATCGCTGACCGGCACCTTGCCCATCACGCGACCGTGACGTTCGACGAACGCTCGCAGCTCCGCCACGGAGGCGGTACGCACGTCCAGCCATTCACGCCCGAGAAACTCGTTGAACGTGCGGTTGAACTCGATTTTGTCGTGGAACAGCACACGGTAGTCCGGGTGATCAAACTTCATGGAGAGCTGATGCGAGATCGCGTGCGTCATGTATGTGGCACGCTCGGCACGGCTGAGTATGGCAAAATCCCAGTCGACGTAGTCTTGAAAAGGCGTCTGGCGAAAGGCTGCTGACCACAGCATGTCCACCAGCACGATCGGCATTACCTTGTGGTGCTTGGTTGAAACTTCTCGCGCGCGCTTGCGCACGGAGGAAGCATCGAAGCCTCGCACGCGGTTCACCAAGTAGCGGGCGCGATTTGCCGCTCCAAGACTTTCGCTTTTCGCGGTGGGGGTGTTCTCATCAGTCACAGGCATGTGCCTCCTAATTCCGCGAATGAGTCTACCCGGTGTCACAGGATGGGCTGAGGAACCCTACCGTCGTGCCGTTCCAAATCTGTGGCCCTTCCGCGGTTTAGACTGGTTGCTTGGGCCGACTCGCAGCCGCCGCGTCGGCTCAGCGGGGTGTAGTTATTCAAGGAAGGTGCGTGCCACCATGGTCGCTGAAGCGAACCAGGGCAAGATGCTCGAAACTGAGATTGACGGCATCAGCTACCACAGGATTCCCATCAAGACCCGGTTGGTTGGGCCGGATGATGACATCGTCGAGGTTGTAACGACCTTCGCCGATAACCTCCTTCACGACGGAGACATCCTTTTCGTTACAGAGAAGATCGTGGCCATCACCCAGGGGCGGGCATATCCGATTGACTCTGTGACGCCCCGTAAGCTGGCCGTCCGTTTGTCTCGATATGTAACAAAAACGCCAAGTGGCATCGGTCTTGGACTGCCGCAAACGATGGAGATGGCGCTGCGTGAGTGCGGGACGCTGAGGATTTTACTGGCGGCGGCCGTGGCGGCCGTAACGAAACTGTTTGGTCGTAGCGGCGATTTCTACCGTGTCGCAGGTCCTAAGGCCCGTGGAATTGACGGCCCGACGAGCGGCACTATCCCCCCATACAACTCCTACGTTGTTCTAGGCCCGAACCGCCCGCGGGCGGTGGCCGCCCAATTGCAATCGGCGCTATCCACGTCCGTGAATGTTTTCATCGTGGATATTAACGACCTCGGGGGCAATGTGCTTGGGTCAACCATGGACCGTGCGAACAATCGGCTGGTTGAACGCATCCTGAAAGACAACCCTCTGGGTCAGGGTCGCCAGAGCACGCCCATGGGTATTATTCGTCGCGTCAGTTAACACGGGCACGCTGTGACGAACCCTTTTCTGCATGAGGCGCTGATTGATGAAGCGGCGATATCGGCGAACGCGGCAGCGTTGTGCTCCGATGGCGATGCGGACCTGTTTGTGGCGGATGTTCGGGCCGACGGTTACGGCCACGGCATTGTCGAGTCGGCTCGCGCCGCTATCGCGGGCGGCGCCACATGGCTGGGGGTGAGCTGCGATGCCGATGTCGCGCAGCTGAAAAGCGCCGGACTTGGCGCACCAGCCGTCGTGATTCACCGCGGCCACGCCAAGCAGTTGGGGGCCAAGGGAAGCGTCCTGGCCGGTGCCCTAATCCGCGGCCCCGAGCTGTACGGCCTAACGGCAGATGCAAGGGTGAAACCAACGATGCGTGTCAGCGGTCGTGTGGTGGGTACTAAGACGATCTCGGCCGGTGAGGGCGTCTCATATGGATACACCTACCGGGCCCCCAGGACGACGAATCTTGCACTGGTCGCTCTGGGGTACGCCAACGGCCTCGACCGCTTTGCCAGCAACAGGGGCAGTGTTCAGTTAGACGGCAAGCTGCGAATGATCGCCGGTCGGGTGGCGATGAATGTCATCGTGCTCGAACTCGGTGAAGACAGCACGCAAACCGGCGCAGAGGCCGTACTGTTTGGCAATCCAGACAGCGATGAGCCGGCCATTTCGGCTTGGGCGTCCTCACTGGGAAAGCCTGCAATGGACATCGCTTCCGTCATGGGCTCGCTTCTCCCGAGGCGGTACAGATAATGCCACACGGTGAAGTTGTCGTTGACCTTGCGGCCTTCCAAACGAACCTGCGATTGATGCAGAAGATTGTGGCACCGGCCACCATCATGGCGGTCTTGAAGAGCGACGCCTACGGGCATGGTCTGCTGCGCCTTGCGCGGGCCGCGATCGACGCTCACATAACGTTTCTCGGAGCCCTCGATATTCCTACGGCACTAGCTTTGCGACGCGCCCGCCTCGGCGACGAGATCGACATCTTCGCCTGGTTGCACACACCAGGCGATGACTATCGAACTGCTATCGACTCGCGCATTGATCTGGGAATCTCGAACGTGGCAGAGTTAAACGCCATCCTCGCCGTCAATTCGACCAGTCCGGCACGGTTACATCTTAAAATTGACACCGGGCTGCATCGGAATGGTGCAAGTGAAGAGGACTGGCCGCAACTGGTGCGAGCCGCCGTGCACGCCCAGGATGGCGGTCGGGCGCGGATCGTCGGCGTGTGGACCCACATCGCCGAGGCATCCGAGCAGGAGGACACCCATGCGATTGCCCGATTCGAGGCGGCCATAGCGCTTGCTGAAGGCCTTGGCGCTCACTTCACGGTGCGTCACCTCGCCGCCAGCGCAGCCAGTTTCGCGCGGGCGGATAGCCGGTTCGATCTGGTTCGGGTCGGGGCTTTTGCGTACGGAATCTCACCAGGAGGCGGCGTGACACCGCACCAGCTTGGACTTCACCCGGTGATGACATTACGGAGTGCGGTCACGGAGGTCGCGGTCGGCTCCATGACGCGGACCGCGCTGGTACCGCTTGGCACAGGCGACGGCATTCCGCGCGAAGTTGTCAATACTGTCAGGGTCGCTCTGGGCGGTGAACTTCTGCTCATTACCGATATTGGGCTCGACTGGTTCACGGTAGATCTGGGAGATCATGACGTGGCGGTCGGCGAAACAGTTGTGCTCTTCGGAGACGGATCATCCGGAGAGCTGACGTTGCAAGCGTGGGCAGACGCCTTGGGAACTATCGGTGAGGAAATAGCGGTGCGCCTTAGCCCAAGGCTTCAGCGCATCTATACGTTTTAGATGTCCCAGCTGGGGGACATCCAGCCCGCGGGTGGACGTTAAGCGCGGTTGGTTTCCAGAAGACGGCTTGACTCGTCGTGCCACTCGGTGGCTATCGCGGAAAGTTTCTCCTGGTGCTTCTTACCGTGATGGGCGCAGAAGAGTAGTTCGCTGCTTCCAATGGAAACGCGAATGTAGGCCTGGGCACCGCAACTGTCGCAGCGGTCTGCCGCCGTCAGCTCGTGGGCGGAGGCCATCTCTTCGACAGCGCTCGTTTCGGGTGCAATCCGAGACATTGTGCTCCTCCAAATTCTCTGACGACTTAGTTTCGACATACCCATCCAAGCACGGGGCTCCGCATGTTGCGTGCGAAACGTGTGCATTTCGCTGAACGCGTAGCAATTGGTGCTGGTAAGGGTGTTGCAGTGCGGGCGGGCCCCGCAGCGTCATTAGTGTTAACGACGCCCGCTATCCGATATTCCCGGTCTACTGCGGTGCCATCGTTGTAAGGAGAATCCTGTGGCAGTTTCGGACTATTCGGCCAGGCACCTGTCGGTGCTGGAAGGGCTGGAAGCGGTTCGGAAGCGCCCCGGCATGTACATCGGGTCCACAGACTCCCGCGGCTTGATGCACTGCCTTTGGGAAATCATCGATAACTCCGTCGATGAGGCGCTTGGCGGGCACGGGAGCGAAATCAGTGTAATCCTGCATCCGGACGCCAGCGTGGAGGTGCGTGACCGGGCACGGGGCATCCCTGTAGATATTGAGCCGAAGACCGGGCTATCTGGAGTTGAGGTCGTCTTCACCAAGCTTCACGCGGGCGGCAAGTTCGGCTCAGGTTCCTACGCCGCATCGGGAGGTTTGCACGGCGTTGGAGCTTCGGTAGTTAACGCCCTTTCAGCTCGGCTCGATGTTGAAGTCGATCGTGACGGCAAAACTTGGGCCATGTCATTTCACCGCGGTGAGCCTGGAATATTTCATGACTCAGGAGAACCGAGCCCGGATGCGCCGTTCACGCCGTTCGAGAAGACAAGTGAACTGCGCGTTGTCGGCAAGGTGAAAAAAGGGGTGACCGGAACTCGAGTGCGTTACTGGGCCGACCCGCAGATTTTTACTCGTGGGGCCACCTTCCAGACCGACGAACTTATCGGGCGGGCGAGGCAAACGGCCTTTTTGGTGCACGGTATTGGGTTGGACATCACCGACAATCGAGGTGAAGCGCCAACTCACGAGACGTTCCGGTATGACGGTGGAATTTCTGAATACGTGGAATACCTGGCCGCTGACCCCGCGTTGACTGACACCTGGCGGATGACCGGCTCTGGCACTTTCACCGAAACCGTGCCAGTGCTCGACGAGCGCGGCCACATGGTGCCAACCGAATTGACTCGGCAGTGCGATGTCGACATCGCACTGCGATGGGGGACAGGTTATGACACTGTCTTCAAAAGCTATGTGAACATCATTGCCACGCCGAAGGGCGGAACGCACCAGGCCGGGTTCGAAGCAGGAATGCTCAAGTTCCTTCGCAATCAGCTCGAGATCAACTCGCGACGGCTCAAAGTCGGTAACGACAAGTTAGAAAAGGATGACATCCTGGCCGGGCTCACGGCAGTCCTGACGGTGCGCATCCCCGAGCCGCAGTTCGAAGGTCAAACCAAAGAGATTCTTGGTACGCCGGCGGTGCGCAATATCGTGGCAGCTGTCGTAGCTAAGGCACTCGCGGAGCGATTCGGCTCCCCCAAACGTGACGATAAAACGCAGGCCTCGCTCGTGCTCGACAAGATCGTGGCGGAGATGAAGTCTCGGGTGTCAGCGCGTGCCCATAAGGAGACGCAGCGCCGCAAGAACGCCCTCGAGAACTCATCCCTTCCCGCGAAACTGGTCGACTGTCGCAGCAATGATGTTGCAAACAGCGAGCTTTTTATCGTGGAGGGCGACTCGGCGCTCGGTACCGCGAAATTGGCACGTGACAGCGAATACCAGGCGCTTCTCCCCATCCGCGGAAAAATCTTGAACGTTCAGAAGGCGTCCGTGTCAGACATGCTGTCGAACGCCGAGTGCGCGTCGATCATTCAGGTGATCGGCGCCGGTTCGGGACGTAGCTTCGATCTGTCGACGGCGCGGTACGGCAAGGTCATCATCATGAGTGATGCTGACGTTGACGGCGCGCATATCCGCACCCTGTTGCTAACCCTTTTCTTTCGGTACATGCCTGAGATGATCACAGATGGGCGGGTCTATGCCGCCGTTCCGCCGTTGCACCGCGTTGTGGTCATGAATCCGGGAACCAAAGCGAACGAGACCATATACACCTATTCCGAAGCCGAGCTGCACGGTGTATTGCAGCAACTGAAGAAGTCAGGCAAGCGATACCAGGACCCGATCCAGAGATACAAGGGTCTGGGTGAAATGGACGCCGACCAGCTCGCCACGACGACGATGGATCGCAGCCACCGCACGTTGCGGCGCGTTCAGATCCGGGATGCCGCAGCCGCCGAGAAGGTTTTCGAGCTTCTGATGGGCAACGATGTTGCCCCTCGCAAGGAGTTCATTATCGCGGGCTCGGACGCTCTCTCCCGGGAGCGCATCGACGTCTAGTGACCTATTGCTGCGGCGGTGTAGCCGTTTCCTATAGAACCGATTACGGCTTCGAGGGGTACACCTGATGCGTCCCGCTTGGCAAGCGTCTCCGGTAGCGTGCGCGTTGAGCCATCGGTTCCCACCGCCAAGACTGGGGCCGCGCCTGCCCACGCCAAAACAAGCAGGTCCTCACCCTTCAGGAACGCATGGGCGCGCACGCCTGAGGTTGCCCTGCCTTTAGCGGGGAAATCGCTCAAGCTGGAGAGTTTGGCCCGGCCGGGGTCTGTGCCGGCTATAGTCGCCGTTGAGGACGATATGGTGGCGACCACAGCATCGTGCTTTACGGGTAGGACGCCGAAGAAAATTGCCTCAGCCGTGCCTGAGAGCTTTATACCGGTCATGCCGCCGGCGCTTCGCCCTTGCGGGCGCACGCTGGACGCTGCAAACCGCAAAAACTGGGCATCTGAGGTGATAAAAACCATTTCGTCATCATCGTGCGCCGCTTGCACGCCAACCAGCTCATCGCCGGCCTTCAGAGTTATCACATCGAAGTCGGGCTTGCTCGGGTAGTCGCCAGGGCTGACACGTTTGACAACTCCTTGGCGAGTTCCGAGAGCGACAGGTACGTCAACGGTTAATGAGACAAGCGCCAGCACACGTTCCTTTTTAGCGTCGAGCGCGAGGTAGTCGGAGATTTTCACCCCGGCATCGAGATGGATCGAGTTCGCGGGAACAATCGGAAGATCGATGGGGGAGAGGCGTATGAGGCGACCTCGAGTGGTGACGGCACCAATCTCTCCTCGACTGGTCGTCGCGACGATAGACCGGATGGCGTCGTGTTTGCTGCGGCGGAAAGGCCGCGCGGGGGAATCCGGCGCCTCAAGATTGTCGTCGACGCGGATGACCCGGCCCGTGGTCGATAGCACCACCCGGCAAGGAACATCCGCATGTTCGAGTACTGGAGCAACTTTTGAGGATCGAACGGTTGCGACGCTGGGTCGCGCTTCTGTCAGCATGGTGCGTCGAGGAGTGCCAAATTGCTCGGCGGCCTCCTCAAGCTCATGAGATACCAGGAGCCGGATGCGCGCCGGGTCGCCCAGCAGCAACTCCAGCTCGGCGATTTCGGCCTTCAACCGGTCGCGCTCCGCCTCAAGCTCGATCCGCGAGAAGCGGGTGAGGCGCCGGAGACGCAATTCGAGGATGTATTCGGACTGAACCTGGCTGAGGTCGAAGACGTCCATCAGCCGCGCGCGCGCCTGCTCCGAATCGTCGCTCGTGCGGATTACTTGGATGACCTCATCGATGTCAACGATTGCCACCAGCAGGCCCTCGACCAGATGTAGCCGTTCGCGACGCCTCGCCAGCCGGAACTCGCTGCGGCGGGTGGTGACGGCGATCCTGTGGTCGACGTAGACCTGAAGCAAGTCTCGGAGGCCGAGCGTTTGCGGTCCACCGTTGACCAGCGCGACGTTGTTGATATTGAACTGGTCTTCGAGGGGCGTCGCTTTGAACAGCTGCTGGAGCACAGCTTCAGGGTTGAAGCCCGTCTTGATTCCGATGACCAGACGAGTGCCGCGCTTACGGTCGGTGAGGTCGACGACGTCTGAGATTCCGTTCAGCTTCTTCGAGTTCACACCGTCTTTGATTTTCTCGATGACCTTCTCGGCTCCGACCATGAAAGGAAGCTCGGTGACAACGAGTCCCATCTTGCGAGCGGTGATCGGCTCGATGGAAACGCGGGCACGGGTTTTGAAGCTGCCCCGACCTGTTTCGTACGCGTCACGGATGCCGGCGAGGCCCACAATCAGACCGCCGGTGGGTAGATCAGGACCAGGCACGTACGACATCAGGTCATCGAGCGAGGCGGCCGGATTTTCGAGTAGGTGCCTAGCCGCACCGATGACTTCGATCAGATTGTGCGGCGCCATGTTGGTCGCCATCCCTACAGCAATTCCACTGGCGCCGTTGACCAGCAAGTTTGGGAATGCTGCTGGCAGCACTTCGGGTTGGGTGAGTTGGTTGTCGTAGTTGGGGACGAAGTCGACGACATCTTCGTCCAAATCAGCGGTCATCGCCATCGCTGCAGGAGCGAGCCGTGCCTCCGTGTAGCGCGGCGCGGCCGGTCCATCATCGAGCGATCCAAAATTGCCGTGGCCGTCGATGAGCGGTACGCGCATGATGAAAGGCTGATTGAGTCGCACCATGGCGTCGTAGATTGAGGCATCTCCGTGGGGATGAAGCTTGCCCATCACGTCCCCGACGACCCGTGCTGACTTGACGTGGCCGCGATCCGGCCGAAGCCCCATCTCCGTCATCTGGTACAGGATGCGGCGCTGAACGGGTTTCAGGCCATCCCGGGCGTCGGGTAGCGCGCGGGAGTAGATAACGGAGTACGCGTACTCCAGGAAGGAGCCTTCCATTTCGGCGGAGACATCTACGTTGTCGATGCGTTCGCCGGGGCCATCTGAGGTCTTGTGTGCGGGTGTAGTCATAGGATTGCCACCATGATATCGGCCAGCAAATCCGCCAGGTTCAGCCTTGCCGATGTAATGCCAAGTTGCTTCGCTGCACTTCATGGCGAAACGAACGCATTTTCGTTGCCCCGTGTCGACAAGGCGGTTGTCCTCCTGGTTGACGGATTGGGTGCAGCCGCTTTGAAAGCCCGCGCCGGCCACGCTCGAACACTCGCGCCTTTGCTAAACGGCGGCTCGAAGATCACTGCCGGCTTCCCGACGACAACAGCGTCGGCGCTGGCGTCGTTGACCACGGGCACGCTCCCTGGGCAGCACGGGTTAGTCGGCTACACGGCTTTGGACGCGGCACATGACCGTGTGGTCAATCAGCTGAGCGGGTGGGATGACCGGCTCGACCCCGCCACCTGGCAGAGGATGCCCACATATTTTGAGCGGGCAACGGATGCTGGTATCCGCAGCTTCGCCGTCGGCGTGGAACGCTATCGCGCCTCCGGTTTCACCGGTGCGGTACTTCGCGGCGCCGAGTACCGGGCCGCCCTCACCATGGCGGACAGGTTAGAGGAAGCCCGACTAATTCTCGACAGCCACGACAGGGCCCTCGTGTACGTCTACGTTCCCGAACTCGATCAGGCGGGGCACGCCGACGGGTGGCAATCACCTGCCTGGACCGATCGACTTGAGACTCTCGATTCTGCCGTACGAGCGTTTGTTCCTACCTTGCGACCGAGAGAAGGCATGTTGCTAACGGCGGATCACGGTGTTCTTGACGTTGCCCATCACAACCACATCCTTTTCGACAGCGACGCTGGACTCATCGATGGCATACGCCATATTGCGGGAGAGCCCAGATGCCTGCAACTCCACTTCGAGCCGGATGCCGGCCAACAGTTGCGCACGACAGTGTTGGAACGCTGGCGCGCTTCTGAGGGAGGCCGCGCAACAGTGCTGACTCGGGACGAAGCGATAGAGCAGGGCTGGTTCGGCAAGCAGGTGCATCCGGATGTCGTCCCGCGGATCGGTGATGTCCTCGTCGCCGCGCGCAAGTCGATTGCATATTACGACTCTCGGGTGGCGTCGAAGTCTGGTCAGAAGATGATCGGGCAGCACGGTTCACTGACACCGGACGAAACGGCGATCCCGCTCATTCGTTTCGGCGACTTTGCCACCTGAGTTTCGGCGTACGCGTGTAATCGCTACGCACAGGTGCCGTTGTCAAATACCAATGCTGTATACCAGCCCGTAGCCGGAAGCTAGCCTGCAGCCAGGCGCTAGCCTCGCTGCACTTAGTCGTCGTCGGACTTTGCACCAAACACAATGTCATCCCAGCTTGGCATTGCCGCGCGGCTCTTCTTAGCTGATCGGGTCGTTGGCTGCTGCTGCTGCTGCTCAGGAGTATCACCAGAGGCATCACCGAAATTGTCCAGCGGGACATCCACAATCCGGATACTCCCGGTGGACGGATGGGCAGATTTCGCTTCTGCCTGGTCGTCGAAGCTGGCGGATTCCCTCTCGCCACGTCTACGTCTGAGCGCTTCAAGCAGATCGGCCGTATGACTGGTGGCGTTTTCTTCGGCTTCGGGTTCGCGGTTGATCGCGGCAGGGGAGATCCCGGATCGACTGAACGGGAGTGGATCGAGGTAGGGGGCGGTGTCCCGCTGTGTCAGCTCGGCCTCGGTGAAGGCACCGCTGTCGAAACGGGTGGCGTCCGCAACGCGCTCACCGTGGCCTACAGCGCGAAGACGGGGGATAAGCGCGCCAGCCATTTCGCCCTGCTGAGACAGGGTGATTGCTTCGTTGTTCATGGGCGCCAGTGCCGACTTCTTCGGATCGAACTGCCAGCGGGCATCGTGGTCGATCTGTTCGGCGGTGAAGGATAGCTTTACGATCCAGCCCCCGCCCTGTTCTTTCCAGCTTGCCCAACGCACATCCGTAGCACCGAGGTCTCCGAGTCGTTCGCCAATAACCGATCCGAATGTGGAACCGCCGTCCGGATCTGTTTCCAAGGCAGTGTGCACGGGCACGTTTCGCGCAGAAGATATGACGTACTCGCGCTCGGCCATGACCGGGCCTTCAAACTTTTGGATGTACTCCAGCGGCACACCCGTCATTGTCGCGACTTCCTGTGCGGACATTCCTGACCGAATGTGCGCCTGGATGTCGCGGGGAGCGAGTTTGCGCCCAGCTCCCGGCTCGGGCACGCTTTGGCGCAGCTTGGATTGAAGTACTTCGTCAATAGGGATGCGGAAGCGCGTGCCGTCTTGTGACGCCACGAGGAGGGCACCGTTCTCTACGCCGATGACTCTGAGGTCTTGCATACTGATCGCCTCTCAGGCTGTCATGTTTCGCCTCTAGGTTGTCATGACTTTGC
>JAODMI010000107.1 GCA_025464755.1 Homoserinimonas sp.
GTTCATGCCCCTCGCCGAGCATCCGTTCGGCGGATCCTGGGGCTACCAGGTGACAGGATATTACGCACCGACCAGTCGTTTCGGGCACCCGGATGATCTGCGCTACCTTGTCGACCGGCTGCACCAGGCCGGAATCGGAGTCATCATGGACTGGGTTCCGGCGCATTTTCCCAAAGACGAGTGGGCGCTGGCGAACTTCGACGGCGAACCACTGTATGAGCACTCGGACCCCCGACGCGGCGAGCAGCTCGATTGGGGAACACTGGTCTTCGACTTTGGGCAGTCGCAGGTTCGCAATTTTCTTGTGGCCAACGCGCTGTACTGGCTCGAGGAATTCCACATCGACGGTTTACGGGTAGATGCCGTGGCCTCCATGCTGTACCTCGACTACTCCCGCGAAGATTGGCTGCCGAACATTCACGGCGGCAATGAGAATTATGAGGCGATCAGCCTGCTGCAGGAGGTCAATGCGACCGCCTACAAACGAAATCCGGGCATCGTCATGATTGCCGAGGAATCCACTAGCTTCCCCGCCGTCACAGGTCCGACTGCAAGTGGTGGCCTCGGCTTCGGAATCAAATGGAATATGGGCTGGATGCACGACTCCCTGCAATATATGCAGACAGACCCGATGTATCGGGCGCACCACCATCACGACATCACTTTCAGCTTCCAATACGCCTTCAGCGAGAACTTCCTCTCCCCCATCAGCCACGATGAGGTCGTCCACGGGAAGGGGTCGCTGCTCCACAAGATGCCCGGCGATCAGTGGCAAAAGCTCGCAAATGTGCGGGCCTACCTTGCGTTCATGTGGGCGCACCCTGGCAAGCAACTGCTTTTTATGGGGTCCGAATTCGGACAGCCTTCAGAATGGAGTGAAGAGCGAGGCCTCGACTGGTGGATTCTCGACCAACCCGTACACCAAGGTTTGCATCGCCTGGTCGGACAGCTTAACCGGGTTTACCGCAATGAGAAGGCGCTGTGGTCTCTCGATAACAGCCCGGAAGGTTTCAGCTGGATCGAGCGCGGGGACGCCCAAAACAACGTCGTTGCCTTCTTGCGCTGGTCGCGCGACGGTGACCCCGTTGCCATCCTGATGAACTTCAGCGGAGTTCCGGTCGGGCCGTACCGCGTTGGCCTGCCCTTCTCCGGCGTCTGGGAAGAGGTGATCAACACAGATGCCGCCGACTTCGGCGGTTCTGGCGTGGGCAATTACGGAACGGTGACCGCCACAAACCTTCCGTGGCACGGTTTTTCAGCGTCGGCTGAAGTTGTCCTTCCCCCTCTCGCCGGACTGTGGCTCAAGCCGCGAGGTTAGGTACCCCCAACGATCTCGGTGCAGGAGGCGAGCACACCCGCAGCGCACCTGCGCGGTGGGCTCCCACCTAGTGGCGATTGCTTCGCTTCCGCGCGCCCGCCTGCCGGCCCGACTAGTACAGCAGTGCGGTCAAACGGCGGCGAGCGGCCATAACACGGGGGTCTTCAGCGCCCGCGATTTCGAAGAATTGGAGCATCCGCGTGCGTACCTGATCTTTGGTGGCGGCGTCGAGTTTGGGGAAGAGGGTGAGCAGGCGATCGAAAGCGTCCTCCAAATGTCCTCCGGAGACGTCGAGGTCGGCCACGTCCAGCTGCGCTTCCACATCTGTGGGCCCGGCAGCCGCCGCGTTGCGGATGTCGGCGACCGTCTTCCCGCTCAGTCGGTGCAAGAGGGAAACTTGAGCAAGGCCTGCCACGGCGAGTGAGTCGCGCGGGTCCTGCAAAATTGCCTTCTCGTAGGCCTTGATCGCCTCAGGGTAGTCCCCCCGGTCGATGGCATCGAACGCTTCTTGGTGCAGCGGGGGCAACGGCTCTTCCACGGGATCCGCGGCCGTGTCTGGCTCGACTACTTCAGCGTCTACAGTGCCGGTGACGCCGTTCTGGGCCGCCAATGTCAAAACCTGATCGAGCACCTGCCTGGCCTGCTGGTCGTCAATCTCACCTTCAAATAGCGCCAGCGGGCGCCCGCCCACGACGGCTGCGACCGTGGGAACAGCGGTCACGTTGAACGCTTGCTGCAATTGCGGGTTGACGGGTGCATCCACGGTAGCCAGAACAAGTTTGCCCGCGTACTCCTTGACCAGCGTTGCCAACGCTGCCCAGGTTGAGCCGGCGTAAAACTCGACGATCACGGGGACGGTGCTTGACAGTTCCAAAATCCCGGTGAAGTTGGCGTCGGTACCGTCAACGACCAGCGAGGGAACCTTGCCTGTCGCGCCGGCGGCGGCAGAGGCAGCTGGCGTGTTACCCGCTGCAGCAGGCGGCCTCACAAGCGATGAGAGGTCGACGGCCCCACGAAGGCTGGACGCAGGAAGGTTGGTCACTTAGATCTCCTTTGCAGCAACGAGTCCCTCACTGAACCCCAGTAACGAGATTTTCTCGTTGCTGCTGGCTGGTGGGACATAGAACAACAATTGGAAAGCGTACGTTGCCGCGACGCCTTTAGTTGTCGTTGTCACCCCCGACAAGGACTTTACGGGCCCCGCGTCTGGGGTCAGTTGCGACCCCGCCTCGGTGGGGGTGACAGTTTCGACTTCTCCGATGCTCGCGGTGACAAGAGCACCTGACTCACTCGTAGCGAGAGCAATGGTCTCGCCAACACCCGCGACCCCTGCAGTGGTGATACTGGCGTTCGGCGGCAACGCGGCCTTGCGGGCAGCCTTGCCTTCAACACCTGCGCTGGGAACCAGCACATCGTTCTCGAGGTCGAACTGCTCGTAATACGCACTGTCGGCGCCCAGCGCGAGGATGTCCGCATATGCCGTGGCGATCGTCGCTGGCGACATCTTGCGAAGCTTGTCGTCAGGTGCCACTCGAACCGCTCCCACAGTGGCGGATGCGACATCCGGTAGCACGATGTTGGACTCCAGCACGACGGCGTAGTGCACTTTGTAATTCTCACGCGGCGTGTCTTGCTTAAGCATCAAAGCGGTGGGGATGACCTCTTCGTTTGCGGGGTCCTGGATAACCGCGAGTACCGTGCGGGGCCAAGTGTCGGACTGCTGGGGCAAAACGAGCTTCACGGGGCCAGCGGGAATAGCTTTAGGCGCCGCGAACGCCGGATCCACCTTTCGGATGGCGTAATTCGCCGTGCGCAATTCGAGCGCTGCCCCGGCGAACCGACTGGTGGCGAGATCGGGATTGAGCTCCGCATCTGCCTGGGTGGCGACGGCCGACACCTTCCCGATGATGTCCTCGGCCTGAGGCACCGTCACAGCTGCCTCTTTGGCGATGTCACCTTCGACTTGAGCCACGGTTGCCGTTGGCGTAGGGGCTGCCTGTTGCGGGTTGAACGGCGAGGATTGTACCGAGCAGCCGCTTAACACCAAGCCCGTCACAAGCATGACGGGAATAACCGCGGTCATCCTTCTAGAAGACCTGCGGCCTTTTGCGCTTTCAATAGCTTTAGGTTTGTTAGCCCTCACTGCCTTCACCGCCTTGCGATAGTTGTAGCGCGGCTGACCCGGCAGCTTGGGCTGCTTTGGCTGCTTAGGTGGTTTACGTCTCGGACCCCGAGTTTTGCGTAGGTGGTTCAGCGCCCACAGGTATAGCCCCAGTCCCAAAAGCAGCATCAACACGCCGCCAACAATCAGAGGGCCTGACCACGGGGTGCGGTTATCGACGGGCCAGGTGATCTGAACGCTAGAAGGTGCAGGCTGCACCCCGTCAGACATCACGATGATGGAAATATCTTGGGGAACATTGATGGTGAAAGTAAGCTCGCCCTCGCGCTGGTATTCACCTAGCCACAGATCGGAGCCGGCAGCTGGCGGTGCCTCGTTTGACTTCCCCCGCTCGGCGCTGGAAGTGAGTCGACCCGTCTCCTCATCCAAGCCAATCATGTTGTAACTGGTGTCACCAGCCCAGGCGATTACATCGCTGGTGCGCCCGTACGCCGCGAAGACTGCCCCGTCACCTGCAAGCTCAATTTTTTGACGGCCGTCCCTGGCATTCAACGTGTCACCGTCGATGATGGTTATAGGCGCAGTCGACTCGACGGCGACCGCAGAGGTCACGTGATCCGGCTGAGCGAAAAGCGTGCGCTCAGCTAAACCGAACGCAATCATCACGAACGCAATGACGAAGCTGATGATGGCCGCAACAAACCGCAAGAACTACTCCTTTCGTGCCGCCTGACCACGTTTGGCGCTTAGCGACTGCCGCAGAACGGCCATGCATCGGCTCGCACCAGGGGCGAGGCCGACGAATCCGTGCTGCGAGAACCCGCATAGGCAACAGACAAAGACCCCTCAGATTAGCCGAGGACCCTGTATACCGCCTAACAGTCGGCTGATGGCTGCGGGGATGGGCCCTCACACCCAGAAACTGCCTGGCGCTAAACTCGGATAGCTCGGCCCGGATTGTGGCGCCCCGGGCCAACGATCCTGAGGGAGACGATTATGGCAGCTGACGACGAAGCCTTCAGTACAGTTATGCGCGGTTACAACCGCGAGGAGGTTGACAGCGCCCTACATGACTTGCGACGCGAGGTCATCAAAGCCAATACCGACAAGGTTGAAGCTAACAAGGAAATTAAGCGGCTTGCTGCAACAGTTGCCGACCTGCAGTCTGAGCTAGAAGAGACCGGAAGCCCAACATACAGCGGCCTCGGAACCAAGCTCGAGAACACCTTACGTGTGGCGGAGGAACAGTCCACCCGGCTCATCAGCCAGGCAGACATCGACGCCGAAAGACTGCGGAGTACGGTCCATGCTGAGGTGACGCGATTGCGTGCCGAAACTATGGAGGCCGCCGATCGTGTCATGGCCAATGCCGCCGCCCAGTCTGAAACCATCCTATGGAACGCTCGAGAAGAGGCAGCGGAACTCATTGCACGGGCCCGCGCCGAGGCGGAGCCTGTTACGCAGGATGCGCTCCGGGAGGCGGCCGCCATCCGGGGGGCAGTTGCGACGGAAGCTGCGGAGGCACGCTCGACCGCCAAACGCGAGGCCGCGGCATTGCGAGCGGAAACCGAGAGAGAAGTTGCAGAGCTTCGAGTCGTCGCAGGCCGCGACGTCAGCGAAGCGCGCGAAATGGCTGCTGAACTGGC
Source organism: Homoserinimonas sp. (assembly GCA_025464755.1). Lineage (GTDB taxonomy): Bacteria > Actinomycetota > Actinomycetes > Actinomycetales > Microbacteriaceae > RYN-87. Next base: position 5,087 of record JAODMI010000107.1, read on the forward strand.
CCGCCAGACAGAGAAGTCTCGCTCCGACTTCGCCAGCGAAAACGAGAAGTTGCGCGGCGATCTTGCACGCTACATCGAGCAGCAGCGAGGCGACTTGGAACGCGACGTTGCGCAGCAGCGCGGTGACCTCTCACGCGATGTGGAGACGACGCGCGCTGAGCTCGCCCACACCGTAGCCACGACACATGCCGAACTGACAAGGGAAGTTGACGACGTACGCGCCCGCTTACATCTGGATGTCAGCGAGGCGCGGGCCAATCTCGCGCTGGAGATCGATGAAGCGCGAACGGCGTTGGAGTTGGAAACCAGCGATGGCTACGCCGCGCTGAAGCGGGAACAGGATTCAACGCACGACGAGCTGACGCGCATGCGAAACGTCGCGCATTCCGCACTGGCACGCGAGACAGAGGACCACGAGGTTCGCCTGGCGAGAGAAGTCGAAAATACGCGCGCTCGACTGGCACGGGAAATAGCGGAAACGCGCGCAGAAATCGCTCGAGAGGTGGACGAAGCGCGCAGAGAGCTTGAGCGTGAGGTCGAGCAAACTCGCGCGCAGCTGGCAAGCGAGGTTGACGAGGCCCGCACTGAGCTTGCCCGTGAGATTGATGACGCTGAAGCTGAGCTTGCCCGTGAAACGGCGCAGACGCGCGATGCCCTGCAGGCTGAAACCACTGAGGCGCGTGACGCCGTGAACCGCGAAACCGCCGAAACGCGCGACGCCGTGCACCAGCAAGTTTCTACGCAACGCGCGGAACTTGCTCAAGAAACCGCCGAAGCGCAGGCGCAACTCACGCAGGCGACGGAACGCGCGCGAACAGAGCTAGAGCACGAAACCGCTTCGGCCAGAGCATCACTCGACAAAGAAATTACCCAAGCGCGGTCCAGCCTCGCCTATGACATCGAACTCGAGCGCTCCAGCCTCGCCCATGACATCGAACAACAGCGCACAGACCTGGCCATCGACATTGAGCAGCAGCGGGCGGAGCTCAAACATCAACAGGAGACGGTAGCCGCCCAGTTGGCCTTCGAGGCGGAGGAGGCGCGTACGGCAATCGCACAAGAAATAGAACAGGCGCGGATTGACCTAGACATCGAGATGAAATCACGCCGCGATGAAGCTGAACGCGAGTTTCTGTCACGGCAGCAAGAGGCCGTCTCACAGACGCAGGCGTATTTGGATGAAGCGCAGGCGCAACTTGCCACAGCCATTGACCGCGCGAGCGAGAAACGAAAAGAGGCCGAGATTTTGGAAACCTCTTCGAAGGCAGAGGCCAAGGAGTTGCGGATGAACGCTGACACTACGGCCGCTGAAGTGCTCCGAAATGCTGAAAATCGCGCACGCGCAATCATTGGCGAGGCGGAGAATCGCACCGCCATTCTCGTGTCTGACGCCGAGGAGCGTCTGGCCAAGATTAGGATCGAACGAGAAGCAGTCGCCGCCTACTTTGAGAACCTTCGCGGGGTGCTCGGCGAAGCAGAGAGAATCAGCGCCGACGGTTGAGGCAAACGTGAGCCAGGGGGCCCAATGAAGGTGAAGAGCTCGTGAAGATTCAGAACTCATTCCGGTTCGGCCTCTACGGTGGCTTTGGTGTTCTTGTTGCCATAGGCATCGGTGCCGCAGTGGGGAACCTGGCGACGATCCTCACCTACATTGGCGCCGCCCTATTCCTCGCCCTGGGACTTGATCCTCTGATTACTTGGCTCGAGCAGCACAAATTTCCCCGGTGGCTGGCGATACTTACTGTTCTCAGCGGCGTACTGGGTCTAGTCACCGGCCTGGTCTTCGCTCTGATCCCGGTGATCGCCGAGCAGGTAGAAAATCTGGTCATCCAGGTGCAGGAGATCGTGCATCTGTGGCAGAGCAACGATCTCGTTGAGCGAGCAGAGAAGATGTTCCCGTTTCTCAACGTACCGCTTGTTGCTTCCGAGGTAACCAAGTTCATGAACGACCTCGACGTTTTCAGCATTGGCGGCGGCGTGCTGCAAGCG